>NZ_JAMYTK010000019.1:0-108398 GCF_040322355.1 Mesorhizobium sp. M0145
CCGATTTTTTTTGCGGCGGGCGGAAGAAGACCCCCTCACCCGTAGGCCCACCCGAATTGTGAAGGGCAATTCGGGGCAATCCGACCTCTCCCCGAGGGGAGAGGAGGTCGTCGGCGTTGATGCCAGCCTCTTCTCCCCGGCGGGGAGAAGGTGGCCGCGAAGCGGCCGGATGAGGGGGACCCCCATATGCGATTGCCAATCGCCCGACGCTACTGCGCCGGCACCGGGCAGCTGACCTCGCCTTCCGGGCAATTGAGATAGTTCTCGAAATCCCTCACCCGGTCGTTGGTGAGAGCCGTCTGGCAATCGTAGACGACCATCGGATACATGCTGCCGGCGCCCTCGCGCGGGCCGCCCTGGAAAGCGCATTCGGCGTCGCGGAAAGCAACCCAGTTGCGTTGAGCATCGACCAGCAGCTTCTTGGTCTCCGCATCGCCCTTCAGCCGCCCTTCGATCTGCTTGTAGGCATCGTTGAGCTTCTTGTCGGCCTTGTCGAACGCATTCCCTGCGCATTCGTTCAAGGTGCCCTGGTCCTGCGCATTGGCGCAATCGTCGGCCCGCGCCACGCCCGCGAACAGCGGAACGGCGAGGATCGAGGTGGCGAGGCCGGTTCTGGAAAGCAAACGCCGCATGTTTCTCCGGTTTCGTCAAAACCCCCGCGCGAATCGCAACGTCGCAGCTTGACGCCCGGACCGGCAAGACGCGACCTGCCGCCTTGGTGGCCATTTCCTTTCCGGATCCTGCGCTCGGTCCCTGCCCTCCACCATGGCTCCGGGCGTTCGTCGGCTTGTCGACCGCGCCTCACCCCGCCCAGTCGACTTCGAACATCCCCAGCCGTTCGTAGAGCCGGACGGCGGCGGCGTTCTCGACCGTGTTGGTCTTGAGATCGACATGCTCGGCGCCCCGCGCGCGAAACACCGCAAACGCGTGCCGCATCAGCGCCTCGGCGATGCCCTTGCCGCGCGCCTCCGGGTGGACGGCAAGATCCTTGACGAAAGCCCGCGTCCAGCAGAGCGCCGCGCCCGCCAGCCGGCCCTTGCCGTCGATGACCAGGAAACACAAAGCTGGGTCGAATTCCGCGTCGGCCGAAATGCGCGGCCACCATTCGTCGAACGGCCCGTCGGCGCCGTCGTCGAACACCGCGGTCAACAGCGTATGCAAAGCGAGTGCATCGGCGGCTTCGAAGCCGCGCATGAAAAAACCTTCGGGCCAGCGCGGCGCCAGAAGCGTGTCGTCGAGGATCTTGCGCAGGCGGATGTCGTTTGGCGCCGGCGGGCGCGGCTCAGGCATCGGGCTGCATGCGGCGGCGCAGGCTATCGCTGCCGAGGCCGGTTTCGCCCAGCATCCCCTTGCGCTTGGCGTCGTAATAATAGCCGCTCTGGTAGAGCCGGTCGGCGCGCTTGGGGTTGCCGCCTGAGACCAGCCAGGCGCCGCGCAGATATTTCACCGCATATTTCAAATTGGTCTCGGCATCGAACAGGCCGCTTGCCGGCCCGTCATAGCCCATGCCGCGCGCCGTCGCGTGCTTGATCTGCATCAGCCCCCAATGGCCGTGATTGTAGGCTTTCGGGTTGAAGGTGCTCTCGCGGTTGACGACATGGCGCACCAGATCGACCGGCACCTGGTAAAGCGCGGAATATTTCTCGATCAGCCGCTCGATCTCGCTGCGGCCGCCGGCGTTCGACTGCCCCTCGGTGGGGTCGGTCGCGGCCAGAACGGCCGGGTTCTGCGGCACCGTGTAGGAAACCGGCTGAACGCCGGGCATGGCCGCGGTCTGTTGGGTGACCGGCATGGCGACGGCTGGCGTCGCGGTAACAGGCTGGGCATTGGCGGTCATGACGGCAGGGGTGGTTGCCGCCAGCGGCGTCGGCCCGGCAAAGGCGGCGGCCGGCTCGATCGGCAGCGCCGCCGTCTGGACCACGCCGGACGGCTCCGGCAGCACCGAAACCGTGTCGGGCAGCGCCAACGTAAAGCCGGCATCGGTATTGGCCGCATTTTCGGTGAAGGCCGGCGTCGGGGTCACCGGCGAAGTCGAGGTGCAACCGCTGAGAGCGGCCACGGCCAACACCGCCGCAAGGACGGGAAAGAGGAATTTTGCTGGCAAGCGGCGCTCGGGTCCGGTTCGTCGGGTGTTAAGAAGTCCTTACACCAGCATCTTTCCTCGGGCAATCCGCGGTAGCCGGCGGTTTTCGGGTGGCGAGCCGGGCCGGGAAATGCGATATTGTTCTGGATTTGTACTTCGAAGGATTCCGGAAAGGAGCACGCCATGGACGCCTCTCATGCCACCGCCGGCCACGCGGTCTTCGAAACCGTGCTCGGCTTCATGGGCATCGCCTGGAGCGATGCCGGACTGACCCGGCTCTGCCTGCCGCAGCGCAATCGCGACGCGGTCGAGCGCCGGCTGCTACGCCATGCCGCCGCCGAGCAGCCTGCGAAGCCCGAACCGCAATGGGTTGCCGAGCTGATCGCGTCGATCAAGGCCTATGCCGCCGGCGAGGATATCGATTTCTCCAACGTGCCGGTCGATCTCAGCGGCGTCGACGAGTTCCGCCTGGCAATCTATGACGCGGCGCGAAAACTCGCCTTCGGCGAAACCACCACCTATGGCGAATTGGCCAAACGCGCCGGCCATGCCGGGCTGGCGCGCGAAACCGGTGCCGCACTCGGCGCCAACCCGGTGCCGCTGGTCATCCCCTGTCATCGTATCCTTGCCGCCGGCGGCAAGATCGGCGGCTTTTCCGCCCCCGGCGGCTCGGCCACCAAGGAAAAGATGCTGGCCATGGAAGGCGTACGCGTCGGCCCGCCGCCGCCGGCGCAGGTGTCGTTCGGGTTTTAAGTGTGCTGATATTCAGGCGAGGCCGGCACCCGGCGCACCATTTCGTCCCACTCTAATCCGGAAGCAGGCGCCGGCGGAAGCGCCGGTCGATCTCCACCCGCTTGCACTTGTAGACGATGCAGGAATTCGTGTCGGTGCTCGGCACCGAGGCCCGCGCCCTGACCTCGCCGATGTCGCAGAATTGCTGGCTCCGCACGTAGCGGTCGTAGAGCGCCAGGCCCGGCACGCGCGCCGATCTGTAGCGCAGGATGACCGCACCCTCGCGCGCGATCGTCGCCTGCACCTTGCCGCAGCTCATGCGGGTCGGGTCGTAGCGCGAGACCGCCTGCGCCTCGGCGGCCACCAGCGTCAGGCAAGCGGCAAGCAGAACGATTTTCATGGCCCCTCTCCCCAAAACCCGGTCGCGCCCGAAGCCGGCGCGATCCTCCCGCGTCAGGCGCGCAGCGACGACGCTCACGCGATTGGGGCGGCCGTTGGGCAGCGTTGCCGCCGCGCCATTTTCCGCCCTGCCTTGTTTTTTGCGCGAAAGCATATTATATGCGGTCCATTGATATTTCGGCCGATCGATCCGGGCCTCGCGATCTTCGCGTTTGCTGACGTTCTATCTCCAAAATCTCGATACAAACCGGCTGGGTTTCGGTCCAGTCAAACTAAAGCAAACGTAAAGGACTATCGAAATGGCTACAGGTACGGTCAAGTGGTTTAATTCCACCAAGGGTTTCGGCTTCATTCAGCCTGACAGCGGCGGCGCGGACGTTTTCGTTCACATCTCCGCAGTCGAGCGTGCTGGACTGTCGACCCTGGTCGAAGGCCAGAAGATCAACTTCGAGATCGAGCAGGACCGCCGCACTGGCAAGTCGTCCGCTGGATCTCTGAGCAAGGCAGCCTGATTTTGCGAATGGCGGGCGCCGGGCTATAGCGCGGGGCGCGCGGCAAGTCACGGATGTACTGGCGGTCGCGCGAGAAGCGCGCCGGAGCGAAAGACCCCGACAAGCCGAAGCAGCAGATTGCTGCCGGCCCGGCCAAAACGCTCCCGATCAGGCTACCAAGCATGGGAAGGCGGGATTTTGTCCCGCCTTTTTGCTGTCTGCTCTCCGGTGAACCGCCACCTTGGTCCTATGGGACCACTTTGTGGTGTTTTTACCCAGATATGGTACCATCAACCCATGAGCAAGCTTGAACAGATTGAGAAATCCGTCGCCGAACTAAGCCCCGAAGAGCTCAAGGCGTTTGCCGCATGGTTCGAGGCGCTGCAGGCCGACATGTGGGACCGTCAGTTCGAAGCCGACGCCAAGGGCGGCAGGCTGGACAAGCTTGCCGAGCAGGCCTTGGCTGATCATCGCGCCGGCCGGACCCGGCCTCTGTGAATCATTTTGCCACTCCCTCGTTTTGGGAGGCTTACGCAAAACTGCCCTCAGTGATCAGAGCTAAGGCGAACAGACGTTTCGCCAAATTGAGTTCTGACCCGTTCCACCCTTCGCTGCATTTCAAACAGGTCGGCCGCTACTGGTCGGCACGGGTTGATCTCAACTACCGCGCCCTGGCTGTCCGCGACCATGATGACGTGGTCTGGTTCTGGATAGGCATCCATTCCGAGTATGACCGCCTGCTGAAATAGCATTATCCGGATTTCACGCCACCGGCCGAAAGCCGCAAGCCCGACCGGGCGTCGCGCCTTTGGTGCGCCCGTCCCGGAGCGAGCCGCGAAGCGGTGATAAGCGTGAGGACAGAACTACCCCACCCACTCCAGCGGCACATGCCCCTTATCGGCCTCGACCCGTTTCAGCCAGGCGGCGACCGCCGGATAAGCGTCGAGCTGGAAGCCGCCCATCTCGGCCGTATGCGTATAGGCATAGAGCGCGATGTCGGCGACGCTCAGCGCATTGCCGGCGAAGAAGCGGCTCTCGGCCAGGTGCTTGTCCATGACGCCGAGCGCCTTGTTGCCGCGCTCGAGCGTCAGCGCCAGCCGCTCGGGCGTTGCGTCCTTGGCTCTTTCAGGGAAGGTCAGCAGCGCCCTGCGCACCGCGATATAAGGCTCATGGCTGTATTGCTCGAAGAACAGCCACTGATAGGCCAGCGCGCGTTCGTATTTGTCCGCCGGCAGAAAACGCGTGCCTTCGGCGAGATGGAGCAGGATGGCATTGGATTCGGCCAGCCGCCGGCCGTCGTCGAGTTCGAGCAGCGGCACCATGGCGTTCGGGTTTTTCGCGACATAGTCGGGCTTGCGCGTGTCGCCGGTGTGCGAGCTGACCTCGACATTGGTGAAAGCGATGCCGAGCTTGGCCATCAACAGGCGCGGCTTGTAGCAATTGCCGCTGTCGATCATTCCATAGAGTATCATCGGTACTGCCCCTTGCTCGCAACCACCCGTCTCAGGGCTTGATCCAGCCTCTATCGCGGCAGCGGCGGCTTCATCCAGTGATTTGTTTTGGCGTAACCATCAGCGCCGCTGATGCATTCATCCGAACAAGGGAATGACGTTGTTATCCCTGCCAAGCAGCCTGTCGATCGACAGAGGCTCCTCGTCGAACAGCGTACCGGCCAGCGCCGGCCGGGCAAGGTAAAAGCCCTGCAGCAGGTCGACGCCGCCATCCAGCGCGACGCGCAGATGCGTGGCGTTCTCGACGCCTTCGACCAGCACCTTGGCGCCACGGTCGTGCAGCGTCGAAACCAGCGGCCGGAAAAACCGCTCGGCGGCGGCATGGCGGCAGAATTCTGCGAACCAGGTGCCGTCGATCTTGACGATGTCGGGCTGCACCAGCGCTACCCTTTCTTCGGTCGAATGCCCGGTGCCGAAATCGTCGATGGCGATGCGGACGCCGTCGCGCCGCATCTCGCGCGCCAGGCTGACAAGCACCTTGTCGCCGGCCGCCTGCTCGGTAATCTCGCAGACCAGCATGCCGGGATGCAGGCCGAAATCCGTCAGATGCCTGGTCATCAGCCTGATTTCGGCCAGCGCCCGTGCGGGGTCATCGTTGATCAGCGGATTGTAGTTGAAGAAGAGGTCGAGCCCGTCGACGCCGATGTTGCGGAAGTTGCGCAAATGCAGCACCCGGCACATGGTTTCGACAAACAGCCGATCCGCTGCCGGCACGCCTTTGAAGAAGATTTGCGGTGCCACCGGCCTGCCTGCACGATGCGGCTCGATCAGTCCCTCGACCGCGACGGCGGCGAGAAACCTGCCGCGCGGCGCGAAGACCGGCTGGTAGGCGCTCCTCAGCCGGAATGCGCCGTAGACGCCATATTCAATGCCGACCTCGTCGGCAAAGATCGCTTCGCCGACCTTGCGCCGCATGTCGGCCCGCCCGGTCACGATGCCACCCTGCGGCCAAAGGCCCGCATCGGCCGCCGCGATGGCGAAACGGCCGCGGGAACTTTGTCCTTATCGGGCGACACCGCTGATGCTTGCCCGGCCTTGTCGAAGACGTGAAAGCTGGTCGGTGCAAGCTCCGGGCGTGCCAGCACGAAGCCTTGCACCATCGAGGCGCCCGACTTTTCGGCGAGCTCGAGCTGCCAGCCCGTCTCGATGCCCTCGAATACCGTACGGATGCCTTGCTCTTCGAAGCTTGTCACCATAGCGGTCAGCAAGGCGAAGCCGGCACCGGACTCCATCAGCGTCATGATCCAGTCGGCGTCGAACTTGACGATGTCTGGCCTGAGTTCCTTGATGCGATTGATGTCGGATTCGTCCGCGCCGTAATCGTCGACGGCAATGCGTAAACCATTGCCCCTGAGCGCCTCGACGAAATTGTAGAGCGTTTCCTGCGACGCCGATTTCTGCTCGGTGACCTCGCAGACGACGCGGCGCGGATCGATGTCGGCCTCGTGCAGCACCAGCCGCATGTCGCGCAGCGCCTTGTCGGCGATGCTGCGGTCGGTGAACACCGATGGATCGAAATTGATGAAGATGGAGGCGTCTCGCGGCAGGCAGGCGCCGGCGTTCAGAAGGTGCAGCGTCCGTGTCAGCGCCTCGATATGCAGGCGGTCGACCGCCGGGCAGCTGTTGAAGAAACTCATTGGCGGCTGCGGCTCGCCTTCGCGGAACGGCCGGATCAGCCCCTCGAACGCGACGACGGAAAGCTTGCCCTTGTTGAAGGCGAAGATCGGCTGGAACGCGCTTTGCAGCGTATAGACCCCCCAGACACCGCTGGCGGTGCCGTCATCATGGCGGATGATATGGGCAAGCCCGATGCTGCGTGTCACGGTTCCTCGCTGTGCGAGACTGGCGGACCGGCCACGGTCCTGCCGTTCAAGCTTTTACCGATCGTTGATGAATTTATTGTTGCCAGCATTGCGCGCTGGCTCATTCGACAATGCCTGCGCTGGGCTTGCGCTTGGCAAGACGATGCGACATGAGAGGCGCCGCGGCGCCTTCGCCGCGCCGGTCCTTTCTGGAGATATTTCTCATGGCCTTTCTTGCCGACGTCCTTTCCCGCGTAAAGCCTTCCGCGACCATCGCGGTGACGCAGAAGGCTCGCGAGCTGAAAAACGCTGGCCGCGACGTGATCGGGCTGGGCGCCGGCGAGCCGGACTTCGACACCCCCGACAACATCAAGCACGCCGCGATCGAGGCGATCCGCCGCGGTGAGACGAAATATCCGCCGGTATCCGGCATTGTGCCGCTGCGCGATGCGATCGCAAAAAAATTCAAGCGCGAGAACAATCTCGACTACCGGCCGGAGCAGACCATCGTCGGCACCGGCGGCAAGCAGATCCTGTTCAACGCCTTCATGGCGACGCTGAACCCCGGCGACGAGGTGATCATCCCGCGCCCCTATTGGGTCAGTTATCCCGAAATGGTGGCGATCTGCGGCGGCACCTCGGCCTTTGCCGACACCTCCATCGACAACGGCTTCAAGCTGACGGCGGCCGTGCTGGAAAAGGCGATCACGCCGCGCACCAAATGGCTGTTGATGAACTCGCCGTCGAACCCCTCGGGCGCAGCCTACACCGAAGCGGAACTCAAGAGCCTGGCCGACGTGCTGTTGAAGCACCCGCATGTCTGGGTGCTGACCGACGACATGTACGAGCACCTGACTTATGGCGACTTCGTCTTCAAGACCATCGCCGAGGTCGAGCCTAAGCTCTATGAGCGCACGTTGACGATGAACGGCGTGTCGAAGGCCTATGCCATGACCGGCTGGCGCATCGGCTACGCGGCAGGCCCGGTGCCGCTGATCAAGGCGATGGACATGATCCAGGGCCAGCAGACCTCCGGCGCCTGCACCATCGCCCAATGGGCGGCGGTCGAAGCGCTGAACGGCCCGCAGGATTTCATCCCGAAGAACAAGGCGATCTTCCAGGGCCGGCGCGATCTCGTCGTCTCGATGCTCAACCAGGCGCGCGGCATCACCTGTCCGTCGCCGGAGGGTGCGTTCTACGTCTATCCCTCCTGTGCCCAGCTGATCGGCAGGAAGACCAAGAGCGGCAAGGTGATCGACAGCGACGAAACCTTCTGCTCGGAACTGCTCGAGGCCGAGGGCGTGGCGGTTGTTTTCGGCTCGGCCTTTGGCCTCGGCCCGAACTTCCGCATCTCCTACGCCACGTCGGAGGCTCTGCTCGAAGAGGCCTGCACGCGCATCCAGCGCTTTACCGCCGCGCTGGTCTGAGACGTTTCAGCCGCCATACTGCTCGTCGTTCACCTTCTCCAGCCAATCGACATGCACACCCTCGAGCGCCTCCTGCATGGCGATGTGGGTCATCGCCGATTTGGGCGCGGCGCCGTGCCAGTGCTTTTCGCCGGCCGCAAAGGAGATGACGTCGCCGGCCCTGATCTCCTGCAGCGGCCCGCCCCAGCTTTGCACGAGACCGGCACCGGATGTGACATAGAGCGTCTGGCCGAGCGGATGCGTGTGCCAGTGGGTGCGAGCGCCGGGCTCGAAGCTGACCAGCGTGGCTCTGAGCCGCGCCGGCGCCTCTTTCTCGATGATCGGCGTCTGCAAAACCCGGCCAGTGAAGTATTTTTCCGGCGCAACAATCGTCGGCACGCTGCCGCAGGCAATAATCTTCATCGTCGCAAGTCCTCGATTCAATCCAGTGTCTTAGACCCTACCACTTTCGTCCGATGCCGGCTGCATCTCCTGCCGGCTGCGGGCAAAACGCGGCCAGAACAGACCGGTCCGCGTGCGGTAAGCGTCGTAGGCATCGGCCAACCTTGTCCGCGAAAATTTTCGCTCTTCGTCCAAGGCTGCGATCACGTAGATCGTAACGATGCCGGCGACCGGAACCACCGCCCAGACCGACCAGGTCGCGATACCCCATCCGATCCAGAAGATGATGTAGGACGTGTAGAACGGATGCCGGACATGGAGATAAGGGCCTTCGGTCACCAGGCTGTCGGGATTGTCAGGATCGAATGCGAACCGCAGCCGCGCCTTGCGGGAGACCGAGATCGCCCACCAGAACAGCGCCGAGCTTGCCAGTTCGATGGCGAGCCCGCCGATCTTCGCCGCCACCGGCTGCCGCTCGATCCACAGCAGCGCAAGAAAGAACAGCGCCGTGCCGACCACGACGGCCGAAATGATCATCGCGCCTTGAGACATGGTCTGCGACTGGAAATGCGCGCGCATCGACCAGGCATATTGCCCGAGCGTCGCGATGCTGCTGATCGAGAGGAGAAGGTCGAGCGTGGATTCCATCATCAGGGTCCCGGGGTTAGCTGTGGTGGATTCGTTCATCATACCCGGCGCAAGCCGAGAAATCATTTCTTAACCACCGTTCTAAACAACATGGTGACCTCGGCATGCGATGTTGACCTGGAGACAATCCCAAGGTCCAAACCAGATATGGCCGTTTCCCACCGCACGATCCGCACGCCGCAAGCGGATTTGCGCCTCAGCCAGTCGTCGGGACCCGGCATCCCGCTTGTCCTGATCCACGGCTCGGGCAGTTCGCGCGCCGTATTCGCCCGTCAGTTCGACAGCCCGTTGGCCGCTGCCCATCGGTTGATTGCTTTCGACCTGCCCGGCCATGGCGAATCGTCGGACGCCCGCGATCCGGCGACGGACTACACCATCGCCGGCCTTGCCCAATCGGCGGCTCAGCTCCTCGATGTTTTGGGGATCGGCCGCGCCGTCGTCTTCGGCTGGTCGCTTGGCGGGCACGTGGCAATCGAACTCGCAAGTTTTCACCGCGCCGTCGGCGGGCTGATGCTGACCGGCGCGCCGCCGGTATCGAAGGGTCCTTTCGGCATGCTGCGCGGCTTCCACGCGCATTGGGACATGCTGCTGGCGTCCAAAAAGACGTATTCCGAACGCGATGCCGAGCGCTTCGAGACGCTGTGCTTCGGCGACACCGCCGATCCGTCCTTTCGCCAAGCCATCCTGCGCACCGACGGCCGGCTGCGCGCCGCGGTGACGCGCGGCATGCTCACCGGCAAGGGCGCCGACCAGAGACAGGTGGTCGAGCAAGCCGCGTTTCCGGTCGCTATCGTCAATGGCGAGAACGATCCGTTCGTCCGGCTCGGCTATTTTGAGACACTCGCATACGGCTCGCTGTGGGAGCATTGCCACATCATCTCTAGCGCCGGGCATGCGCCTTTCTGGGAGCGTGCGGACCTGTTCAATCCGTTGCTCGCGCGCTTTGCCGAGACGGTGGCGGTGCAGCGCGTCGACGCACCCTCGCTGGCGTCGCGCCTAACCGGCACCGGCTGAACCGGCCCCAACTTCAAATCCCTTCAACCTCAAATCCCTTGCCCTCCCGGCCTGCCCGTGGGACGATGCCCTTTGGGTAGGTGGCAAATTGAAAAAAGCCTCGCCCGCGACGGCCGACAGGCCGGCCGCCGCTCACAGGGAAACGCCTGAGTGGAGGTCAGCCATGGGTACTCGCGCCGGAGGACGACGCACGGGACCGAAATGCATTGCCATAGTCGGTCCCTTCGCAAGCGGTAAGACGACACTTCTCGAAGCCATACTCGCCCGTACAGGCGCCATTCCCCGCCAGAATCCCGTTTCGTCCGGAAATACCGTTTCCGATCATTCGCCCGAGGCGCGCGCTCACGGCATGAGCGTCGAGGCGACCTTCGCCACCACCGATTTCATGGGCGAGCCGTTCACCTTCGTCGATTGTCCCGGCTCCATCGAATTCTCCTTCGAAGCCGAGCCGGTGCTGGCCGCCTGCGACGTCGCCGTGGTCGTTGCCGAGGCCGACGAGAAGAAGATCCCTGCCCTGCAGCTGATCATGCGCAAGCTCGACGATCTCGGCGTGCCGCGCATGCTGTTCCTGAACAAGGTCGACAAGGCGATAGCAGGTGTGCGCGACACGCTGAAGATGCTGCAGCCGGCAAGCTCGGTGCCATTGCTGCTGCGCCAGATCCCGCTGCGCAAGGACGGCGTCGTCATCGGCTCGATCGACCTCGCTCTGGAGCGTGCCTACATCTACCGCGAATATGCCGAGAGCGAGGTCGCCCAGATCCCGAGCGACGACAAGGCGCGCGAGCTCGAGGCGCGCTTTTCCATGCTGGAGACGCTCGCCGACCATGACGACCGGCTGATGGAGCAATTGCTGGACGAGATCGAACCGCCGAAGGATGCGATCTTCGACGATCTTGCCGCCGACCTGCGCGACGGCATGGTGACGCCGGTGCTGATCGGCACCGCCGAGAAGGGCAATGGCGTGCTGCGCCTGTTGAAGGCGATCCGTCACGACGCACCCGACATCGAGGCGACGCGCCAGCGCCTCGGCGCTCTCGATGGCAATGCCACCGTGGTCCAGGTGATGAAGACCATCCACACCGCGCATGGCGGCAAGCTGTCTGTGTCGCGCATCCTGTCCGGCCAGGTCGCCGACGCCGCCGAGCTGTTCCTTTCCAATGGCGAAACGGCAAAGGTCTCCGGCATCTACAAGATGCTCGGCAAGGACCAGGTCAAGCTGACTTCGGCCAAGGCCGGCGACACGGTCGCGCTCGGCAAGCTGGACGCCGTCAGGACCGGCCAGACGCTGAGCTCGACCAAGGGCGGCATCCAGCCGCTGGTCACGCTGGCGCCGCCGCAACCGGTCTTCGCCTTCGCGCTGCGGCCGAAAGAGCGCAAGGACGAGGTCAAGATGTCGGCGGCCATCCAGCGCCTGGCCGAGGAAGATCCCTCGCTCAACCTGCATCACAACCAGGATTCGGCCGAAACCGTGCTGTCCGGCCATGGCGAGATGCATCTGCGCGTCGTGCGCGAGCGGCTGGAAGGCAAGAACCAGATCCCGGTCGAAGGCCATGTGCCGGCCGTGCCCTACCGCGAGACGATCCGCAAAGCGACGCAGCAGCGCGGCCGCCACAAGAAACAATCAGGCGGCCACGGCCAGTTCGGCGACGTCGTGATTGAGATCAAACCGCTGCCGCGCGGGTCAGGCTTCCAGTTCACCGATACGATCACCGGCGGCGTCGTGCCGAAGACCTACATCCAGTCGGTCGAGACCGGCGTGCGCGATTACCTGAAATCCGGCCCGCTCGGCTTCCCGGTCGTCGATGTTGCCGTCAACCTTTCCGACGGCTCCTACCATGCGGTCGATTCCTCCGACATGGCCTTCCAGATGGCAGCGAAGCTGGCGATGAAGGAAGGCATGGCCGCGTGCTCGCCGGTGCTGCTCGAGCCGGTGATGAAGGTCGAGATCGTCACGCCGTCGGATGCGACGTCGAAGATCATCGCTCTGATCCCGCAGCGGCGCGGCCAGATCCTCGGCTACGACGCGCGGCCCGACTGGCCCGGATGGGACGTCGTCGAGGCGACCATGCCGCAAGCCGAGATCGGCGACCTCATCATCGAGCTGCGCTCGGCCACGGCGGGTGTCGCCAGCTACCGGGCCGTCTTCGACCACATGGCCGAACTCACCGGCCGGTTGGCCGACGAAGCGCTGAACGCCAACGGCAAGGCCGCCTGATCTGCCTTTGCGGCCCACCAGGAAACGGCGCCCGGATGATCCGGGCGCCGTTTCTTGCGGACCGTCTTCGTGGGAGGCGAAACGGCAGGTCCGCCGCATGCTTGCCGCCGGTGCCTGGCAGCGGAGGAAGGTTCGGACGCGGTAGCTGCCTGAGCCCGGGTCGTCCGAGTGATGCCCCCATCCCCCGGACGAGCCACACCGCGTCCTGTGCTCTGCTTAATCGATTTGGCGCGCCCGCGGCATGTTACCCGAGGTTACATGTCACTGTTACGCGACCGCTCCGGCCGATTTTCTGGCGATGTGTTGGTTTCGGGCAACAAAAAAGCCGGATCAATGAAGACCCGGCTGAGTTTGATTGGAAGTGCCTGTTAAGGCTAACCTCCAGAGGGGAACACTCGAGAGCGCTAATGGGAGGAGAACGCGCTCAGGAGATGATCTATATATGTGCTCTTCATGCCCAAGAAACAAGCATCTATTTTGCAACACTCACATGCAAAAAGGCGCCGGCTGTGGTCTAATCCGTCCCGAAGCGCAATAGGACCAGTTGAATCGCTGAAATACAGCCTACGGCAAGGCAAAAATCGATCCGCGGCCGCGAATCAGCAGCGATTCCTGCTCGGAAAGTCGAAAAACGCAGGATGACGTGGAATCGTGCAGCACGCGTTTGTTTTTTCGGCAGCCAGACCTTGCTGGTGCATGCCGCCCAAAAGCCCGCCATCGAGCTTGACCTGAGGGTGCAGCGGTTTGGGTTACATGCCGGACAAGACCTGAAGCGCGTTGCAGGAGACCGTTCAAGGCCGCGCCCGTAAGGAGAGCTATATGCGAGCCACTTCGGCGATCGCCGGCAGCGTCATCTTCCTTGCTGTAGCGCCCGGCGTGGTCGCCGGGCTGTTGCCTTGGCTGCTGACCGATCGCTATCGCCTGCCCTGGTCGAGACTGCCCGGTTTCGTTCCTGTGGGCTGGCTGCTGGTTGTCGCCGGCACAGCCATACTGCTGCACGCCTTTGCCCGGTTTGCCCTAGAGGGCCTGGGTACCCCCGCCCCGGTCGCGCCGACCGAAAGGCTGGTCGTCGGCGGCATCTACCGCCATGTGCGCAATCCGATGTACGTCGCCGTGCTGTCGATCGTCCTCGGCCAGGCACTGCTGTTTTCGAGCTGGACGGTCGCCGCCTATCTAGTCATCGCCGCGGCCGCCATGATCTCCTTCGTGAGACTATATGAGGAACCGACGCTTGCCCGCCGCTACGGCGACGAATACGAGGCCTACCGCCGTGCCGTACCAGGCTGGCTGCCCCGCCTGACACCTTGGCGCGGCTGAAGCAGGCTCCAACGCTACGTCACCACGGCAGCGGGCCGTCCTCGTTCGAGAACGTGCCCGTCGGACCGCTCGCGTCGAGAAGCGCGAGGCGCACGGGCTCCCGCGCGGCCTGTTCGACGGTGCGCGGACCTTCGAAGTTGTTCAGCTCCGTCGCGGTGTAGCCCGGGCACGCAGCGTTGACCTTGATGCCGGTCTCCTCGAGCTCGATGGCGAAGGCGAGCGTCATCGCGTTGACGGCCGTCTTCGACGGGTTGTAAACGGCGCCAAACGAAGTGCGGTACGGAAAGGCCGGATCCGCGTTCAATGTCAGCGAGCCGGCGCCGCTCGATACGTTGACGATACGCGCCGCCGGCGCCTCACGAAGGAGCCGCAGCATCGCTTGCGTGACGGCGACGATGCCAAACACGTTCGTCTCGAACACCGCGCGTACGTCGTCGAGAGAGGCAACACTCGGGCGGCCCGAGTTGATGATCTCCTCGAACAACGTGCCGGGCTTTCCCGCGTGGGAGATGCCGGCATTGTTCACCAGCACATCGAGGCGGCCGATTTCGATGCGGATGCGCTCTGCCGCGGCGGCGATCGAGGCCTGGTCGGTGACGTCGAGCTGCAGGGCGTGGGCATCCTCTCCGATGCTCTTTGCGGCTGCCTCGGCATGCTCGAGCCTGCGCGATCCTACGAGCACGGTAAGGCCGTTCGCCGCGAGGTCCTTGGCGATCTGAAGACCGATGCCCTTGTTGGCCCCGGTGACCAGGGCGACGGGTTTGTCCTGCATGGTAATCTCCTTTTGTGCACCGATGTGTGGCCAACACCGCCTTGCCGTGCTAGATACAAGTCAAACGGAACCACGTTCCACATATATCCGGAACAAGGTTCCGTTTGCAAGAGGTAATTTGATGGGCGAAAAAACGCCGAACGGCAAAACGGATCAAGGCGATAGTCTGGAACCCCGCGACCGCGCGGATCGGCACGTGCGCGCCGACGCACGGCGCAACATCGACGCGTTGCTCCGGGCGGCCATGGCGGTGTTCGCGACCTCCGGCGTGGAGGCTCCGGTGCGAGAGATCGCGGAAAAGGCTGGCGTCGGCGTCGGCACCGTCTACCGCCACTTTCCACAGCGCTCGGACTTGATCGTGGCCGTCTTCCGCAACGAGGTTGACGCCTGTGCGGACGCCGCGCCGATCCTGGCCGGAAAGCATGAGCCCGGTGAAGCGCTGGCCCTGTGGATGCAGCGCTATGTGGATTTCATCACGGCAAAACGCGGCCTCGCGGCAGCCTTGTACTCAGGCAATCCGGCCTTCGACACTTTGCCTGCCTATTTCAACCAACGGCTCCGGCCCGCGCTCCAAACATTGCTGGAGGCAGCGGCCGCGGCCGGCGAGGTGCGCGCCGATATCGAGCCGGGCGATCTGTTGGGGGCGGCCGCCAGCCTTGCCATGCCGGCACATGGCGGCGGCCCTGCCCAGGCGCGGCGCATGGTTGCCCTGCTGGTCGACGGTTTGCGCTACGGCGCCAGCACGCTGGCGGATACGCGTTCCTAAAGCGCGTTGCGTTCGACCGACCTGATGCGACGCGCTTTAGGTTCTTATTTGATGCATGTCCTTATCGCAAAACCGCTGCACGCTTTTGCGCGACATGCATTAGCAATCGCAGACCAAGTACGACATCAGACAAAAAGGCTGGTGCTGCCCCTTCTGGCTGCCGCTATCTTCTCCGTTATAGTGACGGGGAGAAGGACGCTTTCGCCGATCGCTGTTTGCAGTGTTGTAGGGTCGACATAAATGAGCTTTTCAGAATTTCAGCCACGCCATGTGCTCTGCATGCTGGGAAGGCAGGGTGGATATTCTGAGCTGTGTCGCTCAGTTCAGTCGGCAATCGACAATTTCGCCCGGGGGTTTGAAATTGATACGCACTTTTCGCAGGACGCGCCGGATGATCGCATGGTTGAGTCGTTCGATGTGTCTTGGGATCGGGTACATAAGGGGGGACGGACTAAAGAGGACGAAGCGGCCGTCCATGAGCACGGTTGCGTGATTTATGTACTTGGTCCCCATATGGATATCGAAAGTACCGTTGGGACGTCGGCAATCGCCCTTCGCTTAATCGTGCATGCGCTGAACAGTGATGCTATTGCCGCAAAAGGCGAGAGTGCTGGCATTGCGCACGGTGCGGCTCGATGGAAACAACTTGGCCGTGATGCGGAAAACGCCGAGGACGGCCCGAGTTTAGCACGTACTTGCCGCCTTGCCTTCAGCAAGCGGCCGTTAAGTGACGGAAAGTTCCTCTGTAGCGTCGGTTTCCATCTCGTCGGTCTGCCAGAGGTCTTCGCGCCAAGGAGTCTTTCCGACGATGAGCTGGTGCTCAGCTCGATAATCGACCGTGTTGCCGATGAGATGTTTACCGAAGGCGTCGGGCTGAGTTTAGTCCGTAACAATGGGATACTGCTACCCATCGAAGCGTACGAAGAAGACGACTTCAAATTCAACCCGTATGGTGCCGTCTACTTGGGCGATCACGGCAAAAAGGATACCTTGTCGACAGAATCTAGAAACTAAAACGACCAGCTGCGCGCCTTGGCGATGATGAAATCGCGGAAGACATGCAGCTTCGCCTGGTTCTTCATCGCGTCGGGATAGGCGAAATAGGTATCGAAGGACGGCACTTCGGTCTCGGGCAGCAACTGCACCAGCCCGGAATCCTTGCTGACCACGTAATCGGGCAGCATGGCGATGCCGGCGCCGCCCTGCACCGCCCGCTTGATCGACAATATGTCGTTGATCTGCAGCGTCGGCACCCTTTGCCCGCCTTCGAAATCGCCGACCGTCTCCAGCCAGTTCAGTTCCGACAGATGCGCCGGCACCGGCACGCCGAAGGTGACGATGCGATGGGTTTTCAGCTCGGCGATCGAATTCGGCTTGCCGTATTTGTTCACATAGGAGGGCGCCGCGTAGAGATGGAAATGCACGGTGAACAGGCGGCGCTGGATGAGGTCGGGCTGCTGCGGCTGGCGCAGCCGGATGGCGCAGTCGGCCTGGCGCATGGTGAGGTCGAGCTCCTCATTGGCCAGGATGAGCTGCAGGCTGACCTCGGGATAGAGCTCGATGAACTCTTGCACGCGCTCGGTCAGCCAGCCTGCGCCGAGGCCGACCGTCGTCGTCACCCTGAGCACGCCGGAGGGCCGGTCCTTGGTTTCGGTCAGTCGCGATTTGATGGTTTCGAGCTTCATCAGCACGTCGTGTGCCGTGCGGAACAGCATCTCGCCCTGCTCGGTCAGCACCAGGCCGCGGGCATGGCGATTGAACAGCGGCACGCCGACGTCATGCTCGAGCGCGCTGACCTGCCGCGAGATCGCGGATTGCGACAAATGCAGTGTTTCCGCGGCATGGGTGAACGACCCCGCTTCCGCCGCGGCGTGAAACACGCGTAGCTTGTCCCAATCCAACGCCATGATTTCCCCTCGTCCTGTTTTCTGGCGTCCGCCTGTTTTCGGCGTCTGAATGAAAAATCAGGCTTTTGCGCGGCTTTTCTCAGCCGCTTATCGAACAATCACTCCGCCGCTTCGCGGTGAACCTCGATCCCCGCCAGATATTTTTCCGCCTCGAGCGCGGCCATGCAGCCGAGCCCGGCCGCCGTCACCGCCTGGCGGTAGATATCGTCGGTCACGTCGCCGGCGGCGAACACGCCCGGCATGTCGGTGCGGGTCGAATCCGGCGCCGTCCACAGATAGCCGTTCGGCTTCTGCTTCAGCTTGCCGGCAAACAGCTCGACCGCCGGCGCGTGGCCGATCGCCACGAACACGCCGTCGACCACCAGATGCATCTCCTGCCCGGTCACCACGTTGCGCAGCTTCAGCCCTTCGACCGAAGGCGGCAGCGGCGCCTTGCCGGGCCTGCCGCTGATCTCGTCGACCACCGTGTCCCAGATGACGCGGACATTATCTTTCCGCAGCAGCCGCTCGCGCAGGATGCGCTCGGCGCGGAAATCGCTGCGCCTGTGGATGACGGTGACGCTCTTGGCCAGGTTGGAGAGATAGAGCGCTTCCTCCACCGCCGAATTGCCGCCGCCGATCACCGCGACATCCTTGCCGCGATAGAAGAAGCCGTCGCAGGTGGCGCAGGCCGAAACGCCAAATCCCATGAAGGTGTGTTCGCTCGGGATGCCCAGCCATTTGGCCTGCGCGCCGGTGGCGATGATCAGCGCGTCGGCGGTATAGATCGTGCCGGTATCGCCCTTGGCGCGGAACGGCCGCACGTTGAGGTCGACTTCGGTGATGATGTCGTTGACGATATCGGTGCCGACATGCTCGGCCTGCCTGAGCATTTCGCTCATCAGCCATGGACCCTGGATCGGTTCGGCGAAGCCCGGATAGTTTTCGACGTCGGTGGTGATCATCAGTTGCCCGCCCTGCTGCAGACCGGCGACCAGCATCGGCTTGAGCATGGCGCGGGCGGCATAGATTGCCGCCGTATAGCCCGCGGGGCCGGAGCCGATGATGAGAACAGGCGCGTGCTTGGTGATCATAAAAAACCTCTGCGGGGAGCAGCCATGGATTGTGGCATGAACTCTCGTCGATTGTTGCGCGTAATGTAAGTGTTGCCTGCGACGCCAGCAAGGCAAGTTGCCGTTCGTCCCCGGAAAGCTTCGGCGCCGGCGACGGCGACAAGCAACCCGCAGCAAGATGATGCGAAAATCCTCGATCCAGCGGATGGAATAGACAGCAAAGTCGTTTAATTACAAAGTCGCGAAAGATTCTTTCGCGTCACCACGGAAGCCACCATGCCGATCAAGGCCGATCTCGATGCCATCGACTGGAAGATCCTGCGCGAGCTTCAGCAGGACGGACGCATGACCAATGTCGAACTGTCGAGCCGCGTCGGCATTTCGGCGCCGCCGTGCCTGCGCCGCGTCAGGCGGCTGGAAGAGGCCGGCATCATCCGCGGCTACCGCGCTTTGCTCAACGCTCCGGCGCTCGGCCTCGACGTCGTCGCCTTCTGTCTGATCGGCCTGCATCACCAGGCCGACGCCGAACTCAAGACCTTCGCCGAGCGCACCCGCGGCTGGCCGATCGTGCGCGACGCCTGGATGGTGTCGGGCGAGTCCGATTTCCTGCTACATTGCGTGGCGAGCGATCTCGGCACCTTCCAGACCTTCGTCATCGAGGAACTGGCCTCGGCCCCCAATGTCGATACGGTGCGAACCGCGCTGACCATCCGCCGGGTCAAAGACGAAGGGCTGGTGGCGTTTTCGGCTTAAGAGAGCAGGCAAAGCGGCTGCGAAACAAAAACCCGGAAACAAAAAACCCGCCTCGGCGGGCGGGATCGTCGGTGGAAATCATCACCATACCCAAATTAGTAGCATAGCTGCCGGCACAAAGCAAGAACAAAATGTGGCTATGCGTCAAATAATAATCGCTACAGGCTAGGGCTGCCCCTCACCTTACCCTCTCCCCGTGAAGGACGGGGAGAGGGGTCGCCAGCGTTGCGGCTAGTCCCTTCTCCCCGTTGACAATTGACGGCCTCTACCCGGCCTGGCGCAATCACCCTGCGTCGCAGAGGCGCGTTTCGACCATTTCGCACAAATGGTGGTAGAGGCACAAATGCCCCTGCTGGATGATCGGCGTCGAGGTCGAGGGTACGTTGAGCAGGATGTCGGAGAGCGGCTTCAGCTTGCCGCCGGTGTCGCCGGTCAGGCTGACCACCGTCATGCCCATCATGCGCGCCTGTTGGGCGGCGGCGAGGATGCTTGGCGAATTGCCGCTGGTCGAGATGGCGAGCAGCACGGCGCCCGCCGAACCATGCGCCTCGACCTGGCGCGCAAACACCGTGTCGAAGCCGTAATCATTGCCCCAGGCGGTCAGCACCGCCGCGTTGGCCGGCAGCGCGATGACGTTGTAGGCCTTGCGCTCCCTGAGGAAGCGGCCGACCAGCTCGCCGGCGATATGGATGGCGTCGCTGGCCGAACCGCCATTGCCTGCTATCAGCAGCGCCTTGCCCTGCGAAAGCGCGGCGACGACGGCGCTGACCGCCCGCTCCATCTCGCTGGTCAGGTCGCGCTCGACCATCGCCGAAATCGCGGCCGCCGAGCGGGCCAGGTAATCGTTCAGTTCGGACATGAAACCCTCAGTTCCCGGCGCGCAACCTGCCGATAGTGCCGGTCGTGCTCTTGCCGGCGACGAGGTCGACCAGCACGACGCGCCCGCCGGCCTTCTGCACGACATCGGCGCCAACCACCTGATCGACCGTATAGTCGGCACCCTTGACCAGTATGTCGGGGCTCAGCGCCTCGATCAGCGAAAGCGGCGTATCCTCCTCGAAGATGACGACGGCGTCGACCGAGGCAAGTGCTGCCAGCACGCAGGCCCGGTCATGCTGGTCGTTGACCGGGCGCCCCGGCCCTTTCAGCCGGCGCACCGAGGCATCGCTGTTGAGGCCGAGCACCAGCCGATCGCACTGGCTGCGGGCCGCATGCAACAGGCTGACATGGCCGGCATGCAGGATATCGAAACAGCCATTGGTGAAGCCGACGCTCAAGCCCTCGTCTTTCCAGCCCGCCACCAGCCGCGCGGCGGCGGCGGCATCGAGGATCGCATCCAAGTGGGCGACCGGACCATGCGAGCGAAACAGCGCACCGGTGAGTTCCTCGATCGTCAGCCGCGCCGTGCCGCGCTTGCCGACGACAACGCCGCCGGCGGCGTTGGCGATCGATCCGGCCATGACGCGGTCGGCGCCTGCTGCAAGTCCCAGTGCAAACGTCGCGATCACCGTGTCGCCGGCGCCCGAAACGTCGAACACTTCGCGCGCCTGCGTGGCGATATGGCGGGCGTCGTCCGCACCGATGACGCTCATGCCCTTTTCGCTGCGCGTCGCGACGACGAAATCGAAACCGTGCGCCGAAATCAGCTGGCGCGCCGCCGCCTCGATTTCGTCGTCGGCAAACACTGCGCGGCCGACCGCCTCGCCGAGTTCCTTGCGGTTGGGCGTGATTGCCGTCGCGCCGGCATAACGCGCATAGTCGCGGCCCTTCGGGTCGACCAGCACCGGCTTGCCCGCTTCCCGACAGATCGAGATCAGCTCGCCGGCGGCGCCGTCGAGCAGCACGCCCTTGCCATAGTCGGACAGGATGACGATGTCGGCCCGCGCCAGCGCTTCGCGAAAATGCCCGACCAATGCCGCGCGCTCGGCATCGCCCAGTGGCTTGATTTCCTCTTCGTCGAAACGCAGCACTTGCTGGTTGAGCGCGCTGAAGCGGCTTTTGGACGACGTCATGCGATCGGCATCCTGCGCCAGCCCGCCGGTGTCGACGCCAAAGTCGCCGAGCATGCGCATGAGGTTCTTGCCGGCCTCGTCAGCGCCGATCACCGAGACCGGTATCACGGCAGCGCCGAGCGAAACGATGTTGGCGACGACATTGCCGGCGCCGCCCATCGCCAGCGTTTCGCCGCGCCCGTGCAGCACGGGGATCGGCGCTTCCGGCGAAATGCGCTCGATCACGCCGTTGACGAAACGGTCGAGGATGAAATCGCCGACCACCAGCACAGTGGCGCTGCCGAAGCGCGAGATGGCGCGGTGAAGGGGTTCGGGAGAGGGCAGCTTGATCATGTCAACGCGTGGGAGGGCCGATTTTCGGTGACGGGAAATTCGATGGGCAGGGCCGGCCGTTCATGGCGATGCCGATATACCGCAATTTCAGCCGACGCAACGGCAGGCCTTCGACCGATCGCCGCGGCGAGACAGTGCGTCAGCTTTTCTGCAACGCGACATGCACGCCCAGTCCGACAAGCACCGCACCGCCGGCGCGCCGCATCAGGCGCTGCGCCCGGCTCGACTGCCGCAGCCTGGCGATCACCGCGCCGGCCAGTATCACGCAAACAATGTCGGCCGACGAGAACATCAAATTGACGATCGTTCCAAGCACGACGAACTGCAGCCAGACCGGAAACGCTGCCGAGGCATCGATGAATTGCGGCAGGAACGCCATGAAGAAAATCGCCGTTTTCGGGTTGAGCACCTCGACGGCAACGCTCTCCAAAAACGCGCGGCGGGCGGATTTCGGCTGAATTCCCGGCAAGACAACGTCGCCTTGCGCCTTGGCGCGAAACAAAGAAACACCGAGCCAGACCAGATACAGCGCACCGACCAGCTTGACCGCCATGTAAAGCACCGGCACGGCATGGAAAAGCACCGACAGGCCGACAGCGGCGGCGAAGACATGAACGTAGCCGCCGAGATGGATGCCGAGCGCCGCCATCAGCCCGGACCAGCGGCCGCGCGCCATGGTTTGCGCGGCGGCATAGAGCATGGCGGGACCGGGGATATAGGCGAAGATCGCCGTGGTGGCGAAAAAGGCGACAAGCAGTTCGGTTGACGGCATTACCTTGCTCCTGTCACGCTTCGCCGGTGGTCACCGACTGAAGCGAGAGCTTTGCGGCGGCACTGTGGCGCTCATCCGGCCGCCCCGCCACCTGCTTTGTCGACAGCCCGGCCCGCCTCCCCTATAAGGCCAGAATCCCACAAGGGCTACAACCGGCACAAGGTACCAGAGGCTTTCATGATCATCGTCACGGGCGGCGCCGGCATGATCGGTTCCAACATCGTCGCCGCGCTCAACGCCGAGGGTTTCAGCGACATCCTCGTCGTCGACGACCTCACCGACGGCCACAAGATCGCCAACCTCGCCGATCTCGAGATCGCCGATTATCTCGACAAGGACGATTTTCTGGCGCGGATGGAGGCCGGCGACCTCGGCCGCATCGAGGCCGTCTTCCACCAGGGCGCCTGCTCGACCACCACCGAATGGAACGGCAAGTTCATGATGGAGGTCAACTACGCCTATTCGAAGCGCCTGCTGCACGCCTGCCTGGCCCTGCGCTTGCCCTTCCTCTATGCCTCGTCCGCTTCCGTCTATGGCAGCGGCGCCGAGTTCCGCGAGGAGCCGCAATACGAGCGCCCACTGAACGTCTATGCCTATTCGAAAAAACTGTTCGACGACTATGTCCGCCGCACTGTCTTCGATACCGACCACTCGCCGGTGGCGGGCCTGCGTTATTTCAACGTCTACGGACCGCGCGAGGCGCATAAGGGCGCCATGGCCTCGGTCGCCTTCCATCTGTTCAACCAGGTCGAGCAAGGCCAGAACCCGAAACTGTTCGGCGCCTATGGTGGTTTCGGGCCCGGCGAACAGAGCCGCGATTTCATCCATGTCGGCGATGTCGCCGACGTCAATCTGTGGCTGTGGAAACGCGGCTCGAGCGGCATCTTCAACTGCGGCACAGGCAAGGCCCAGCCGTTCCGCGCCATTGCCGAGACGGTGATCGATACGCTCGGCAAGGGCCAGATCGAATTCATCGAGTTTCCCGACCACCTCAAGGGCAGCTACCAGAGCTTTACGCAAGCTGATATGTCCCGCTTGCGCGCAGCCGGTTACAACGGCCAGTTCCGCACAGTGGAAACCGGCGTCAGAGATTATGTCGAATGGCTGAAAGCCCAACGATCCTCGTGATCGGCCCACGCTGGGTGGGCGACATGGTCATGGCGCAGTGCCTGTTCCAGGCGCTGAAGGAGCTTCATCCCAACGCCGCCATCGACGTGCTGGCGCCGGCGTGGGCAGCACCCCTGGTCAAGCGCATGCCCGAAATCCGCCAGCAGATCGACCTGCCGCTGCAATCCGGCGCGTTCGAATTCCGCGTCCGAAGGCGCTTCGGCCGCCTGCTGCGCGGCCGCTACGACATGGCCTTTGTCCTGCCGGGAAGCTGGAAATCGGCGCTGATCCCGTTCTTTGCCGGCATTCCGCGCCGTGTCGGCCATCTCAAGGAAATGCGTTACGGGCTGCTGACCGACATCGTGCCGTTGCCCGATCGCCTGAAACGGCGCACCGCGCAGGCCTATTTCAGCCTTGCCCGTGGTGGCGCCTTCCGGGCGCCGAAGCTTGCCGTCGATCAAGCCAACCAGGCAGCATTGTTCGGCCGTTTCGGGCTGACGGCGGGGAAATTCGTGGCACTCATGCCCGGCGCCGAATTCGGTCCGGCCAAGCGCTGGCCGAGCGAACGCTATGCCGGGCTCGCCCGCGAGATGATGGCGAAAGGGTTTGGCGTGGCACTGTTCGGATCGAAGAACGATGCTGGGGTGACGGCGGAAATCGCCGCGCTGGCTCCGGGCGCCGTCGATCTTGCCGGCCAGACGCGGCTCGAGGATGCCATCGACCTGATCGCGGCGGCGAGGCTCGCCGTCTCCAACGACAGCGGGCTGATGCATGTCGCCGCCGCCGTCGGCACGCCGGTAGTCGCCGTCTACGGCTCGACCTCGCCGCAGAACACGCCGCCGCTCGCCGAGCGCCGCGAACTGGTCTGGCTCGGCCTGTCCTGTTCGCCCTGCCACAAAAAAATCTGCCCGCTCGGTCATCTCAACTGCCTGAACACGCTGGAGGTCGAACGCGTCGTGGCGGCGGCGGAGCGGCTGCTGGAAATGCCGGCCGCCGCATGAAAGTGCTGATCGTCAAGACATCGTCCATGGGCGACGTCATCCACACCTTCCCGGCGATCGAGGACGCGCGCCGCGCTCGGCCGGATATCTCCTTCGACTGGTGTGTCGAAGAGGCATTTGCCGGCATCGTGGCGCTGCATCCAGCCATCCAAACCATCCACAGCGTGGCGATCCGGCGCTGGCGCAGGAAGCTGCTTCAGCCCGGCACATGGCGGGAAGTGATCGGCTTGCGCCGCGCCTTGCGCGATTGCCGCTACGGCCTCGTTCTCGATGCGCAAGGCTTGCTGAAATCGGCGCTGGTGGCGCGGCTGGCGGCAGCGCCGATCGCCGGTTTCGACCGTTCGAGCGCCCGCGAGCCTTCGGCGAGCCTGTTTTATGGCCATCGCTACGCCGTGCCGCGCGGCCTGCATGCCATCGAGCGCACGAGATGGCTGTTCGGGCTGGCGCTCGGCTACGAGCTGGATTTTTCCAGGCTTGAATCGGGCATCGTGCCGCCAGCCGGAAGATCGACTTTTGCCGGTGAAAAGACCGCCTTCCTGCTGCACGGCACCAGCCGCGAGGACAAGAAATGGCCGGTCGCGGACTGGATCGAAACCGCTCGCCTGCTGGTGGACAAGGGAATAACGCCGGTCACCACCTGGTCGAACGATCGGGAACAGGCGGTTGCCGAGGCGATCGCCCGTGCCATTTCGCAAACCGTGGTGGTTCCCAGGTCGCCGCTAGCCGAGATCGCCGCCGTCATCGGCGGCTCGGCGCTGGTCATCGGCGCCGACACCGGCCTGACCCATCTCGCCAGCGCTTTCGGCCTGCCGACGGTGGCGATATTCCTCGCTACCGAGCCTGGCCTGACCGGCCCGCGCGGGCCGTTCTCATCGACGCTGCTGGCCAGGCCCGGCCACAGCGTCACGCCGCCGGAGGTGATGGCGGAAGCCGAAAGGCTTGTGGAGCGCCAGACGCTTGGTCAGGCCGGTGGCCGCTGATTTGCTCAATCAATTCAATCAGAAAGGTCAGCGCTGCCCCTTCCCTTCTCCCCTTGTGGGAGAAGGTGGATTGGCGCGCAGCGCCAAGACGGATGAGGGGTGTTGGACGGAGTGCGGAGGGAGCCAAGCTGGAACACCCCTCATCCGACCTCGCTTCGCGAGGCCACCTTCTCCCACAAGGGGAGAAGGCAGAGCAGCGCCAATCCCCTAGATGAACTGCACCTGGACGATCTCGTAGCCCCTGGCGCCGCCTGGCGCATTGACCTCAATGGCGTCGCCGACTTCCTTGCCGATCAGGGCGCGCGCGATCGGCGAGGAGATCGAGATGCGGCCGGACTTCACGTCGGCTTCCTGGTCACCGACGATCTGGTAGGTCTTTTTCTCCTCGGTATCCTCGTCGACCAGCACCACGGTGGCGCCGAACTTGACCTTGTCGCCGCTGAGCTTGGTGACGTCGATCACCTCGGCCCGCGCGATCAGGTCCTCGAGTTCGTTGACCCGGCCCTCATTGAGGCTCTGTGCCTCTTTTGCCGCGTGATATTCGGCATTTTCGGAGAGGTCGCCATGCGAGCGCGCTTCGGAAATCGCCTCGATGATACGCGGCCGCTCCTGTTGCTGGCGCCAGCGCAGTTCTTCCTTCAATGACGCGAACCCCTCGCCTGTCATCGGGACCTTGTTCATAATGCCTGACCTTTCCTGCCGCCGCCCCCGCAATCGGGAGCGACCTTGTCGATGGTACAAAAAGAAAACGGTCCGGCAGCCTCGGGCTAACGGAACCGTGTCACCACAATTTCGCAAGATATAGCAATCTTCGCGGGTTTTTCACGTCCAAAAAGTCGGTTTTTGAAAAATCATCCACCGATTGCGCGGCTGACCCCACGTCAAGCGGGGGTTTCCAAGATCGTATCGTGTACCGTGATGCCAAATCTCGGTTGTGGCCAACATGTGCAGCACAGCAAAAAACCGGCTGCGATCGCTCACAGCCGGTTATGAGGAGCGTTCCGGAGGATCAGCTCCTCATGAAATGATCGATCTGCTCCGACAGCATGCCGTATTCGCGAGACCCCTTGCCCGTGCGCTTCTCGATCTCGCGGAGCTGTTCCTGGGCGCCGGCAAGATCGCCGATCTGCAGGTGCGCCTCGCCGAGATATTCGCGCACCAGCGTGTAATTCGGGTCGATGCGCAGCGCTTCCTCGTAATAGCCGAGGCCGACGGTGACGCGTCCGGAATGGCGGTGCGAATAGCCGAGATAGTTGAGGATGCGCGGATCCTGCTTGTTGGCGGCGAGGCTGAGCACGGCGATCGCCTCGTCGTAGCGTCCATCCATCGCCAGCGCGCGACCGGCATCGTAGATGCTGTCGTCGTCCAGCATGCCTTGCTTCGGCGAGACGCATTTCTTCTGTTTCTTGTCCCACGCCTCCCCCTTCTTGCACTGGGACTGGCCGCCGCCGCCGCCATTGCCGCCGCCGCCGCCACCACCACCTCCCCCGCCTTCACCAGCCGAAAACGCCGGAGCCGCAATCAGCGGCAGGGCGGCGATGGCCATGGCGTAAATCAGCAATCGTCTGCGCATCGAATTCTCCTTTGAACCTGACAATGCAACACTAACGCCGGCCCAACGCCGTTTCGTCCCGGAAAATGTCATCCTATCTCAAAACCGCGATCTCTCCCAGCAAGGCCATCTTATCCGGGAAGAGAGGGCATCGGAAATCATGCTTCACGATCAACGCCGCCGCGCAAGATAATGTGACGAGCGCTGCAAATCCGCTATCATCGGGCCGACCGAGCACGAAGCAGGGAGACGGCCGGTGCAGCAACGCGTTGAACGAGACTGGGAGCTTTCGATCGGTCCCGACACCGTGCGCCTGTTCATCCTGAAGGCGAAGGCGCTCAGCGCCGCCGTCAACGAAGACTATGCCGACGGCGCCGAGCACGAGGTAGAGCTCGACGGCAACGCGCACGACAACCACCATCATGACGGCCTTGCCGAGGAAAGCTCCGAAGATCTCACCGAAGAAGAACTGCGCGAGCTGATCGACGATCTCAATGTCGACGAAGCGGCCGAACTGATTGCGTTGGCCTGGGTCGGCCGCGGCGACTATGACGCGACGGAATGGACGGACGCGCTGTCCGCCGCCCGCGAGCGCGCCAACAAGCGCACGGCAAAATATCTGCTCGGCATGCCGCTGCTGGCGGACTGGCTCGAGGAAGGCTTGGAAGCGATCGGCGCGTGACGGCGCGGTTACCGATTGTGATCGGCCGCCCCCCTCGCTCAAGGCAACTTCCCTGCATTCTGGCCGTTGCGACGTAATGGCGGCGTTTGGCTTTTTCAGATTGGGCAGATTGCTGCTGGCCGTTGCGGCTACGCCGCTGGCGGGACCCGTTTTAGCCAAGGCACCCGACCTACCGCAAACTGCACCAGTTCCGCAGCTCAACCAGCAAGTCACTCCGCCGCCACCAACCGAGATCCCGGTCCCCGAACCGCGCCCGGAGGATGCTCCGGAGCCGCCGGCGATTGCACCGCAGCCGCCCGAAAAGCCGGCACGGGCTGAGCCGCCGGCAGGCCCACCAGGCGCGCCACCAAACCCGGCCGAGGCAGACGAGAAGGCGGAGCAAAAAATCCTTCCTGATCCTCGATCGGCCGCCATTGCCGGGAGAGAAATGCCGGCCGAGGAATTGGCCTGCCGCAGGCGGCTGAAGTCGATGGGCGTCGATTTCGAGGAGCGCAAGCCAGAGCATGATACGTCAGTCGGTTGCTCGATCCCCTACCCGATCGCGCTGAAGACGCTCGGCAAATCCATCGCCATCGGCCCGGAGCCCGAGCTGAATTGCCAGATGGCGGAAGCGGCCGCCCGCTTTGCTGCGTCCGTCATCCAGCCTGCCGCAAAGGCCGAGTTCGGCGCGGATATTAAATCGATCGGCCAGGCCTCCGCCTTTGTCTGCCGGTCGCGCAATGGCGGCGGCAAATTGTCGGAGCACGCCTTCGGCAACGCGCTCGACATCGCCAGCTTCAAGCTTTCGGACGGGAAGGAGATCGATGTCGGCCCGGCGCCGCCGGAAAAGGACGCGAAATTCCTGAACGCAGTGCGCAAGGCAGCCTGCGGACCGTTCAAGACCGTGCTTGGCCCCGGCAGCGACGCCGATCATTCGCAGCATCTCCACTTCGACCTCGAACCGCGCCGCAACGGTGGTACGTTTTGCCAGTGACCTTAGCCTATGGGGGCGCCGCAATTTGGCCGCAGGCGTGAACGGCGCCGCTGATTTTTCCTTTACCCTTGGCGATTAAACTCTGTGCCATCTGGGGACAGGATACCTGCCGATGGCCGGAACATTTCGCGCTGCGCTTGCCGCCGCGCGGCAAACAAGGCGCGCGCGTATGGCCGGCAGGCTTGCCGCCATGCTTGCCGTTGCGGGGGTCTCCGCCTGCAATACCGGCAGCGTGCTGTCGCTGCAGCCGGCCGTCGATGTCGGCAGCCAGACCGCTGCCGTCCCGCCCAATTCCGGCGCGCCCAATTCCGACCCACAAAGTTCCGGCCCGGAATATTCCGGCATGCAGCGCCTCGTCCCGTCCAACCCCTATATGACCGCCGCCTATCCGCGCATGGACAATCCGATGTCGCCGGCCGAACAGATGCCGGCCACCGAGATCGATTGCCGAAAGGAGCTGAAACGCCTCGGTGTCGTCTACACCGACGTGGCGCCGATCCATGAAGGCCAGTGCGGCATCGACTATCCTGTCAAGGTCTCGGCCATCGGCAGCGTCGAGATGAAGCCGGCCGCGACGCTGACCTGCGACATGGCCGCCACCTTTGCCGGCTGGACCAGGAACGAACTCGTCCCGTCGGCCCGTTGGCGCTATTTCTCGGGCGTCAAGACCATCCACCAGGGCTCGAGCTATTCCTGCCGCAGGATCGCCGGCGAAGGTGTTTTGTCCGAACACGGCAAGGGCAATGCGCTCGACGTGATGAGCATCGAGCTCAACAATGGCGACGACATCGACGTCCGCAAGCCCGGCCTGTTCGCCTTCCGCACCCGCGGCTTCCTCAACAATGTGCGCGCCGACGGCTGCCAGTATTTCACCACCGTGCTCGGCCCCGGCTACAATTACGATCACCGCAATCATTTCCATTTCGACATCAAGAACCGCAAGAACGCCTATCGCGCCTGCCGCTGATTGCGGCCCCTGCCCAAGACTTGCTGCGCCGGTTAAGATGTTGCGCAGACGCTTGGGTGGTGCCTCTTGAGCCAACGGAGCCTTCGACGACGTGCAACGACCTGGTTGGTGGCATGCTGTGCCGCTTATCTTTCGCTCGCCTATTTCGCCGCGCCTGAGTTCTGGACGTTGCGGGACCGCAATTTTCGCAATCAGCAATTCGAGATGATGACGCACACGCCGCAAGGCATTCCGGGCGATCCGATCAATGTCGGCCTTGTCGGCACCAAGAAGGAGCTTGTCCATGCTTTTGCCGTCGCCGGCTGGGATACGGCAGACGCCATCACGCTGAAGACTGCCATCGAGATCGGCGAAAGCGTGCTGTTTAACCGCCCCTATCCCGACGCGCCGGTCAGCCGGCTTTTGTTCGAAGGCCGCGTCCAGGACCTCGCCTTCGAAAAACCGGTCGGCGACAGTGCCGACCGGCGCCATCACGTCCGCTTCTGGCAGACCAATGCGACCGGAGACGACGGCCGGCCGCTTTGGCTTGGCTCGGCAAGCTTTGACCGCGGCGTCGGCCTCAGCCATGACACCGGCGCGATCACTCATCACATCGGCCCCGACATCGACGCCGAGCGCGATGGGCTGATGCGCGACCTCTCCGCCGCCGGCATGCTGATCTCGACCAGCGAGATACCAGGCGTCGGCGCCACGAAGACCGGGCGCAACGGCGAAGGCGATCCCTATTTCACCGACGGCAAGGCCATCATCGGCGTCCTGCTGCAACTGCCGTAGGCGCGCGATCAGCCTTCCCGTCTGACCCATTTCCGACCGGCTCAGGGCACGGTGATCACGATCTTGCCGAACGGTCCCGTCTCCAGACGCTCAAATGCCTGCGGCACCTCGTCGAAGCCAAACACCTTGTCGATTACCGGCTTGATGGCAAGCGTCTCGATCGCCTGGTTCATCCGTTCGAAAGCACGACGGTGACCGATCGATATGCCCTGGACGACGATCCGGTTGCGCATGAACGGCAAGATCGGAAAATTGAGCTCCATGCTGCCCAGCAAGCCGATAACCGACAGCCGGCCGTCGGCGCCCAGCGCATTGAGCGAGCGCCGCGCATTGTCGCCGCCGACCATTTCCAGCACATGGCTGACGCCGGCGCCGTTTGTCAGGTCGCGCGCGGCCTCGTCCCACGCCGGCCGGCTGCGATAGTTTATCCCTTGCCAGGCGCCGAGCGCCTTCGCCCGTTCGAGCTTCTCGTCGCTGCTCGAGGTGACGATGGCGCGCAGGCCGAAGGCGGCGGCGAACTGCAGCGCAAACAGCGACACACCGCCAGTGCCCTGGATGAGAACGGTCTCGCCCGGGATTGGCTTTGCCGCCTCGACCAGCGCGAACCACGCCGTCAGCGCCGCGATCGGCAGCGTCGATGCCTCGACGTCGCTGAGCGACGGCGGCGCCGCCACGGCGGCATCCTCATGAAAAAGCACATGCTCGGACAGCATGCCGGGCAGTGACGAACCAAGCGTATGCTTGTGCAGCACCGGCGGGGCGTCGCCGTCCGGCCAGTCGGCGATCACCTGGCCGAGCACGCGCTGCCCGATGCCGAAGCGGCTGACTTCGCTGCCGGTGGCGACTACTTCGCCTACCGCGTCCGATGTCGGCACGAACGGAAAGCTGAGGTCCGGTATCAGCACGCCATCGACGATCATCCTGTCCTTGTAATTCAGCGATACCGCTGTGACGCGTACCAGAAGATCATGCGGCCCGGGTTGGGGCAGCTTTCCATCAGCCGGCTTCAACCTGGACAGGCCGAAACCGTTCATCTGCCAGGATCTGTTTTCGGTGCTCATTTGGTTCGCGCTCCGTGGTTGATGATTGCGCGAGACATTTACGCCGTTTCACTATGGAGAAAAGTGCTTCCATGTGGCATGTTCTGCAACAGATTAAGGAGCAAAACTCTACAATAGGAGCGCTTCATTGGAATCGGCCAATTTGCAAGGCATCGTCGCATTCGTTCACGCGGTGGAGGCCGGCAGCTTCACCGGCGCTGGCGCACGGCTGCATGTCACCAAATCGGCGGTCGGCAAGTCGATCGCGCAGCTGGAACAGCGATTGGGCGTCCGCCTGCTCAACCGCACCACCCGCAGCCTCAGCCCGACCAGCGAGGGCCTGAGCTATTACGAAGCCTGCGTCAGGGCACTGGCCGAGATCGAAGCCGCCCGGTCGCTGTTGGCATCGCGCAAGCAGGTGCCTTCCGGGCGGCTGCGCGTCGACCTGCCTTTGGCCTTCGGCCGGCGGTGCGTCGCCCCGCTGCTGTTCGACATTTCCAAAAAATTCCCGGACCTGACGATGGAAATCTCGTTCAACGACCGGCGCGTCGACCTGATCGAGGAAGGCATCGACCTGGCGGTGCGTATGGGCGACCTCGACGACAGCTTGTCGATCGCCGCGCGCCGCATCTATGCCCAACGTTCGGCCATCTGCGCCGCCCCCGCCTATCTCGACGCCCATGGCAGGCCGCTATCGATCGAGGACCTGGCCAGGCACAGCCTCATCGGCTACGGCCGCGACGGCACGGTCCATCCCTGGACAGTCAGGCATGTCGACGGCCGTCTCGAAAAATTCGCGCCCAAGGCGCGGCTGGTGCTCGGCCACGGCGAACCGATGCTCGATGCGGTACTGGCCGGCTGCGGCATCGTCTATCTGCCGACATGGCTGACGGCCGACAGCATCAGGCGCGGCGAGCTCGAAATGGTTCTGTCGGACTGTCTTGTCGAAAACACCGTGGTGCATGCCATCTGGCCGGTAACACGCAATCTCGCGCCAAAGGTGCGCGTCGTCATCGACGCCCTGATCGAGCATTTTTCCGCGCCGCCCTGGGATGCGGCATGGGTGCCGCCTGATTGCCCGGCTCGCTAAATTTAAAAAGCGCGACCGTCCTATTTTCGAAAACCGCGCGGCAATGCTATGGACCCGGCATGCTTTATGCTGAAATTGCCATCGTGGTCGTCCTCATCTGCGTGAACGGCCTTCTGTCGATGTCCGAACTCGCCATCGTCTCGTCGCGGCCGGCGCGCCTCAAGACGATGATCGACCGCAACGTCAAGGGCGCCGGCCGGGCCCTGGCGCTCGGCGCCAATCCGGGAAAATTCCTGTCCTCGGTGCAGATCGGCATCACTTTGGTCGGCGTCTTGTCCGGTGCCTTTTCCGGCGCCACGCTCGGCGAGCGGCTGGCCACCTCCCTGGCGTCGGCCGGCATCCGCGAAAGCCTCGCCGATCCGCTCGGCGTCGGCATCGTCGTCGCCCTCATCACCTATGGCTCGCTGATCATCGGCGAACTGGTGCCCAAGCAGATCGCATTGCGCGACCCCGAACGGGTAGCCGTCAGGGTCGCCCCGGCAATGACCATCCTCGCCAGCGTCTCGGCGCCGCTGGTCTTCCTGCTCGATTTTTCCGGCCGCGCCCTCCTGTGGCTGCTTGGCCAGCGCGGTCAGAGCGAGGATAAGGTCACCGACGAGGAGATCAAGATGCTGGTCGCCGAAGCCGAGCACCACGGCACCATCGAATCCGACGAACGGCGGATGATCGCCGGCGTCATGCGGCTCGGCGACCGTGCCGTGCGCGCGGTGATGACGCCGCGCACCGAGGTCGACTGGATCAATCTGCAATCCGACGAGGCGGCCATCAGGAAGCTGCTGATGGACACCCAGCATTCGCGCCTGCCGGCCGGCGACGGCGGCGTCGACGCCATGATCGGCGTCGTCCAGACCCGCGACGTGCTGGCCGCAATGCTCGGCGGCCGCGCTCTCGACCCGCGCCGGCACGTGCGGGCCGCGCCGATCGTGCATGACCAGGCCGACGCGCTGGACGTGCTTGCGACGCTGAAGGAATCCGACGTGCCGATGGCGCTGGTGCATGACGAATACGGCCATTTCGAAGGCATCGTCACCCCGGCCGACATTCTGGAAGCGATCACCGGCGTCTTCCGTTCGGATCTCGACGCCGGCGAAGAGGAAAACGCCGTCAAGCGCGAGGACGGCTCATGGCTGCTCGCCGGCTACATGCAGGCCGACGAGATGGCAGAGGTCCTCGGCATCGACCTGCCTGAGAGCCGCGATTACGAAACCGTCGCCGGCTATGTGCTGTCGCATTTGCACCATCTGCCGGCGACCGGCGAATGTGTCGACGCGCAAGGCTGGCGCTTCGAGGTCGTCGACCTCGACGGCCGCCGCATCGACAAGCTCATCGCCACCCGCCTGCCCGGCCGCCACCGCGAGGTCGTGCGGTAACGATCGACGCGACTTATGGGCTATATGCTCGCGGCGACGCCGCTCGCACAGTCAAAGTTGATTGGGAATACCGCCTATGGTCGACCACCTTTTCGCCGACCCATATCTCGCTGCCGTCTACGACGCCTGGCACCCGAGATCTGCGCGCGACGACTATGATTTCTACCTGCCCCGCATTCTAACAGCAGACGCGGTGCTTGATGTCGGATGTGGAACGGGCACCCTCCTTCACGAGGCACGCCTGGCCGGACATTCAGGGCGGCTCTGCGGCATCGACCCAGCACCCGGCGTGTTGAATCGCGCACGAACGCGCGCGGATATCGAATGGGTTCTCGGCGATCTCCAATCGGCCGGCTGGACAGCCGAGTTTGATCTCATTGTGATGACGGGGCACGCATTCCAGGCCCTTGTCAGCGACGAAGACCTGAGGGATTTCATGGCGGCTGTCCGACACGCCCTTGTGCCAGGCGGATGCTTCGCGTTCGAAACGCGGAACCCTTCGGTGCGGGCGTGGGAGCACTGGACACCCGAAAATGCGGTCGTCGTTGAGCTGCCTGACGGGTCGCTGGTGCAGATCACAACAGAGGTGATCATGCGGTTCGATGGACAGACGGTGACATTCACCCACAGGTTCGGCGGAAAGCATCCGAGCCTTCCGCAAGTTAGTCGCAGCACCTTGCGATTCCTCGAGACGGACGCCTTATCGAGCCTGCTGGGGAACGCGGGGCTACGGATCGAACAGCAATTCGGCGGCTTTGACGGCAGCCCACTTGGCCCTTCGAGCCCAGAGATCATCACGTTCGCGACGAGATGAAAAGGAGCATCCGCTCTCCAGCCCTGCAAGCAACGACAACTCGCGGACCCATTGCGGACGTGGAGCCGTATTTCGCGGGGACTGCCGCCGACCGTAGGTCAGAGCCAAGCTTGGCAATCGCAGAACTCAGCGATCAATCGATTGCCTCGATACCTTGTGCCTTCAGCCGTTCGAGATGGTCCTTCATCTCTTTCAGCCGCTCGGGGGAGTGGCCCTGCCACTCGGTGACCTCGCCCGTGATCCTGAGCGGCTCGCGGCAGCGATAGGACTGCGTCGGATTGCCGGGAAATTTCTTGTCCGTAAGATTGGGGTCGTCCATGACCGGGCCGGTTGGTTCCACGATGTAGATCCTTTCGCGTCCGTCACCGGCGGCCAGTTCTGCACCCCAGATAGCCGCATCCAGAGTGCCGGTTAGATAGACCCAGGCTGCCTGCTTTCGCGCCCCGTAATTGGAGCTGTAACCGGCTTCGATCAGGTCTCCCGGCTTAAGATCGGCCCGGGTGCCGTGGTAGAATTGGCGCGGCTTGTCGGAGGCTGTCATCGGCTCATCCTCGCTGTCTCAGGCGTCATGGTGTCGTGGCGCGCACTATTTCATGCACGTCATCGAATCAACCGTCTGGCCGTTCGGTTATCGGACGTCCGCCCATTCCGGTCATCCCGCCCAAAGCACGCTTTCGGTCGGCTGCCGGTGCGGGTATTATTGGCGCTCTGCATCTTACCGAGGTGGAAAAATGGATCTGCAAGCCTTCAGGGATTCGATTGCGAAACCACAGCCGCCAGCCGGCTTGAGCCCTGCCCTGCAGGCGCTGTGGTGGGATGCAAAGGGCGATTGGGCTAAGGCGCACGAGTGCGCGCAGCAGCGCGACGATACGGCGGGCATGCACGTGCATGCCTATCTCCACCGCAAGGAAGGCGACCAGTCGAATGCGGAATATTGGTATCGCCGCAGCAAGGCGGCGCCGTCGACCTTAACGCTTGACGAGGAATGGCAAGAGTTGGCACGTACACTTTTGCAGCAAAGCTGACGCTTGCTCAGTCATTGTAAAATAGCCGGTCCTGCATCCACTCTCCGGGGTTTCAGCTGGCGCCCTGTGGCTTGTCCCTGCGGTTCCATTCCGCATTGCGCGCCTGCGCCTCTTCGGCGATCAGCTTGAACTCCCGCATCTTCGCAGCTTCGATGGCGAATGCGCGGCTTGGCAGGACGCCAGGGTCCTCCTGACTGTTCTGAAACTGAAAACGGGCCTCCAGTTCGGCCCATATTCGCTCGGGTGCCGTATCCTTGCTGGCAAGCAGCGCAACGACCAGCGCCAGAGTCTCGCGCTGGGCGTTCAGCCGCCCTTCGATCTCTTCATTCGGCAATTCGGACATGCGGGTCGCTTCCAGTTTCTGGCTCAACGGCAAAATCGCACCCTTGTTCCGGAACTCGGGGCTGGCGCGGTCCGGCTGGGCAGCAGATGCTCGCAATCGCAATCGAGATGATCTCTCCTCCTCGATCCTGTTGACTCGGGCCGATGGCACTTCTCGCGCCGCTTGCGTCCAGCCTCTTCGAATGCAGCATGCGGACAAATCTTGAGAGCCTGAAGCGAATTCTCGAGACCGCAGCAGGTGATGCTTTGTTGCAGACTGACCCGCAGCCGACGCTCGGCGGTCTGCCCCGCAACGATCAAAGCCTGTCATCGAGAACGACCATAGGCTGCTGCGAGCACCGGAACAGCTGAGAAGCCTTGGCGTTGTTGGCATCTGGGATCTCGAGCGGACGCTATGAAACCTTCTGATTTTTAAGCCGTTATCGCCGGATGCCCGAGGCTAAATTTAAGCTGAAATCGGTTGACGGCGCCCAATCGCGCGATGCCGAGAAGTCGCGCCGCGAGAAACAGTCGACTGTCGAAGTCGCGTCCGAGGTCGTCGGCGAGCCCGCGCCGCCGCCGGATGTCACCGAACCCGATCCTGAGCTGACACCTGAAGAGGCCGAGCGGGCGCGCAAGAGATACCTGCTTAAGCGCTTCTGGATCAGCGCGCGCGGTTACTGGAGCGGCAGTGGCGACAGGGTCGCCTGGCCGTTGACGATCGGGCTGTTGGTCCTGATCGTCGCCAATGTCGGCTTCCAGTATGGGATCAATGTCTGGAATCGCGCAATTTTCGACGCCATTGAGCAACGCAATGCCCACACCGTATATTGGCTGAGCGCCGTATTCCTGCCACTCGTGATCGGAAGCGCCAGCCTTGTGGTGGCACAAGTCTTCTTTCGCATGAGGATACAGCGCCGCTGGCGGTCCTGGCTCACCACCGCGGTCATCGCGCGCTGGCTCGCAAGCGGCCGCTACTATCAGCTGAACCTCGTCGGCGGCGATCATAGCAACCCCGAAGCCCGCATCGCCGAGGATTTGCGGATTGCCACCGAATCGCCCGTCGATTTCATCGCCGGTGTCATCGTCGCATTTCTGTCGGCCTCGACCTTCATCGTGGTGCTGTGGACGATCGGCGGCGCCCTGACCCTGACGATTGCAGGTTCGACGGTCACCATTCCCGGCTTCCTGGTCATCACCGCAGTGCTCTATTCCGCGATCACGTCCACTTCGATGGCGGTCATTGGCCGCCATTTCGTCCACCTCTCCGAGGGAAAAAATCAGGCGGAAGCCGAGTTCCGCTACACGCTGACGCGCGTGCGGGAAAACGGCGAGAGCATCGCATTGCTCGGCGGCGAGGAGGAGGAGCGCAGCGGCATGGACAAGACATTTGCCCATGTGCTCAGGCAATGGGCGCTCCTTGCAGGCCAGCACATGCGCACGGCGCTGGTGTCTCAGGGGTCGAGCCTGTTTGCGCCTGTCGTGCCGGTCTTGCTTTGCGCTCCAAAGTTCCTCGAAGGCAGCATGACACTTGGACAGGTCATGCAGGCTGCCTCGGCCTTTGCCATCGTGCAGGGCGCGTTCGGATGGCTGGTCGACAACTATCCCCGTCTCGCCGATTGGAACGCCTGTGCACGGCGCATCGCCTCGCTGATGATGTCGCTCGACGGGCTCGAGCGCGCGGAACAGAGCAACACGCTGGGACGCATAAAGCGCGGCGAGACCGGCGGCGATGCGATGCTCAGCCTGAACAATCTCTCCGTGTCGCTCGACGACGGCACCGCCGTGGTCAAGGAAACCGAGGTCGTGATCGAACCAGGCGAGCGGGTGCTCGTCGCCGGCGAATCCGGCTCGGGCAAGAGTACGTTGGTGCGGGCCGTCGCGGGTCTGTGGCCATGGGGTAGCGGCAGCGTCAACATCCGCGCCGACAGACGGTTGTTCATGTTGCCGCAACGGCCCTACATCCCGACCGGGACGCTTCGCCGCGCTGTCGCCTATCCAGGCGCCGCCGACAACTGGACGCTGGATAAGATCAAGGCTGCCCTCGACAAGGTGGGACTCGACTACCTCAACGACCGGATCGAGGAGGACGCGCCATGGGACCAGACCTTGTCGGGTGGCGAAAAGCAGCGCCTCGCCTTCGCGCGTCTTCTGCTGCACCGCCCCGATATCATCGTGCTGGACGAGGCAACGTCGGCACTCGACGAGAAGAGCCAGGACAAGATGATGGAGATGATTATTCGCGAATTGCCGAAGGTCACCATCATAAGCGTAGCGCACCGCGCCGAGCTGGAGGCCTTCCACAGCCGCAAGATCACATTGGAGCGGCACAAGGGCGGCGCAAAACTTGTCAGCGATATCGAACTCGTCCCGCGCAAGGACAGACGGAACTTGCTCATGCGCCTTCTGAGGCAACGGCGCGCCAACGGAAAGCCAGCGCGACCTTGAGCAAAGCGGCGCTGCCCTACGCAAAGAGTGAGGCCGCCGGTCGGAGCAGGCGGACCATCGCCGATTCGAGTCACTGCCCGCATCTGGTCCTGAAAGCACCAGCCGTGGTACCTTGATTCCGGGCAGCTGCTGCTGCCGGAACGTCGATGGCACGAGCGCATTTCCATGTCCGGTGCAACGCCGAGGCCAGCTGTGAAAAACCCGGGTTGATTTCAAAAGCCCCGATTGATTTCGAAAGCAAAGGGACCAGCAATGACAATCGCCAAGAACACGATCTGCCTTTGGTACGACAAGGACGCCGAGGCTGCGGCCCGCTTCTATTCCGAGATTTTTCCCGACAGTTCGGTGAAATCCGTCCACCGCGCTCCCAGCGACTACCCGTCCGGCAAGGCAGGCGACGTGCTGACGGTCGAGTTCACGGTCGCCGGCATCCCCTGTCTCGGCCTCAATGGCGGGCCCGCGTTTAAACACAACGAAGCCTTCTCCTTCCAGATCGCCACCGACGATCAGCAGGAGACCGACCGCTATTGGAACGCCATCGTCGGCAATGGCGGCCAGGAAAGTGCCTGCGGCTGGTGCAAGGACAAATGGGGCATCTCCTGGCAAATCACGCCGCGCGTGCTGACCGAAGCGATGGCCGCCGGCGGCGATGAAGCAAAGCGCGCATTCGAGGCGATGATGGAGATGAAGAAAATCGACGTTGCAGCGATCGAGGCGGCGCGGCGCGGCTGACAGTTCGGGGGTGGCCCGACGCGAAAAGATCAGGGCAGAGCGGCCGGAAATGCTGCCGGCCCATCATCTCCAGGCAGGCGTGCGATGGTGCTGAACTGCGCTGCGTTTTACGACGCCGAACTGCGACGGCACAACGAGGTCTTCAGGGCTGCGGTCAAGGTGGGAACGCGCGATCGCGTGCTCGATATCGGATGCGGTTCGGGACAATCCTCTCGTGATGCTGCCCGTGTCGCGGTGGAAGGCAGCGTGCTCGGCGTGGACGTATCGGCCGAGATGCTCGAGATCGCCCGGAAGTGTAGCGCGAAAGAGGGATTGCGAAACGTCGCCTTTGAGCGCGGCGATGCGCAATTGCTGGTATTTCCGCCTGCCGGCTTCGATCTGTGCATTAGTCGATTTGGAGTGATGTTCTTTGCCGATCCGGCGGCGGCGTTCGCCAATATCGCCCGGGCGATGCGACCAGGGGCACGTCTTGTGTGGATGGTATGGCGATGCCAGGACCGTAACGAGTGGGCAACTGCCATTCAGCGGGCAATTGCGCCGGCGACCGCCATATCGGGGGGCGCCGCCACCCCGTTTTCGCTTGGCGACCCCGCCATCACCGCGGAGATCTTGCGTGCATCCGGTTTTGTTTCGGTCGACTATGCCGAAGTGCATGAGCCGGTCTTCTACGGCCAGGACGTCGATGCGGCCTATGACGCTTTGCTTGGCCTGCAACTGGTCAAGGATCCGCTCGCCCGCGCGGATGTGGATGTCGACGCGGCGCTGCGGCGGTTGCGCGATCTGCTCGACGCACATTTGACCGCGGACGGTGTGCTTTTCGACTCGCGTGCCTGGATCGTCACCGCGTTTCGGGCGAGCGGATAGTAACCACTCGATGTAGACGATCCTGTTCTCTCGGCCTTCCCGTCAGTCCATTTGCGGCGCGACTTCTGAGAGCAGCCAATCCCGAAAAGCCTTGACTTTGCGCTGACGGATCGCCTCTGGCGGGTAGACGAAATAGAAGCTGGAGGGGGAATTCAGGGCGTGGCCGAAGGGGCGGACGAGTCGCCCGGCGGCAAGGTCGGCCGCAACCAGCATGGTCCGGCCGAGCACCACCCCCTCGCCTTGTGCGGCCGACTCCATGGCAAAGGTGGCAGAGTCGAAGGTAATCCCGCTCTGCGGGTCCACGCCCTCGACCCCGGCGCTTGCTAGCCAGGTCGCCCAGTCGATCGGAAAGCTGTCGCGGATCAGCGTGTGGTGTTTGAGGTCCTGAGGCGTGCGGAGCGGATGTGCACCCTCAAGAAGCTTTGGGCTGCACACTGGAAACACCTCCTCGCCGGTGAGGAACTCTGACGTGAGCCCCGGATAGTTTCCGTTGCCATAACGGACGGCGACATCGATGCCGTCGCCGAGGAAGTTGGTCAGCTTCCCGCTTGTCGAAACCCGCACATCGACGTCGCCATGCGCACGGTGAAAGCGATAGAGGCGGGGCACCAGCCATCTCCCCGCGAAGCCATCGGAGGTGCTGACGTTCAATGTCGAGCTCGAATAGCGGGCTGTTGCTGCCGCGGTGGCGGTGGCCAACTGGGCGAGCGCCTCGCGCACCGCCCGCGCATAGGGCTCGCCAACGGCTGTCAGACTCACCGAACGCGTACCGCGCTCGAACAGCTGCACACCGAGCTGATCCTCAAGATTCTTGATCGCCCGGCTGATCGCACCGTGGGTGACATGAAGTTCCTCTGCCGCCTTGGAGAAACTCAACAGGCGCGCCGCGGCCTCGAAACTTGGCAAGGTGGTGAGGGGAGGCAGCTTCCGGGGCATGGATCGATACCTGTACGTGTGAGTGATGCTCACAGATTGTCGCCGATAAGTCGTTTGTCGTCCAGGCCAGAAGCCGGCATATTTGCTCGCGTAATCAGTCATTCACCGCCGCTGCAAAAAGGAGAGTTTGATGTGACTGATACTCTCGCTGACGAAAGTCGCGGGGCAACTGCTGAAACCAAAACTGCCGCCACTCTGGGAGAGCACCATGAACGCCAAACGAGTTGAACCCATCGTCGACGTACTGACCGGCATGGCCGGCCGCATCCTCGCCTCGAGCAGCCGGCGCCGGACCGGGCGGCAGATTGCACGCTTCTCGACCCGCCGGCTCGAAGACCTCGGATTTGCCCGCGACTGGGACGGCTCGGTCTATCGGCCGTCGGACTACCGCTAGCCTGAACGAAAGCAACAGCGGACAGGCTCTTCGCAAAAGATCGCTGTCGCAAGGAATTAATGGAGAACGGACATGGCCACCATCCACCCATTCCTCTGGTTCAACACCGATGCGGAGCAAGCTCGCGATTTCTATCTCTCGGTCTTCAAGAACAGCAAAGCGCTCCAGACCATCGAATACACCGACTGGGTGTCCGGAACCAACAAGACGGTCCCGCATGCCACCTTCGATTTCGAGCTCGAAGGACTGCACCTTACAGCGCTCAACGCCGGGCCGCAGCCGCCTTTCAACGAGCGGCTCTCGCTCTACATCGAGACCAGGGACCAGGCCGAGACCGACTACTACTATGAGGCGCTCACCGCCGGCGGCGGCAGGGCACAACCCTGCGGCTGGCTCACCGACAGATACGGCGTCTACTGGCAGGTCATCCCGGAAATCCTGCCGCGGCTCAGTGCCGATCCGGACCGCGAAAAGGCCAACCGCGTCCGGCAGGCGATGTATGGGATGCGCAAGATCATCATCGCCGAGCTCGAAGCCGCCTACGCCGGCAAGGCCTGACCCTCACCGCAATCGCAACGAACGGAGAACCCTCATGACATCGCTCGTGGACAGGAAAGTCATCGTCGTCGGCGGTAGTTCCGGCATCGGTCTCGGCGTCGCGGAAGCTGCTCTCAACGGCGGAGCGAAGGTCGTGATCGTCGGACGCTCGCCCGAGAAACTGCTGGCTGCCGAACGGACGCTCAATGCGGGCCGCGTGACAAGCGTGGTCGCCGACATGACCGACGAAGCGGACGTCGCTCGCCTGTTCGACGAGGTCGGTCCCTTCGATCACCTCGTATCGACCGCCGGAACACTGCCGCCCGGCGATCCCATCGGCAGTACCGACATGGAGGCTGTGCGAGGCTTCGTCGATAACAAGCTGATCGGCGCCGTCTTGCTCTCCAAGCACGCTGTGCGCACCCTGAAAGCCGGCGGCTCGATGACCTTCACCTCGGGAATAAATAAGGATCGGCCGCCGGTGCCGGGAGGCTCGGTCGTCTCCGCGATTGCCGGTTCATTCAGCTACTTCGCCCGCGCCCTGGCGCTCGAACTGGCCCCGACGCGCGTCAATGTCGTGTCGCCCGGATGGGTCGACACACCGATGTGGGACATTGTTGGAGAAGCCAAATCCAGCTTCTTTGCCGACATGGCTGCCCGGTTGCCATCGAGAAAAATTCCGACCGCTGCGGACGTCGCCGCCGCCTACCTCTACCTCATGGAAAGCGACTTCACGACCGGCGAGACGATCCGCATCGATGGCGGCCATAACCTGATCTAGCCGCCATTTGCACGCCGCCTGAATGGGTTGAGCCGGCATGACCGCTAGTCCGGTGCACTGCTGCCGAAGGCGACGAACGCCGGCGGGTCATGCCGGCGTCGCTCAATCGGGGTTTACATCGGCGGCCAGGTCCCTAGTTTTAGCGTTTCGCGCCGCGCACCTAAGTGCGTGGATGATCGAGGACGGGACCGTGAGCTTTGGCCGGCCCCTCGAAACTTTCAAAGGATGGCTATCATGACACAGGCCAAGAATGGCGACACCGTGCGCATCAATTACAATGGACGCCTGGCAGACGGCACCCAATTCGATTCTTCCGGCAACGAACCGCTGCAATTCACGCTGGGTGAAGGACAAGTGATCCCTGGTCTTGAAACCCATGTCGAGGGCATGGAGGTGGGCGCGAAAAGCACCGTGACTGTTCCCGCCGAGGCCGCCTATGGCCCCCACCGCCCCGAAGCGGTCATGACCGTCGACCGCGCCCGCGTGCCAGACAACATCAACGTCGATATCGGCACTCGATTGCAGGTCAGAACCTCAGAAGGGCGCCCGATGCCGGTAACAGTCGTCGGCGTGGACGACACCAGCGTCAAGCTCGACGGCAATCATCCGTTGGCCGGACGGGATCTGGTGTTCGACGTTGAACTGGTCGAGATCGTTCAGGCGGCGTAGGGCACGGCCAAGGCCTTGTTGGCTATGAATTTCGGGTGACGCACTTCCGCCGGAGATTTCGGCGGTGCGTCACCTGTCGGAGGGAGAGACCGCGACGGCGGAAATCGTGTAGCTTGCAGCAACCCATAGATACATTCGGCATCTGGAATGTCCAATTCAGCGTCGCAGTCTCGAGGACCTGTGGAAGGGTAGTGTCTCAGTTTGAAATTTAAGCCGTCCCCGCCTTTGGCGACCATGCGGTCAAGGACGCGCCCGAGGATGGTAGCGATCTCTTCCATCCCCATTCTCTTGGCCAGCGGAATCAGGACGAGCAGTTCCAAAATCAACAGTGCGATTGGCCCGCCGAACGTCGGCATGAGCGTGAAGAAAACAACGTCCAGCAACATCACGGCTATGACGATGAAGACAAATCGTTCTTCAAGCCGAGCGTCGCGTTCATGCGCAAGCTTCGCCTGCAATTCTTCAATTTGTTTGTCTTTGGGTGATGGCTCGGACGATACCAGAGCGCCAAAGCCTTTGCCGACCACTGGCGGGTCGGCTTCACTCCCCATTGTCCAGTTCCCGATACTCGTTCAAGATATCCGCATTCGGGATTACGCAATGGCGCATCCCAGGAATGTAATTCTTAGCCCACGCGCCATCTTTCCGATGCGTGGCATTAACGAGCCGCCCCGGCCCCAATTTTCCAAGATCCCTGCAAGCCTCGTCTAGGATCGCCCTCTCAGGGCCCGGGTTTAAATCGCCAATCCCGTAGAAAATATTGTCCACCCGGTCTGCGCCAAATATCTTAAGGCGCTGATAGAGGTCAGGGTGGACGGGTCCGTACTCCCATGCCTCAAAGTGCCCATCGACCAGTGGCTCGCCAGTTCACAAACGGCTGTCACTATGTTAAGTAGCGACAGCCGTAGTGATTTGGTGGAGCGCTCGACAGGACTCGAACCTGCGACCGGGAAGCTACGAAACTCCAGCTCTATCCAACTGAGCTACGAGCGCGAAGCGGACGGCCCGAAAGCCGCCCGCCCGATGTTGCCGACCTAAAGCCGCTGCGTTTCCTGCCAGGGATCGCGCAGCGGCTTTTCTATTTGGAAGGGCCGCAGCCGCCGGTCGGCGTCACGCTTTGGCCCCGCACTCTTCTGGACATGACATCCTCCTTATGATTCTTGCATGGTAGTCGCCTTCTCGCCGCCGCGCAAGCCCCCTACTGAGTTAGCAGTTAGCGTTCTTCTCTTGATTTTTCTCTTTAGATGAGAGATAATGTCGATAACAAAACAGGAGAACGACAATGGCAAAGGTGCGCAGCCCGAACTATCCGAACACCGATTTGACAGCGGCGCTAGCGATGGCCCGCACGCTTTACGAAAAAGACCACCGGAACAAGGTTCCCCAGATCGTCGTTGCGCAACATCTTGGGCATGAGGGACTGAGCGGCCCGGCGCTGGGAAAGATCGGTGTGCTTAGGGCCTACGGCCTACTGGAAGGCAGCGGCGACGAACTCCGCCTCACCGACGATGCCGTTGCCGCACTGATGGCCCCACCTGCGTCGCCGGATAGGCGCGACGCACTGGAACGCCTTGCATGGCGTCCGGCTCTATTCCGGGAAATCCGAAAGGAGATGCCAGGCATGCCCAGCGAACCCAATCTGCGATACTGGCTTGCTAAACGAGGATTTGCCCCTGATGCCGTCGCGAAAGCCATAAAGGCTTACCTCGGAACTTTGCGGCTTGTACCGGATTCGGTGGGGAGTTATAATCCCCCGGAACAAGGTTCGGATGAGGAAATAGACATGCAGGTCGAAGAGACTCCCGCGCCAGAAACGACACGCAAGCAGTCATGGCTTCTAGAGGCGGCTCGACGGGCCGGCACCGTCGAAGCCAATCCCGGCACCCGAAAGGAAGTGATCACCCTTGACGAAGGCGACGTGACGATAGTTTTCCCTGAGAACTTGTCGTCAGCAAGCTTTGCCGATCTAGAGGATCATTTGAAGCTGTTCATTCGGAAGATGCAGCGCCGCGCCAGTACCGCCGCGCAGCAAGCATCACATGAACCGATGACGGACGAAGAAAAGGACTCCTACCAGTAGTCCTACTTTTTCCAACGGCTTGCAGCGGCCTTACGCGCGATCTCGGCGCGACGCTCTGGCGTCATGTTCTCGGCGCGCTTCTTTCCGCCCTTGGCACCAAGAGCTTTCGCGGCAGGGTCTTTGCCGTCGTCAATCACATCGTCGGCTTCCTCGCCTGTCGCGATGCGCATGACGCGGACGGCGTTGCCGATCACGTCGGCGGGGCGTTTCTGGCCTTTAGGTCCGGTAGGCATTTCTAGTTCTCCGCATGGCTAAAAACGACAGCGCCGTTGTCCTTACGAACTTCAACGGACACGATTCCATCGTCGCCCTTTCGGGTCTGGAACATGGAGGTAGCGTGGTCTTTCGCCGCCTTCTCGGCGTCGAAGATCACCTTATCGATGATGCCCTGTCTTCCATACCAGATGACAGTGTAGGCCACTTGTCGCCCCTATGCTTTCCGCTAAGCATATAGGCGCTTTCGCCTATGCGGGCAAACCGTGATAGGCGCTTTCGCATATTTCAAATTTCAAACTGAGACACTACCTGTGGAAGACCTCACTTGACAGCCGACTTCTCGTGACAGCAAAGTCTCGTGATGCGGGCGATTGGCTGGAATAGAATTGCGCGTGCCGGTGCAATCGGGCTGATGATCGGCACAAATGTTCCTGGGCCGGCGCGTTCCGACTCGCTCCTTCTCACAAGCCCGTCCCAGCCAGCCAATGTCGGCGATGCGATGCTGGCGGCCGCCAATTATCATGATTCCGGCGACTATGACCGCGACCTGGCCACCGTGGCGAAGCAGGCAGGCGACTGGGTCATCAAGCGCGCAATGGAGGTGCCTCGCCCCGCACTGGTGCTCGATATCGACGAGACGGCTTTGGCCAACTGGGAAGTGATCACACGTGACAATTTCGGCCGCCCGATCGGCGGCGCCTGCGACATCGCAATCGATGGTCCCTGTGGCTGGGCCGCCTGGGATCAGCTTGCGAAGGATCCGGCCATCGACGCCGTGCTGGAGGTCTTCCGGCAGGCACGAGCAGCGAAAGTCGCGGTGTTCTTCATCACCGGACGTCCGGAGGACCAGCGTCAGGCAACCGAACAGAACCTGCAGTCGGCCGGCTATGCCGGCTACGAGCACCTTTACATGGTCCAGCCTGGGGCCAAATACGGCTCCGCCGCAGATTTCAAGGCACCCATAAGGGCCGAAATCGAAAAGGCCGGCTACACAATAATTGCCAATGTCGGTGACCAGCCATCCGACCTGTTCGGTGGGCATGCCGAGAAGCTGTTCCTGCTGCCTAATCCGTTCTACCGGGTTCGCTGACGGCCAGAACGGCACAAGCCCGGATCCTCGGCTCCTTGCCGAGCACCTACTAAGGTATCAGGACAACTTTGCCGGTCGCGCCGCGCTCCTCCAGCAGGCGATGTGCGTGGCTGGCCTGGTCGAGCGGGAAGCGGCCACCTTTGGTCACCACAAGCTGACCACCACCGGCCAGATCGAAAAGCTCCAAAAGGCCGTCACGGAGACCGTCCGTAGACAGCAACTGCAGCAGGGCAAAACCCTTCAGCGACTGGTTGCGGCCGATCATCGCCTCCATCTCCGGGGCGCCGAGGGCGTATCTGCCAAGTGCTGCAAACACCAACTCTCCGCGAGGTGCCAGAGCCTCCAGCGCAACCGCCGTCAGCCGGCCGCCGACAATGTCGTAGATGATGTCGACGCCAGCGCCACCTGTCGCTGCCCGGACGTGCACCGGCCAATCCGTGTTGCTGTAGTCGACGGCAGCATCGGCTCCCAGCGACAAAGTAAGGTCGAGCTTGGCTTTGCTGCCGGCTGCCGCGATGACACGGCTCGCGCCGGCGCGCTTGGCAAGCTGGACGAGCAACGAACCGACGCCGCCCGCGGCAGCGGCGACCAGCACCGATCTGCCGGCCGGCGGGCTTTGCCGCGATAAATACAATGCCGTCAGTCCTTGCACCATCAATGCCGTCGCGTTTTCGAACGAGAGCGAATCCGGCAAGGGCACGGCCAGGCTTGCGTCGATCGTCACATACTCGGCATAGCCGCCAAACGGGCGGCTCGAGGCGAACAACGGCGCGGCGACGCGCGTGCCGAGCAAGGAAGCGTCCACCCCCTGCCCAAGCGCCTCCACGATCCCGGCGGCCTCGACGCCAGGGATCATCGGCAGTCGCGGCGTCACCGCATAGCGATCCGCGCGCATCAGCACTTCGAAGAAATTCACCCCGGCCGCATGAACGCGGACCAGGACCTCGCCGGCTTGCGGCTCAGGCTTCGGCACCGTGACTATGTCGAGAACGTCGGGCCCGCCGAAGCGGCTCAGTTGAATGGCTCTCATCGCATGCACCGATCGCTGTTGGCATCGGCCGCTGTTTGCCACTATCTGCCTGGCTTCGACTACACACCAATTTGTCCGCTGCTGACCGGGAGGTGACCATGGCCAAGCCGATTAAGAGACTGCCGATGCTGCCGGCGGAGCGCGCGCTGAAAGTGATTTCGGGCCGCTGGAAGGCGGTCATCCTGTACCATCTCTTCGACGGGCCCCGGCGGCTGTCGGCGCTGCAGGCGCTGATGCCCGATATCACCCAGAAAGTGCTGATCCAGCAGCTTCGCGAAATGGAAGAGCACGGCCTCGTCCGCCGCGAGATCTTTGCCGAGATACCTTCGCGCGTCGAATATTCGGCGACGCGGCTCGGCCTCAGCCTCGAGCCGATCCTGCTGGCACTTTGCCAGTGGGGCCAGCATCACGCCGACGAGCTGAATGAGATGGACCGCCTTGCCGATTGCATCATCAGACCACGGCAAGCGCAGGACGCCCATGCCGTGTGAACAAAAAGGGCGGCGCATGCGCCGCCCCAATGCTTGGGAGAATTAATCCTTGGGAGGACTGCTCGAACCTGTGCTCAGGCCGCCTTGACTTCCTCGGCGACGGCATCGGCCTGACGCGCCGTCTTCAGCACCCTGGCCCACCATGCAATGTCGTTGACCAGCGCGGTTGCCGCCTGGTTGAGGTGCTCGAACTCATCGAGCTTCTTGTCGCCTTGCTTGACCGCAAGGAAATCGGCCCAGGCGATGTGTACGGCGGACTTCACCGGCGCCATCTGCAGCTCGACCGCATGCAGCCTCAGCTGCTCGACCGCGCGCGCGCCACCGACGCTGCCATACCCGACGAAGCCGGCCGGCTTCTTGTTCCACTCGTTGGCGGCGTAGTCGATGGCGTTCTTCAGCACGGCCGTCGGGCCATGATTGTATTCGGCGGCGGTGAAGATGAAGCCGTCGAATCCGGCGACCTTCTTTTGCCAGCGCTGCGCCACTTCGTTCTGCGACGGCACCCAGGCGGAGGATGCGACCTCATCGAAGAACGGCAGCGGGAAGTCGCGCAGGTCGACGACTTCGACGTCGATGTCGGCGTGCGACTTGGCTATCTTGGCAATCCATTGGGTCGGGACGTCGGCAAAGCGGGCCGCGCGGGTTGAACCAATGATGATGGCGATTTTGGGTTTTGACATAGAGGGGGCTCTCCTTACGGGAATACTGGTATCGTTTAGATACCTGAGCTATATGAGTAACTGGCCGCTCAATGTGCAAGGAGGCACTTTTTTGTTACCAAGGCACCCGCACCGCACCGAGGACTGCCGCGCCATCTCGGAAATCCTGCAGCGCGTCGGCGACAAATGGACGGTGCTCGTGGTCGGCAAGCTTGGCAACGGGCCGCTGCGTTTCAACGAGTTGCGCAGCGCGGTCGGCGGCATTTCGCAAAAGATGCTGACCACGACCTTGCGCGGGCTCGAGCGCGACGGCTTCGTTACGCGCACCGTGTTCCCGACCATCCCGCCGCGGGTCGACTACGAATTGACCGATCTTGGCTACGAACTGCTGGTGCCGGTCGATGCGCTCGGCGAATGGGCACGCAAGAACACCGAGCGCGTCAAGGCGGCGCGCGAGAAGTTCGACGCCATGCACAGCTGAACCCTTGTGCTGCAAGGGTTTGAACCTGTCGGGATCCTCCGGACGAGCGCTACTGCTGTAACTGCATCTTGCTCTTCGGCAGCTTCTCGATCCGGTTCCATTTCGGGTTGGGACTGACCACCTTGCCGCCAATCGTGCAGGTCGTGGTCGTCTCCTTGCGGCAATTGCTCACCGTCGTGCCGCTGGTGTCGCATTTCGTCGCCGAGCAGATCTCGCACTTGGCCGCTTGCCCGTTGATGGTGCGGTTTTCCGACGTGCAGGTGGCGCCTGGATCGCCTTTTTTGACCTCGGCCAAAGCGCTTGCGGACGACAGGCAGAGCAAGGCTGCAAAGGCACCCGCCAGGGCAGCGTTCAGCATGTGTTGACGCATTGTCTTTCCTCCCAAGATCCCGTCGGTCGCGCTGCAGGCGCGCATGCGGGAACCCGTTAGCCAAAGACCACGCGGGATCGCTGTCCGCGTCCCCCGCGCGGGAGAGACGGCTGTTTAAATCCGTCTTCTGGAATCAGGCCGGGTCAGCCTTCGGCCGGAACCGCCTTCGGTTTGCCTTCGCCGTCCAGCGCCACCATGACGAAGTCGGCATGGGTGACCTTCTCCATCAGGTCGGAGAGATAGCGCTGCGCCCAGGCCTCGACCTTGAGCGTCATCGAGGTGCGGCCGACGCGTTCGACATGCGTATAGATGCACAGCGTGTCGCCGATCTTCATCGGCTTGGCGAAGGACATTTCCTTCACCGCCGCCGTCACCACGCGGCCCTTGGCGCGCTCGGCGGCGCGGATGCCGCAGGCGAGATCCATCTGCGCCATCACCCAGCCGCCAAAAATGTCGCCTGCCGCATTGGCGTCGGAAGGCATGGCCAGCGTCCTGAGCGTCAGATCGCCGATCGGCCGCCCGTCCGCGTAATGCACCATGCTGAAAAAACCTTTGCGATCGATTGTCCCGATCCGTATCGGCGGGACGATGATACGTCAACGCGCTCTCCGCACCTGGGTTGCCGGTATGGTGCGCGGCGCACGTACTAACGATAGAGTGCGTAATCGATGGACTTCTCACTTGCTTCTAGGGCGATACACCCCGCCATCACGTGCGAAAGGCTCTATATCTCGACAATCAGGAGGGGCTTTAACGGCGGCCATCCTTGCCAACAGGTACGGGACTCGAAACTCATCCATATTATTTTTTTGCATTTTCTCCACAGCGTTCGAACTGACAGAGTAATCGGGGCAAGTGATGAACGCTTGGAGATATCCACCCCATGCCACCGCCGCTGCATAGATTTTGTACTGTGAACTGCCACGCGGCGCCGCATTGAGTAGACTTAGCATCTCGTCGCGGGGATTCGAGGTTCCAATATCTAAATCTAGAATTTCATAGCTGAGGTCATCGCACTCTGTTCCGGGTACCCCGCCGCCTTTGGCGCTCCAAGTGGTTTGTGCGTCGGAGTAGTGCTTTTGTACTAGTGCGAGGTCTGAAGGACTAAGGCTCCAAGTCAGCTTTTTGTAGTAATTTTCGAACGCCTTAATATCTATCAGCGGAGCCAAATCGCATTTGTCGTCAAATTTCTTGTGTCTCGTCAGCGCGTTCATCATGCGGCCGAGTATGTCGGCGCGAGCCAATGAATCTTGGCTGGCCACGTTGTGATAGACCTCCTCCGCCAAAACGGTCGACGACGCGAGAGATGCGAGAAGCGGCAATAAAAAGATGAGGCGCATTTGAGACTCTTCACGTGAGCGTCGCCGATTTTGTCAGATGCAGCAGACCCTAATGAAGGACTGAGATAACAACAATATAGGAATTACGGTTCTACCTACCGATAGACTGAACGGCCTCGAAGAATTCACTCGATGCCGAGCCCTTGCTTTGCGTGCCGGACAGGTGTCCGACGTTCGAGCGCTCGGCGCAACGTCGGCGCCTCTTGCTCGATATGATCCCACAGCCGGTTCGAGATCGGCCCGTGCGGCCGGTCGCGGCGGCGCGCCACCACCAACTCCTCGGTACGGCCTGGCAGATGACGGCCGGCAACGGATTGCAGGCGTCCGTTGCGCAGCTCTTCCTCGATCAGGAAGCGGGGCATGTGGCCCCATCCGAGGCCCTGCAGGATGATTTCCTTCTTCATCCCCTGATCGGCCACCATGCATTGAGGCGCACCCTCGATCATGAAGTAGTCTTGTTGCGGTGAATGGCGGGCCGTGTCGCGCATGACACATCGGGTGAACGCGTGCATCTGATCCGGCGTGATGGGGTGCTTGATGCGTTCCGGCAGAAAGCCCGACGCTACTACTGGGACGAAGGGCACCTTGCACAGATCGATCCATTCCACCCGCGGATCGCTCTTGTCGATCCAGTGCAGGATCAAATCGGCTTCGTCATCGAAGAGGCGCTCCCACGGGCCGCCCACCGCCTCGAAATGCAGGTGCAGGCGTGTGCCCGGACACTGGGCGAAGAACCGTCCGAGCATGCCCAATGCCTGCGGGCGCGGGCAAAGGTCGCCGATCACCACATGGATCTCGCTTTCTTCGCCCATTGACAGCTGAGCAGCATGAAGCCGCAAGCCCTCGAGCTCGCGCAGCAGCGATTGTGCCCTGCGATGGAACGACAGCCCTGCCTCGGTGGGGCGCACGCGATAGCCGCTGCGATCCAAAAGAACGAGGTCGAGTTGCCGCTCCAGCTTTGCAATGGCTGCGAACACAGCCGGGTGCGAGCGATGCAGCATGGCCGCCGCAGGCTGAAAGCCGCCGCAGCGGACCACGGCATCGAAGCATTGCAGGTCGTGCAGGGTGAATTCGGCCATGTCAGCTTACATTACAGAGATAGTCCTATCTTTGTAATATCATCAAAAGCGCGCCGCAGCTAGGCTTTGCCACATTCAACGCTCCAGAAGGAAGGTGTATTCACCATGAATGAGCTGGATTTCGTGACCGTCGGCGATGGCACACGCATCGCCTACCGCATCGACGGCGACGCCGGGAACCCCGTGCTGATGCTGTCGAATTCCATCGCCACCACACTGCGGATGTGGGACATGCAGGTCAATGAGCTGTCGAAGCATTTCCGTGTTCTGCGCTATGACTTTCGCGGCCACGGAGGGTCGAGCGTTCCGGCCGGCGCTTATTCGCTCGACCGGCTTGGCCGCGACGTGATCGAGTTGCTCGACGCCCTGGGCATTGAACGCGTACACTTCCTCGGTCTGTCGTTGGGCGGCTTCGTCGGGCAGTGGCTCGGCATCCACGCGCCCGAGCGGATCGAACGATTGATCCTGAGCAACACCTCGTCCTGCCTCGGACCGGCAAAGCAGTTTGACGAGCGGATTGCCGCCGTGCTGCAGGCGCCGGATATGTCCGAAACCGCCGAGATGTTCCTGGGCAACTGGTTTCCTGCGCGTATGCTGGCGGCCAACGAGCCCGTCATCGAAGAATTTCGCACCATGCTGCTGGCCATCGACCGGCAAGGCTTGGCTGGTCTGTTCGCGGCGGTTCGCGATGCGGACCTTCGCCGAACCATAGCGCTGATTTCCAGGCCAACGCTGGTGATCGCCGGCCGGCACGACACTGTGACAGCCGCCAGCCATAGCGAGCTGATCGCGGCGACGGTGCCCGGCGCGAAACTGGTTGTCCTGCCCGCGGTCCACTTGTCGAACATCGAGTACCCCGCCGAATTCATCGAGGCCGTGCTCGGTTTTCTGCGCTGAGTTGGTGCATGACGGGGATGCTGAGTGAAACCCCGGTTTGAACATCCCCGCATGGACCGCAACCTATGATGCGCTAGCGCGCAGTGCAGGCTAGAATGAGCAACATCAATAGCGGATGACGGCTGACATGGAACTTGGCTTTCGCCCACTAACGCCCGATCTGTGGCCGGCGCTCGAGGACCTGTTCGGTGACAGCGCCGTCTGCAGTCGCTGTTGGTGTATGTACGGACGGATCGGCAGTTCTTACCGAAAGCGACCCGGCGAGGAAAACAAGGCAGCGTTCCGGCAAGCCGTCCAGCATGGTCCGCCTCCGGGTTTGCTTGCTTTCGACGGCGATACGGCTGTCGGCTGGTGTCAGGTGACAACGCGAGATGCCCTGCCCTGGCTCGATCGGCTGTGGCAGCTCAAGCGTGTGGATGATGCGCCGGTCTGGTCCCTGTCCTGCCTCTACGTGCGAAAACAATACCGCCGACGGGGCGCAACATCCCAGCTGATTGCACAGGCCCTGGACGTCGCAAGGCGCGCAAATGCGCCTGCACTCGAAGCCTATCCTTTCGACGCCGAAACATCGCCGTGCGCATCCGGCAGCGGATATGCCACCACCTTCACGCGCGCCGGGTTCAGGATCGTCGCCCGCAGGACGCCGGCCCGGCCGATCATGCGCTATGATTTCAAGCAGATTGCCGATCTTCGTCTGTAATGCTTGGATCGCTTGTCGAGGAAGCGCAGGCACTTCGAAATGAAGCCGGATCGTTTTCAACTTTTGGTCAGAGGCACAACGTGGATTGGTTCACACGACGCAAACCGTTCTCGGGCGCTGCGAAGTCAGCTTTCCCATTCAGCATGTTGACCACCATGGCAGAGGAGGAGTTGACGCCCTTTGTCGACGACACTTACCGAACGACGTCCCGGCATCTCATTTCTGATGGAGCGGGCATCTATATTCCTTATCGGTTACATTTTCTGCCAAGCGTGCGAGAGCATCACCTTGGCTTTTCATTTCCGTCGCATTGCCTGCTGACACGATCGACAGATGGCTTTTTGCGGCAGAAATCAGCCAGGGTGATCCTTTCGCTGAATGAAAGTTGGAGCATCGCCTTCGTCGTTCTACTGTTAGGCGAATATGTTGTCGAAATTGCCGAAGACATCTACGCCGCAGTACCTGATCTGGACGCATCAGCCTATGCCAGTTTTGTCCGACAGAACCGAGACGTAATGCGTGCGATGCGCAGCAAGGCCACAAGCTATTGGAATGCCTATTACAGGCGTGCTTATCCCAACCGAAAATCCTATCCAGCCATTGCTGTCCTCAATCGACTCGACGCGTGGGCAAGCTAGGTTCTTTTCAAAAAAATCTTCTTGGCGCTGAAAGTCGAAATTCAAACGAAGTTGCCAGTCGCTTTTTTCACATCGGATGCCGGAAGACCCGGCGACGCCGCGTCGCGCCCAAGCCTAGGTTAGAGCCGAATTCCGGAGCCGCCCGCAGCCACCATGCAGACCTATGATTTCATCATCGTCGGCTCCGGCTCGGCCGGTTCGGTCCTGGCCGAAAGATTGTCGGCTTCCGGCCGGTCGCTAGAGCCACTAGGTAAAGTTTTCGATGCGATGGATGCGTTCGACAGGTTAGACCTTACGAACCCGTCGAACTGGGTAAATGGAGCCTATTAAGGAAATGCCTGGGCAGGAAGAATGGTCGAACGAAGAAGACGCTCGTGCATACAGAGAAATCCGAGCATCGGTCGATAAATGGAAAAGTCTCGGTTATAAGACATATCCGGATGGAACAGAGTGGATCGGCCATACGCCGCATCGAGCGCCTGAAGCGTATTTGCATCAACTGTATGCGCCGCTTGATGCCATCGGAGTTGGGCAGATGGAGTCTGAAATTTCGTGCCGACTTCCAGATAATTTCCGTTGCTTTCTCATGCTCCACAACGGGATAGGTCTGTTTGCGAATTATATAAACGTCTATGGGCTGCGACGCAGCTGGTCACGCACAAATTTAGTGGAGGCGGGTCAACAACCCTTCTCCATACTGGAACCGAATGTACAGAGACGGCCAAGCAATGCACCAGACGATGTTCTCTTTATTGGTTCACTCGGGGATAATAGGAATTTAATTGGCATGAATCCGGACGGGAGGGTCTTTCGCTGGGAGAGTGATGATCCTCTGTCCGGTTCGATCAAGTCCTACACGAGCGTGTTCACCTTCCTGCTGGAAGAAGCCAATGAGGTGGCGGCCCTGTTCGACCCGGATGGGCGCGAACACGACTGAACTCGGGCAGCAGGCAACAAGCGGCCATTCAAACCGAATATCACCAGTCGCTTTTTTCACATCGGATGCCGGAAGACCCGGCGACGCCGCGTCGCGCCCAAGCCTAGGTTAGAGCCGAATTCCGGAGCCAGCCGCAGCCACCATGCAGACCTATGATTTCATCATCGTTGGCTCCGGTTCGGCCGGCTCGGTCCTGGCCGAAAGATTGTCGGCTTCCGGCCGCTTCTCGGTGCTGGTGCTGGAAGCCGGCGGCAGCGACCGCCGCTTCTACGTGCAGATGCCGCTCGGCTACGGCAAGACCTTCTTCGACCCGGCGGTCAACTGGAACTACAAGGCCGAGCCGGACCCCGGCCTCGCCGGCAATGTCGACCACTGGCCGCGCGGCAAGCTGCTCGGCGGCTCGAGTTCGATCAACGCCATGGTCTGGATCAGGGGCGCGCGCGAGGATTTCGATGCCTGGCGGGATGCCGGCAATCCCGGCTGGGGCTTCGACGACCTGCTGCCTGCGTTCAAGGCGCTGGAGGACAACCAGGCCGGCGCCGATCAATGGCGCGGCGTCGGCGGGCCGCTGCATATCACCGACTGCTCGACCTCCGTCCATCCGCTCACCAAGCGCTATCTCGCCGCCGCCAACCAGGCCGGCCTGCCGCTCAACCCGGATTTCAACGGCGCCTCCCAGGAAGGCGTCGGCGTCTACCAGATCACCACGAGGAACGGCCGCCGCATGTCGGCGGCGCGCGCCTTCCTGCGCCCGGCGATGAAGCGCAAGAACGTCCGCGTCGAGATCAACGCGCTGGCGACAAAAATCCTGTTCGAGGGCAAGCGCGCCGTCGGTGTCGAGTACCTCCAGAATGGAGAGACGAAAACCGCCCGCGCCGGCCGCGAGATCATCCTGTCGGGCGGCTCGGTCAATTCGCCCCAACTTCTCCAGCTCTCCGGTGTCGGTCCATCGGCGCTTCTTGCTGGTCTGGGCATTCCTGTCGTTCACGCCAACGAGAATGTCGGGGCAAACCTGCAGGACCATGTCGGCATCAACTACACTTTCAAGGGCAGGCTGCCGACGCTCAACCAGATCCTGCGCCCATGGTGGGGCAAGCTGCTGGTCGGCATGCAATATGTGTTTTTGCGGTCGGGCCCGCTGTCGCTGTCGATGAACAATGCCGGCGGCTTCTTTCGCACCGATCCGGCCGCGGCGCGGCCCAACATGCAGCTCTATTTCCAGGCGTTTTCGACCGTCATTCCGAAGAGCGGCGAACGGCCGATCCTAACGCCCGATCCATGGCCGGGCTTTTCCATCGGGCTGTCCAATTGCCGTCCGTCGAGCCGCGGCGAAATCATGATCCGTTCCGCCAATCCGCGCGATTATCCCAAAATCGTCGCCAATGCCTTTTCGACCGAGGCGGATGTCGCTGAAATGCTGGCGGCGGTGAAATTCGTCCGGAAGATCGCCTCGATGCCGGCGATGGCCGAGATCATAGAGGAAGAGGTTTTGCCCGGTCCCTCGATCACCTCCGATGCGGATCTCATTCAGGATTTCAGGAAGCGCTCGGGCACCGTCTACCACCCGGTCTCGACCTGCCGCATGGGGCCGGACGCGGCGCACGCCGTGGTCGATCCGCGCCTCAAGGTACACGGCCTCGACGCGTTGCGCGTTATCGACGCCTCGATCTTTCCCGACAACATAACCGGCAACACCAACGCCGCCGCGATCATGACCGGATGGAAGGGCGCCGAACTGGTTCTGGAGGATCAGAAATGAAAATCACCGACGTCAAGACCTGGGTAGTGGGCAATCCGCCGCCCGGCATCGGCGGCAAGTATTTCATCTTCGTCAAGCTCACCACCGATGGCGGCGTCGTCGGCTATGGCGAAGCTTACAACGCCACCTTCTCGGCTCATGTCACGGCGAAAATGGTCGAGGACATGGCCGAGCGTTATCTGATCGGCCGCGACCCGCACGATGTCGAGACCTTCTTCCGCCGCGCCTATTCATCCGGCTTCACCCAGCGCCCCGACGTGTCGGGCATGGGCTGTTTCTCGGCGCTCGAAATCGCCTGCTGGGACATTATCGGCAAGGAGGCCGGCAAGCCGGTCTATAAGCTGCTCGGCGGCCAGGTGCACGAAACGCTTCGTTCCTATACCTACCTCTACCCGCACAGCGGCAGCGTCCACTCCGAGGACGCGCGCGGCAAGAACGTCTACAACGATCCCGACCTGGCTGCTGCCTGCGCGCTGGAATATGTCGAGCAGGGTTTCAATGCGGTCAAGCTCGACCCGGCCGGCCCCTACACCGCCTTCGACGGCCACCAGCCGCGCCTCGTCGACGTCGACCTCTCCGCCCGCATGGTCAAGGCGATCCGCGAGGCGGTCGGCACCCGCGCCGATATCCTGTTCGGCACGCACGGTCAGTTCACCGCATCGGGCGCGCTGCGCCTGGCTCGCGCCATCGAGCCCTATGATCCGCTGTGGTTCGAGGAGCCGGTGCCGCCCGACATGCCCGAGGTCATGGCTCAGGTCGCAAGGGGCACTTCGATCCCCATCGCAACAGGGGAGAGACTGACCACGAAATTTGAATTTGCCCGCGTCATCGAGAACCGTGCGGCGACCATTCTGCAGCCGGACCTCGGCCGCTCCGGCGGCATTCTCGAAACCAAGAAGATCGCCGCCATGGCCGAGGCCTATCACATCCAGGTCGCGCCGCACTGCTATTGCGGGCCGATCGTCGGCGCCGCCAACATCCAGCTTGCGGTGACGCTGCCCAATTTCCTCATTCTGGAATCGCTGAAACAGTGGGACGGTTTTCACGCGAAGCTGCTCAAGAAGAAGATCGAATGGCAGGACGGCAACGTCATCCCGTCGAAGGAGCCAGGCCTCGGTGTCGAACTCGACGAAGCCGTCTGCGAGGCGCATCCCTGGACCGGCAAGGACCTGCATTTGCAGATGATGCAGACGCCGCTGATGCCGTGACCTGTCGAGCGGGCGACAATGTCACGCGATTTCAACGCGTTGGACGCAGGATCGGAATCACCGCCGAAAGAACTTGAATCAATCCCTCAACGCCTTGATTCAATATCTCAGCGTCAATGCCCCGGGCAGGATTTCGAAGGTCGCCGGTATGCGACCTGGCGATTCGCCGTCTATGTCGATCAGCGCGGCGTTCTTTTGCACATCGCCGAGCGGCTCGACAACCACTTTCTTGCCGCGCAGGATGGTGATCGCCGGATGGTTGCGGTGCCGCCCGCCATAGAGCAGGCGAATGTCCCAGATCAGCTTCAGCTTGCCGGCGGCGCGCAGGATGACGATGTCGAACTCGCCGTCATTAAGCTCGGCGTCGGGCGCGATCATCATGCCGCCACCGAAGAATTTTCCGTTGGCCACCGCCACCAGCGCCATGCGCACCTCGACCGGGGCACCGTCGTCGATGGTGATCGCAACGTCCTGGAAGCGGTAACGGAGGAATTCCCAGACCGTGCGCCAATAGAACAGCGCCTTGGCCGAAACCTTGCCCTTGCGCTTGTCGGCGTTGACCGCGCGGTCGGTGGCGCCGGAAAGCCCGAGGCTGGCGATGTTGATGAAATGGCGGCTGGCCAGCGCGCCATGGTCGTCGACATAGCTGATGCAGCCGGCATCGACCTTGCGCCCCTTGGCCTCGGCAATCCGCTTCAGCGTCAGATCGACGTTGTTCGACAGGCCGAGCCCGCGCGCGAAGTCGATGCCGCTGCCGCACGGCAGCAGCCCGAGTTCGGCCGTCCGGCCGCTTTCCCGGAAAGCCTTCAGCAGGCCGTCGGCGACTTCGCTGGCGGTGCCGTCGCCGCCCGCCGCGATCACCAGTTCGAAGCCGATGGCGGCAAGGTCGAGCGCCAGCCGTTCGGCATCGCCCTCGGCCTGCGTTTCACGCAGTTCGAAATCACCGAAATGTCTTTTCAGCGAAGCCGCAACCTCGGGCCAATGCCGCTTGAGCCTGCCGCCGCCGGCGATCGGATTGAGAACCACCGCGACCTTCAAGCCTGCCTCCCCAAGGCCATCGAACACGCCTTCCAATCATTTGCCGGCATTGAAGCCCGCGCCGGGCCGCGGGGCAAGGGGCGATTACCCGACAATGCGGGTTCGGCATCGAGGCGGCAAATCCCGACCGGCGGCGGCAGAGATCGGAAAGTCGCTATTTTGGCAGGGTCAGTCCCCGATAATCCCGCTATCCACAGGCCTGCGGCAGTTCCGCCAAACGCTTATCCGACGTACGTTAAAACCCATCTCAGGCGACTACCGATCGCCACGCCGAAAGGCAAAGCGGAACGGCGGATTTCCTGAGGCCCGTACGGCCCTGAACGAGAACAGGCTTGCTTGTTGGAGGGATGGACGCCGAGACCTACGGGGCCGCGGAAAGCGTGCGAACGCCGACGGCGGATCGATGCTGCCATGAAGGACGGCAAAAACCTTCGATGGCGCGCTGGGCAAAGCTCGCAAGAGCGGAGACCGGCGTGGTCCGGAACGGACGCTGCCCTCGGGTGGCGACTGGCAGGACCGTCAAAATCAAGGCCGGCATGGCGCGACATCTTTCGGGAGTTGCTGCCGCGACCGTGTCCTGATCTGACAGGGAGGCGCTGGGAGAAATCCCGGCGCCGACTGTCTTTGTGGCCCCGCCTGACGATTTTGCCGGCGACGCTTCACGCTGCGCCAAAATCAGCTACTATCCATTTGCCGTCGGGGGCCGTTTAAAAGGGCTGACGGCAGGGGGACATTTCATGACGCTCATCCAGAAGCTTGCTGTTGCCTATGCTTTCCTGTTCTTCGGCGTTGTTGCCATCGGCTATGTGCCGGCTTTCAACGACGCCGGCGGCAATCTGTTCGGCCTGTTTTCGCTGCAGTGGTACGATGATTTGCTGCACGCCTTCTCCGGCGTCTGGGCGCTGGCCGCCGCTTTCATCTCGCACCGCCAGGCGGTGTTCTATTTCAAGCTGTTCGGCTCGGTCTATCTGTTCGACGGCGTGCTCGGCCTGGTCACCGGTTCCGGCTGCCTCGATGGCGGCATTTTCATCAACGGCTTCCGCTCCCTGAACGACATCGAATTCCCGGCCCGCTTCTTCGCCAACCTGCCGCACATCGTCATCGGCGGCTTCGCCGTCTACGTCGGGTTCTGGCTGTCGAAACGTGTGTACGACCATTTCGCCACGGCCTGACCGGCCATGTTCCTGTTTCGCTGGCTGAAGCGCATCATCAAGGCGATCCTCTGGCTCGTCGTCATTGTCGTGTTGATCCCGATCGCCGGGCTGGCCTACGGCTTTCTCACGACGCCGTCGTTGGACGCAACACCATTGCCGGGCGTCACCGAGGGTGCCCCGCCGAAGGCGCTGGCCGACAAGATCGGTGCCGAGATTCCCGGCTACCAGCGGCCGGAGGAATCGACCTTTCTCACCTATCCGGAATGGGCCATCGTCTACGCCGCGCGTGAATATGCCGGCTTTGTCGACAAGAACCAGCCGAGCGGCTTCCCTTATCTCTCCTATATCGGCCGCTTCTGGCAGGATTACGCGATGGTCACCCGCGCCAGCTCCGCCTACAAGTTCAACCTCGACAACCACCAGATGCTGGTGATCATCGGCACCAGCCACACGATCGAGCACGCCATCCAGTGGGCCTATGAAAATACGGTCGGCCGCATTACCGAAGCGACAGCCGGCAAGCGCACCACCGTCGACATCTACCAGGCCAAGGTCGCGGCCGACTACGCCGGTTTTCTCGATCAGGTGCCGTGGTACCAGTTTCCCTATGCCGAAAAACGTGCCGGCCTGTTAGCCGTCCAGCCGGCGCCGGACGACAGCGCCGTCCGCACCGGCGAACGCAAGCTCGCCTTCGGCCTCGCCGACACGATCAAGCAGGGCTATGCCGATCTGATCAAGTCGGCGCTCGCCGCCACCACCGATCCCGCCTTGCTCGACATTCATGTCTGGGCCAAGGGTCCGGTCGGGGAAGTGACGCGCAACGAGCCCGACACCTTGCTGGAGCGCGATCTCGGCGCCGACGGCACGGTCTTCGTCACCAGGCGCTATCAGGTGTTCACCGACATGATCCCGCGCCTGATCGACAAGGGCGTCTCCTTCGTCGAGATCGGCGGCAATGACGAGATCATGGTCACCATGCTTTCCAATGACGAGATCAATGTTCCCGAAGGTGCACGCACCTTGTTCAGCTACCCGCTTCCGGCGGAACCCTCCACGCGCCGCACCGGGCTGACCGTCGCCGTGCGCAAGCTGCACATCGTGCTGCCGGCGCTGATGACGGCGGGCGCCAGGCTCGAGCATGTCTACGATTACTGAGGCCTTTCGGTCACAGCCGGCCTCGGCAAGACGTTGCGTGATGCTCCGCCACGCTCATTCCACAATCGCGGCCAAATCCCGCCTTGTTCCGCAACGATTGATGATGCCGTAGACACGTTGTCTTGCGCACATGTGCCAGGCAACTCGGAGGGACAAGACTGTGATCAAGACCGCCCTTGTCGCCATGACCATCGTCGGCTGCGATTGCGACGCCAAGCTTTGCGAATATATCGGCGAGACGCCCGCCAAATGGTCGACCATCGCCGAATGCGAAGCGGCGATGAAAAGCCAGATGCTGCACGAGCGCAATTTCGACTATCCGCTGGTCTCCGGCATCTGCCGGACACAGAACTCGTCTTCGTCATCGCAGCTCGCTGCGACCGCTTCCGAGCCTGAATTGACGACGGCCAGCACCGCAGCGACAGACCCGCTGCCACCGGAACTGAGCCATCGGCCCAGTGCTGCGGTCGGAACGCAGGCCACGGCGACGGAAACGGAAGCCGTCCGGCCGGTCGCCTATGAAGCGGCGGTCGATGGCGGCAGCGCCCTGCTCTACCGCACGAAGGCCGGCTACGCCGTGGTCAAGACCGATCTCGGCCGCGCCGCATCGGCAACGATCGGCATCGCCAGGCGTTCGGCGAACTGGCTGACGGCGAAGCTGCCTGACGGTCTGTAGCCGCCGCTTCAGGCCGTGCCGATCAGTGCCTTGACGGCGCGATAAAAAATCGACGAAAACAGCTCGCCCGGATCGTATTGCAGCTTCTTCGCCAGGAAGGACGGCAGTTCCGGATAGGAGGCAAGCAGTTCCTTGCCTGTGTAGTGGAGCTGGTAGGGCAGGAAAAAACGCCCGCCATGCTTGATCGTCACGTCGATCAGCGCCCTTGTCAGCGCCCGCATCCTGGCATTGCCGTCGGCGTCTGTCGGCTGATTGATGTAGAGCACCAGCGAATAGGCCGGCTCCGGCGCATAATTCAGCGCCACATCCTCCTTGTGGACGATGCGTACCGACGCGTTGAGCACCGGCAGGGTCTGGTTGCGCAGGATCTCGCGCGCTTCCGCGATGAACGGGTTATAGGCCGCCCGCGGGATGAAATACTCGTGCAGGATGTCGGTCTCATCGAGCAGATCGTTGAACAGATAGGGCACTGAATCGTGCATCGGATTGTTGCGCGTGACGAGGCAGGCCTCGCCCTCGCCCATTGCCGTCGTCCGCGCCACCGTGCAGCTCTCGAATTGCGGCTCCAGCGTCTTTTCGGTGAACCATTTCAGCTCCTGGAACAGGCTGCCCCATTTCGCCAGGTTGATGATCACCCGCTTGAGCCCGACCGAACCCGGTTCACCGATTGCCGGCTGGTCGGCCGGCGGCTGGTCGGCCACCTTGTCATAGCGGTAGACGATTATATCCTCGAGGAAATTGCCCGGCGCAGTCGACAGATGCCCATAAAACAGACCGATCGCCCTGTTTGGCTCCAGAACCTCGGCGAAGAACGTCGGGAAATCGTCCGATTTGATGATCTCGCGCGAGGTCCGGTAGACGGCGTTGTCGACGATGTCGAGTGTCGCCTCCAGCACCACGCCGAACAGGCCGTAGCCGCCGACGACGTGGCGGAACAGCTCGGTATTTTCGGCCGGTGAGCAGGTCGTCACCGAACCGTCGGCCAGCATAACCCGCATCGATCGGATCGAGCCGGCGACCGAGCCGGCCTGGTGGTCCATGCCATGCGCGTTGACCGACAGCGAGCCGCCGACCGAAAAGATGTCGGTCGACTGCATCGCCTTCACCGCGAAGCGCGGGTGCAAAAGGTTCTGGATGTCGTGCCAGCGCGCGCCCGGCTGCAAGGTGATCGTCTTCGCCGTCGGGTCGACACTGACCTTGTTGAATTTGCGCATGTCGAGGACCAGCGCGTTGTCGTCGAAGGCGTGGCCGCCCATCGAATGGCGCACCGCCGCGACCGAGACCTTCAGGCTATTGGCGCGGGCAAGGGCCAGCGCGCTCGCGATGTGGTCTTCCTCGCTGACTTCGATAACGCCGTAGACCGGTGTCATCGACAGGCCGCTGGCATCGTTGATGTTGCCGCCCTTGGTCAGCCATGGCAGCGCCGGATCGTAGGCTGGCGGGCCCTCCAGCGGCTTCTGCGCCAGGTCGATCCCGTCAATGTCGGCGATGCGCCCGGAATTCTTCTGCCCCGACGGACCGCGCGCCAGCCGCGCCACGGTCGTGCCGCCCCAGAGCATCGCGCCGCCGACCACCGCCGCACCCAGCAGCAGCCGCCGCGACAGGCGAAACCCCTTGCGTTCTTCGACCATAGCCCCACCCCACTGTCCCTGGAATAGCGCCTGATGGAGACAAAAACCAGTTGCCAATCAGACGTTCGGCGAAAGATGATCCGGTTTGTCTGGCGAAAATGTCGAAAGCAGTCGCATCATGAAGCTTGCAGCCCGTATCGCGCTTGCCCTGTTGCTTGCGTTTGCTCCGGCATCAGCCGACGCGCAGACTCCTGGTCAAGGCGACGACAAGGTCGTCAGCGTAGCTGGCGACGATCCGGAGATGGCGGCCGCTATCGAGCAGGCGCGTGCCAGTCTCGACGACTTCCTGGTATTGGCCGACGCACCGCCATCCGGAACGGCCGACTTCCAATTGAAAGTCGTGGTCAGGGACGGGGACGCCACTGAACATTTCTGGGTCTTTCCCTTCCACCGGACGGCGGCCGGATTTGCAGGAACCTTGGACAACGAGCCGCAGACCGTGCACAACGTCGTGGCAGGCCAGGAGATCGAATTCAGCCGGGACGATATTTCCGACTGGGGCTACATGAAGAACGGCCGCCGGGTGGGAAGTTTCACTGTCTGCGTTCTCTTCAAAAAGATGTCGAAGGAAGAGGCCGACTATTATCGCCAGAACTATGGCTTCGATTGTTGACGGCTGAATTCTAGTTCAACCGGCCTCTACATCCTTCACGCCGATCTTTCGCACCAGCGCCGCTGTCGCCAGGATCGTGGCCATGTCGGCGATCATCGGCGCGACATGCTTGGTGTAGTCGAGGCGCGTGGAGATATCCGGCAGCTCGAAGAAATTCCTTTCCTGCGGCAGCAGCAGGAAACCGTCGCTGCCGCTGAGCGCGACGCGCGCCGGATCGTTCGGCCGGGTTTCGCCGAGCCATTCCAGTGCCTGCGCCAGCCGGCCGGTTACCAGCGTCCGCGCCGCCTCGATATTGTCGGTGCGGAACTCGTAGGCGGCATCGAGCTCCGGCACGCCGCTGGATAGTTCCTGCATCTTGCTGCCGAAGATGCCGCGGAAGAAGCCGAGTACTTTGTTGGTCCGGCGCGCGGCCACCAATGTGCCGGGGAACGGCACGATCGTCTCGAAGGCGATGATGACGCCCTTGAACACTGCCGTCGTGCTCTTGCCCGTTCCTTCCCGGAGATTTGCCTCGTAAAGCTCGAACGGAAATCCTTCGTACCGGCCGGAAAAAACATCGTCGAAAGACTGCTGGTTGAACGGACCAACCGTCTCGCGCGGCAGCCGGTCGAACGAATTCGGCTTGACGTTGTGCCGGTACTGCATGTCCTCGATGAAGCCGAAGATGATCGGCAACAGCGTGCTGCGGAACGACTGCTGCAATTTGCGCGCTGGCTTGATCGCCTGGAAATAGAGCAGGATCGCAGCCAGGAATCCGCCGATATAGAGGAACACATGCGGGGTCGAGAACCACTGCTCGTTGGGGTCGGCAACGCCATTGAAGAGCCAGGCCACAAACGCCACGAACACCAGCACCAGCCCGATGAAAAGTGGCACCCGCCAGCGTGTCCGGCGATGGGCCGAAGCTCGTTGCGCCTCATAGGCCTCGATGTTCTTCCTGAGGCCGGCGATCACCGCTTCGTTCGGCATGAAATCCGCAGTTTCCATCACCCACCCGCCGCCACAAGCCTGCCCGCGCTGGGCATGATAGCCGGTTTGGTGGACTGCGTCAGCGCACGGCACCGAAGACCGCATCGAGGCGGGCTAGAACCCTTTGCCTGGATTTTCCCGCCAGCGTTTCAACCGGGACCAGCCGCTCGTGATCGCCGGCGCGCAACCGCATGAAGGCATGCAGCCGGTAGGCGGCGATGGCCCCGCGCGTGCCGGGATCGTCGCTGATGTCGACGACGAGAATGGCGCCGATGCGGCTGGGCCATGGCTGCCGCGCGAAGGCGGTGCCGATGAAATCGCCGAGCCCATAGGCAACGAGCGTCTTGCCGATCCGCTCGATCGGCTGCACGACATGGGCATGATGTCCGGCGATCAGGCCGACGCCATGTTCGGCCAGAAGTCGCGCCATTGCCCGCGTCTTCGCACGTGGAAAATGCCGGAATTCCCAATCCCAATGCGGCACCGCGCAGAGGAGGTCGACACCCGAAGCGGCAGCGTGCGGCCATTGCGTCGGATCGGCTTGCATCGAGACTCGGCCCGCGAACTGAGCCTCGTCGGTATTGCGCCACAAGGTAAAGGCGGCAAGGCCTACCGTCAGCGAACCAACCGCAAACCGCTCGACCGGAGCCGCAGTGCCGATCGTGCGGATGCCTAATTGCTCCAGCGCGGCGACGGTCTCGTCGAAGCCGGCAATACCCTGGTCGAGCACATGGTTGTTGGCCAGCGACAGCACCAGTTTTTCACGCGAAATGCCGGCGGCGGCCAGCGCCTCGGCAAGGAACCGCTCGCTCATCGCATGGTGCGTGCCAAGCCTGGTGCCCAAAACAGCGCTCGGCCGCTCCACCACCGGGCTTTCGCAATTGCCGACCACCAGATCGGCCGAGGCAAGCAGTGCCGCAATCGCCGGATCGCAGTCCGGCACGCGGCGATTGGCCACCGCCGAGATATCGCCGACGAAAGCCAGCCGCACCATCCGCGCCGGCAGTGGTTCGAGCAGGGCTGCGGCCGCCGGAGCAAAGCCGCGCGCGTCGCCGTCGAGCGAAGGCCGGAGGAAGCGCGGCAGCCACGACAGTTTGTAGGAAAGCGGATAGTTCGACACGCGACGCCCAATCGTTTGCCTTGTGTAGACCGTCCGCCGGATTGATTGAAGCGTCGACTGTTGTGGGTGAACCACAGGGCCACAGGCGCAGCGAACCAAATGCGTGTATGATCCACTGCGGAGCGACAAAAGGGGCGATCACGATGAAGCGTTTTTCCAGGCTGGTGGCGTGCGCCATCATTCTTCTCCTGCCGCTGGCTTTACCCAGCGCCGCGGCTCCCGAAGCGGCGGCCCTGTTCGAGGCAAAAATCGTAGCCGAACGCGACAGCGCTCTTGCCGCTCTGGAAGCCGCCGCGCCAGGCGATCCGGCTGCCGCCTATGCCGCCGGCGCCGGCGAATTCTTCACCGCGCTGGAGATCCTCGCCGGCGGCCTGCACCGCCACGGTTTCGACAGCCCGCAATCGTTCATGCTGCCGCTGATGCGGCTGCCGGTGCCGGACAATGCCAATCCCGAGCCGCTGACCTACGAACAATTCCGTGCCATTCTCGTCGCCTTCCGCGACCGGTTGGAGAAATCCGCAGCCACGCTCGCTTCGGTACCCGCCGAAGCCGATATCGGCATGGTCATCGACCTGACCCGTCTCGGCATCGATCTCAACGAGGACGGCCAGATCGCGCCGGACGAAAGCGCCGCCGCGGTCATGGCGTCTCTGTCACGCGGCGGCGGTGCGCCAGACGCGGCCGCACCGGCCCTCACCTTCCGCTTCGACCGCGCCGACGGCTACTGGCTGCAGGGCTATGCCGAATTCTTGCTGGCGCAGGCCGATTTCTGGCTGGCGCATGACTTCAGCAACACCTTCGACGGTTCGTTCCATATGCTGTTCCCGCGCGCCAAACTGCCGCTGCAGGACACGCTCGTGCCGCCGGACGGCGGCATGAGCGGCGGCATTCTGTCGTCCGAATGGCGCATCGCCGATTTCATTTCGCTGGTCCATCTCATCAACTGGCAAGTGGTCGAGCCGGAGCGCCGGCAAGCGGCGCGCCGCCATCTCATGGAAATGATCCGGCTGTCGCGCGAGGACTGGAAAGCCATCCGCGCCGAAACCGACAATGACCGCGAATGGCTGCCTGGGCCGCAGCAGAAAGGCGCCAGCCCGCTGACCGGTCTCGAAGTTGGTGAGCAGCAGGTACAGGCCTGGCTCGCCGCCCTTGATATGGCCGAGGATCTTCTGGAAGGCCGCACCTTGCTGCCGCATTTCCGCATCGCCGACAAAGGCATCAACATGAAGCGCTTCTTTGATGAGCCAAAAACCTTCGACCTGGTGCTGTCGATCACCGGCCCGGCCATCGCGCCCTATCTCGAGCGCGGCAAGATTCTCACCAGCGAGGAGTTCAACCAGATCCAGCGCCAGTTCGGCGGCGCCGGGTTTCTGACGTTCGCGCTTTGGTTTAATTGAGCGGCGCACTTCGACGCTACTCCTGACAGCCTGCTGTCAGGAGCCAAATTGCGCCTCGCGCCACCGGCCACTCCGCTCTTTCCATTTTGGCCGATACCTCCCATATTCGGGCCATGGCCAGACTCCCCGACAAAAAAACGCCGCCGCCGGCGAATGACGAGCGCGCTTCGCCGCCCAAGCGGCGCAGTCCGCTGACCGATTTCCTCGATGCCTCGGAGCCCCTGTACAAGGGCGGCTTTGCCGAGGCGCCGCAGGCCGAGTTCACCGGCGCCCCGCTGACCGGCTCGATCGCTGACTGGGCCGAGCAGATAGAGCAGGAAGCCGAGAAGGAAGGGCGCCAAATCTCCCCCCTCGAGGGGGAGATGTCGCCGAAGGCGACAGAGGGGGTCGCCGGAGGCAGCGCGGGACGCAAAGGAACGTCGAGTACTGCCGCACCGACCCCACCCGGCGGCTCCGCCGCCACCCTCCCCTCGAGGGGGAGGGAAGGCGCCAAGTCTGCCAAGAAAATCCCCGAGCGCTCCTCTTCCCCCGGCCGTACGGCACGCGGCACCTCGATGGGCGGCGCGGCTTCGGCGCGGGAGCGCACCGCGGCCGGTCTCAACCCTGTCGCCGGCCTCGATGTCTCCCTGGAAGAGGCCGAGACCATGGCTTCGGGCGGCGTCACCGCCACCGTCGCGGCGCTGTCGGCGCTGATCGAATCCGGCAATCCGCTGCACAAGGACGGCGTGCTGTGGACGCCGCACCGTCCCGCCCGGCCGGAAAAATCCGAAGGCGGCATCGCCATCAAGATGGTCTCGGATTTCGAGCCCGCCGGCGACCAGCCGACGGCGATCAAGGATCTCGTCGAGGGCGTCAGCAGCAACGACCGCACCCAGGTTCTGCTCGGCGTCACGGGCTCGGGCAAGACCTTCACCATGGCCAAGGTGATCGAAGAGACGCAGCGCCCCGCTCTGATCCTGGCGCCCAACAAGACGTTGGCCGCGCAGCTCTATTCCGAATTCAAGAAATTCTTCCCGGAAAACGCCGTCGAGTATTTCGTCAGCTACTACGACTATTACCAGCCTGAGGCCTATGTGCCCCGGACCGACACCTACATCGAGAAGGAATCCTCGATCAACGAGCAGATCGACCGCATGCGCCATTCGGCGACGCGCTCGCTGCTCGAGCGCGACGACGTCATCATCGTCGCCTCGGTGTCCTGCATCTACGGTATCGGCTCGGTCGAGACCTATACGGCGATGACCTTCCAGATGCAGATCGGCGACCGGCTCGACCAGCGCGCGCTGCTCGCCGACCTCGTCGCCCAGCAATACAAGCGCCAGGACATCAACTTCGTCCGCGGCTCGTTCCGGGTGCGCGGCGACACGATCGAGATCTTCCCGGCCCACCTCGAGGACCGCGCCTGGCGCATCTCGCTGTTCGGCGACGAGATCGAGGCGATCACCGAATTCGACCCGCTGACGGGCCAGAAGACCGGCGAGCTGAAGAGCGTCAAGATCTACGCCAATTCGCACTATGTGACGCCGCGTCCGACCCTCAATCAGGCCATCAAGTCGATCAAGGAAGAACTCAAGCACCGGCTGGTCGAACTGGAACGGGCGGGTCGGTTGCTCGAGGCGCAGCGGCTTGAGCAGCGCACCCGCTTCGACCTGGAGATGCTGGAAGCGACCGGCTCCTGCGCCGGCATCGAGAATTACTCGCGCTACCTGACCGGCCGCCAGCCGGGCGATCCGCCTCCGACCTTGTTCGAATACATACCCGACAATGCATTGGTCTTCGTCGACGAAAGCCACGTCACCATACCGCAGATCGGCGGCATGTATCGCGGCGACTTTCGCCGCAAGGCGACGCTGGCCGAGTATGGGTTCCGCCTGCCGTCCTGCATGGACAACCGGCCGCTGCGCTTCGAGGAGTGGGACGCCATGCGCCCGCTTTCCGTTGCGGTTTCGGCAACGCCCGGCGGTTGGGAGATGGAGCAGTCCGGCGGTGTCTTCGCCGAACAGGTCATCCGCCCGACCGGCCTGATCGATCCGCCGGTCGAGGTGCGCCCGGCCAAGACGCAGGTCGACGATGTCGTGGGCGAAATCCGCGAGACCACCAGGGCCGGCTACCGCACGCTGGTCACCGTGCTGACCAAACGCATGGCCGAGGACCTGACCGAGTATCTGCACGAGCAGGGCATTCGCGTGCGCTACATGCACTCCGACATCGACACGCTGGAGCGTATCGAGATCCTGCGCGACCTGCGCCTCGGCGCCTTCGACGTGCTGGTCGGCATCAACCTGCTGCGCGAAGGCCTCGACATTCCCGAATGCGGCTTCGTCGCCATTCTCGATGCCGACAAGGAAGGCTTCTTGCGCTCCGAGACATCGCTGATCCAGACCATCGGCCGCGCCGCCAGAAACGTCGACGGCAAGGTCATCCTCTACGCCGACCAGATCACCGGCTCGATGGAGCGGGCGATGGCCGAGACCAACCGCCGCCGCGAAAAGCAGATGGAGTGGAACGCGGCCAACGGCATCACCCCGGAATCGGTCAAGTCGCGCATTTCGGACATCCTGGACTCGGTCTACGAAAAAGATCATGTCCGCGCCGATATCTCGCAGTTCACCGACAGCGCCGGCGCGATGATGGGCAACAATCTGAAGGCGCATCTCGACGCCCTGGACAAGCAGATGCGCGACGCCGCCGCCAACCTCGATTTCGAGAAGGCCGCCCGCATTCGCGACGAGATCAAACGGCTGCGCGAGATGGAGCTGTCCATCTCCGACGACCCGTTGGCCAAGTATGCCGACATGGAAAGCCCGGTCTCGGGCCGCGAGAAGGGCAAGCACAACAAAGGCGTGGCCAAACATCGCACATCAGAGGAACAGGAGCGTTTCCGCAAGCTCGACGAGGCACGTGCCGCCGAAGAGGCGGCCCGGCCCAATCTCTTCCGCAAGCCGGCGCTCGACGAAATGGGTGCCGATGGCGCCGTGCCGGTGAAGAAGCCGCTGTTTTCGAAGCCCTCGCTCGACGCCATGGGGCCGGGCACGGATATGCCGACCCCGGCCGGCGCAGTGTCGCGTTCGCTGTTCAAGAAGCAGTCGGCCGAAGAGGCGCACGGCTCCGATTTCGGCATCCCGGGCGAACCGACCAAGCCGCTGTTCAAGAAGAACTCGCTCGACGAGATGACCGTGCGGCGCACCGAGAAGCCGGTCGAGGGAAAGGTGCCAGCGAAACCACAGCCGATCTCCCCCCGTGTGGGGGAGATGCCCGGCAGGGCAGAGGGGGGCGCGAAGGATCGCGACGATTTTGCAAAACCCATTGTCCGCCAGCGCAGTGGTATCGGCTCCTACGAAGACCCCGCCGACGCCCGCCGTGAAAAGCGCCGGCCCGGCAAGACGGGTCGGCCGGGGCGGTAAACGGGCTGCATACCTGTTGCGAGCATTCTCAACCGGTGTCTAGAATGCTTGATGGTCGTCACTCGCAGACTTCAGGAAGACGAATTCAAGGCTTGCTTCGCGGAGCCTATGACGAACGTCACCGCCACGGCAGAGGCTGCAGTAGACATATGGCCATATGTCGAGGCGCTGGATCTGGATGAGATCGGGCTGCCATATTTGAACGACGTCCACTATGTCTACCGAGACGCCCAAAACCGATTTGATCAGGTTTTGATTGGCACCGGCAGGTTCAACGCCCTTCTTGTGATCGTTGTCGATCTCGGCAGAAGCTCGGTGTTCGGACATTTCCTGCTGGATTTGAACAAGGAATACGGAGTAAGCGGTGGCCACTTGAGGTCCGTGTGACAGTCCTGCCGAATGCCAACCGTCATTGCCATTGCCTCCGGCAATCCGCCGTGGCGCTCCTTTGAAGCCACAGCTATTCTCATGCCATCGCTTGGGTGGGTGCAGATGATGACGCGTCGTTTCTTTGGACTTCTCGCAGCCGTCGCCGCAGCTTTCCTGCCGCCCCGCGCGGCGTCTCAAACGACGAACGCGCCGCGGCGCTTGCAGGATGACATTCCGATAGCCGCGCAGTGGATATCCAAAGCACTGCAAAGTTCGGGCTATGACGCGAATTTCACACCACGGAGCATATCGGAGGTGGAGCGCTTCTTTCGCGAGCAGACGAAGGACGGGGAGCCCATCTCCGGCGGTTTGATGTCGCAAGATATCGGGCCGCGCTTGTTTGCGTTGGGCAGCTATTGCGGCGAGGTGCTCCGCAGGGAACTTGGTGGGCATTGGCTGACGAATGATGATGATCCCGAAGGGGAAATCAACGCGGCTCTCGAAGTTGGAAGCGGCGTTACCTGCTGGCCCATGCAACGCGTGATGAAGCGACTGCGCAGCGGCGAGGACGACCTGGTGGCTTGGGCCGCAGGGATCAGGTGAGGCTGAAAGGCGCGGCGAGGCTCTGCCCTAACCTGCTTCGTATTTTCGGATGAATGGAACACCATTGAACGTTTGTGTACAACAGGAACAGCTTGGCTTCATGTCTTCCAACCTGAGTTCGGGATCGACCAGCGCCAGGCGATTGTCCTGATCCAAGTACAGGCCACTGTAATATGAATTTTCTCCCACTCGGACGAACGAGTGCTTGTCGGCATCGTTGAGTGCAACGATCCAGAAAATCGGGTCCGGTCGATCCAGTCGCGCCACTGCCTGACTGTGAACATCGGACCAATCCTGTCCAACTTTCGAAAGCAGGAATCTGAACAACGGCGTGTAGTCGCGGCCCCATTGTTTTTCGCCATGCATGGAGCCGCGGCTCGTCTTGTCCTCTTTCTTGATATGCCGGGAAAATTTGTAGTCGCCGCCGCCATGGCGAACGCCGTGGGTTCGCGTGTTTCCCCGTCGGTAGAGTGGTTCTCTGTGTCGCATCCAGAAGATCCGCAGCCGCGTAACACCACGCTGGTCCGGCAGTATTTTTGCCGAACACCCCAATGGGTGCAAGAGGACGTCGGCTTCTCAGGTACCATTCATCGTTGACTGCATAATGCTCGTCGACATGCAGGAGCGCAGGATCGGCGTGCTGTCGGGCGGACAGAAGGCGCGGCTGATGATGCTGGCGCTGAGGCTCGCCAATCCCAATTTCTATTTACTCGACGAGCCGACCAATCATCTCGATATCGATGGTCAGGAAGCACTGGAAGCGGAATTGCTGGAACATCAAGCGAGCTGCCTGCTTGCCTCGCACGACCGCTCCTTCATCCGCGCGGTTGGCAACCGCTTCTGGCTGATCGAGAAACGGCGATTGACCGAGATCGACAGCCCGGAGGAGTTCTTCCGGGAGGTTGCCGAAGCCGGCGGCTGAAGGCTTGCGGAAAAAAATTCCGGCGCTCTGTCGGATGATGATCGCATGCCACGTCCTTGGGTTGCCGACACGGTGATGCCGGCGCCAATCGAGGAGAAAGCATCATGTCTATTCTGTCATCCATAGGTCACGCCGTGACGCGTTACTCGGCGGCTCGCGCCCGTTATCGTAGCGAACGCGCCATCCTTTCATTGCCGATCGAGCTGCGCAAAGATATTGGCTGGCCGGAAATCGTCGTCGACGCGCAAAACAGCCCGCGGATTCACATCGAAGGTTGAAAGGTGGCAGTTGGCCGTCGCGGCAGGCGCCATTTCGAATCCAAAAAACCATCGGCCGTGTAGGATCGTCGCCGTTCCGTTCGTCCTGTGGTTCGCAAAGGCAAACCAGACGCAAAGAGGAGCATGACATGAATGACCAGCCGCAGACCCAGCCCGCCGCCAAAGTGCTTGGCGGATTGACGCCCTACCTTCAGCTGGACGGCGCTTTCAAAGCCGCAGAATTTTACCAAAAGGCCTTCGGTGCCGAGCAGGTCTTTGCCTATCCGCCGGACGAACAGGGCCGCACCATGCATATCCATCTCCACATCAACGGTTCGACCCTGATGCTTTCCGACTTCTATCCCGAGCATGGAATGGCCGCTGTGAAGCCGCAGGGCTACACCATGCAGCTCCATCTCGGCAGCGACGACATCGACGCCTGGTGGCAGCGAGCCGTCGAGGCGGGCTGCAAGGAAGTCGTGCCGTTGCAGGTGATGTTCTGGGGCGATCGCTGGGGCAATATGCGTGATCCGTTCGGCGTCGAATGGGCAATGAACGCACCGGTGAAAGCAGCTTAGCATTCCACACAGGCTGTGTCTGAAATCACCTCTCCCGCTCCAGAGGGAGAGGAAAACGATCGCATGGAGGAAATCAGATGTCCTATGTCGACGGTTTCGTACTTGCCGTACCGAAGGCAAAGCTCGATGCTTACAAGAAGCTGGCGGAAACCGGCGGCGCCGTCTGGAAGGAGCACGGTGCACTTGCCTACGTCGAATGCGTCGGCGACGACGTCCCTTATGGCGAGCTCACCTCGTTCCCGCGCGCCGTACAGGCCAAGGACGACGAGGTCGTCATCTTCTCATGGGTGGTCTACGAATCGCGCCAGAGCCGCGACGCGGTGATGGCCAAGGTGATGGCCGACCCGCGCCTCAAGTCGGACTGGGAGACCATGCCGTTCGACGGCAAGCGCATGATCTTTGGCGGTTTTCAGCCCTTCATCGAGCTGTAGGCGCCCCTCGATCAAGTTTGTCGTGCAGCGGCTTCAGCCGGTCGCCATAGCGCTTCCACAGGTCGACCGAGCCCTGATACATCGGCTGGCGCACTTGCGCAGCCGACGCCGTTCGCACCGGCCGGTCGGTCTGGTGGAACGACAGCACGGCGTCGTCCCACGGCAGACCGAGATGGGCGATCAGCGCCCGCGACTGGCCTTCCTGGTCGGCGACGAAATCCTCGTAGCGAACGTCGTGCACGACATCAGGCAGCACGGCGTGCCAGTGCGCCATGATGTCGGTGTACAGATTGTGGAAATCGGCGAGCTCGTCGAGATCGTAGCCGTAGCGATGGCTGTCGCCGCGGAAGTGCACCTTGTAGATCGACAGGCAGGTCGCCGCCGCATCGCGCGCGCAATGGATGATCTTGGCCTTCGGCAGCATCAAATGGATGAAGCCCACCAAGAGGAAATTGCCGGGCATCTTGTCGGTGACGTGCCGAGAACCCGGATAGCGGGCGTGCAGCATGTCGAGATAGGCCTGGCCGGCCTCGGCATAGGCCTTGTCGGGCATGCCGGCGATGCCCCAGGGAAAGCCGCCCTTCATGCTGAGCGGAAACTGCTTGCCGACCGCCGTCTTCAATATGCTGAGCTCGCCGGCGCCATAGACCTGCGGATGGCTGGCGATGATCTGCTCGACCAGCGTGGTGCCGGAACGCGGCATGCCGACGACGAAGATCGGCGTGTCGTCGGCTATCCCGCTCGGCCTGTGCCTTTCAAAAAAGGCCTTGTCGAACACCGCCTTCATCGCCTCGAACTCGCCGCGCGTCTTGCCGGCGTCGTAGTCGATGCCCTGGCGGCGGATCGCGTTGCCTTCGGCGAAATAGTCGAAAGCGCGGCCATAATCCCTGAGGTCGTCATTGGCCTTGCCGAGGCCGAAGGAAAGCTGCATGCGCGCCAGGCTGCCTTGCGGCGCCTTGGCGTGCTCCGCCTCCATGCGGGCAAGCTCGGCGTCGCGCTCCTTCTGGCGCTTGACCTGGGTAAGCATCAGCCAGGCCCTCGCCATGCCGGGGTCCACAGCCAGCGCCTGCCTGAAAAGATCCGCAGCCTCGTCGAGATTTCCCTTTTCCATCAGCCCGACACCCAGGCCGTGCAAAAGATCGGCATCCTTCGGCCGGATCGTCAGCGCCTCGCGAAAGACAGCCAGTGCCTCATCCAGCCGGCCCGCTTCCTGCAGCGTTTCGGCAAGCCCGACGCGGGCGCGGACATGGAACGGGTTACGGCCGATCGTGCCGCGATAAATATCCTCGGCGCCTTCGAATTGGCCGAGCTGCTTCAGCGACGAGCCGAGGTTGTCACGCGCCGCCAGCTGGTCCGGCCGAATCGCCACCACCTTGCGGAAGAGATCGGCGGCGGCCGCGACCCGGCCGAGGTCGCGCAGCACGGTGCCGAGATTGTTGAGGAAATCCGGATTGTTCGGTTGCAGACGCACCGATTGTTCGATCAGCGCCAGCCCCTCGGCACTGCGCCCGGTCTGGTGCAGCAGAAGCCCGAGGAAATGCGCAGCAGCCGGGTGGTTGGCCTTTTGCGCCAGCACCTGTCGGTAAAGCGCCTCGGCTTCCTGCCGGCGCCCGGCCTGGTGCAGCTGCAGCGCCTGCTGCACGTGCTGGTCGAGCCCCAGCGGCGGCTGTCCGCCTGAGCCGTAACGTGCGCCTGCCGGTTGTCTCGGATCTCTGTTGATGGGAAACCTGCCGTGTTGTCCGCCTGCCGCGATCTAGGCCATCGCTGCGGCGCGTGCAAGAGCAGACGGCGGTCGCTACGAAGCAAAACTTCGAACCCGGGGGAGCCTACCGAAAGTCGGCCGGCGTCAGCACATACATGTTCCTGCGGCCGTGCGAGTAGGCTTGGCGCGCAATCTCGTGGATCGACGAACGCTTGGCGTCGAAGGCGCTGAGAAATTCGGCCTCGGCTCCGCTTGCTGCCGGGTTTGCCGCCGAAAGTGCCGCGACCTCGACAAAGAACGGGACTTCGAGCATGCCGTCATGGCCGACGAAACGAATGCGCTTGGCCGCCGCGTCATAGGAGCGGCTGGGATTGGGAAAATTGAGCGTCATGGCTTGCGCGTCAAATCAGGCGGTTGCTTTCGGCAAGCTGGCGCGCCCGCCGCGCCGTGCCGTCGGTGTCGGCAATCCTTCGCCTTGCCGCCTCGTCGCTTCTTATCGTGAGACGCGGCGACAAGACCTTTATCGGCTTTGCGACAGGACTGACTGCAACTGTCGGGACATCCGGTGTTCTTGCGGAGTTCATGACTCTCTTCCTTCCATTGCTAGATAAATACAAATGCCGGAGGAATTTTTTCGGAAGTTCTTCAAACAATTTTTGAGGTGCACCGGGACCGTATCATCGTTCTGCGGATAACTATAGAAAAGTAATTTGACGTTGGTAGGGGTAAGAGGCCGAAAACTTCTTGAATAAGCCGTATTTTCAGACTATTGGTATGAAACCGTTTTGGGCCATGCTTGGCCCCGCGGTGTCAGGGATTCTCGGCCCGCCAAACTTATCCAAATCGCCGACACCTGGCACCGCAATGCAGGCTCCGCTTCCGGGGCAGGCCGGAAAGAAACTTCAAGGCACGAGAACTTCAAGGCACAAGCGAGAACTTCGAGGCACAAGAATGTCTGCTCGCACCACCCATTCCATAGCGCATTTCGCGGCACCTTTCGTGCTTGGCGGGCTGGATGGCGTGCAGCCGGCCGGCGACTATGACATCGACCACGACGAAGAACTGATCGACGGCATGTCCTGGCCTGCCTGGCGCCGCGTCGCCACTTTCATCCATCTGCCGGCAAGGACAGTGAAAAGCGCGACCAGCCAGCTTGTCGCCATTGACCATGCCGAGCTCGACGCAGCGCTTCGGCACGACCAGGAGAATGTCACATGATCCGCTTCCAGCAGAATGCGCGGCGCACGGACACGCCGGCGCATATCTTCACCGTCGGCCAGACCGTCCGCATGAAGAGCCGCACCGGCCTTGCCCAAAAGACCGCGGAGCTGTTCCAGATCAAGAGCCGGCTGCCGGTCAAGGACGGCTCGCCGCAATATCGCATCCGCAGCGATCAGGAGACCTATGAGCGGGTCACCACGGAAGACAATCTCGAACCGGTCGACAACCCGGCCAACTGAGCCGACGCGCCACAACGCTGCTTCACATGCTGATGATGCCGCAGATCCGCGTCGCCTGCGCATCTCCAACGGGAACGGCGCTGAGCTCTACGCCGGCCCCCAGATGGTGCTTATCCGGCCAGGCTGTAGGTCGGTGCGCTAGCAGGGCCCGTCATCGACGACGCGATAATCCGCCGCGCGGGCTTCGCATTCGTTGGGGAATGTGCGCAGTTCGCCATGGCGACGGGCACAGACTGGGCGGTATTCGCGGGTGCAGAATGTCTGCTCCTCACCGCCACCACCACCGCCGCGGCACTCGCCCTCGCGAATGATGCGGTATCCGGCCCGTTCGGCAAGGCAGGCATTGGCGAAGGTCTGGCGGTCGCCGCCGCGCCGGGCACAGACCGGGTCATATTGCCTAGTGCAGAATTGCGGCCCCGGCCGTGGCGGGCGCGGCCCCGGCCCCTCATCATCCACCACGACGGTGCAGGCTGCGAGAATTGCCAACAGGAACAGGATGGAAAAAACCTGCCGCGGAAAGATTGCCGCAAGAAACCGCATGAATGTTCCCTCCTCGAAACTCCTGCCTGCACAAATGGTGCCTGGGTCAGGCCGATCCTCGTCATTCCGCTGCCAGATGCAACCCCTGTTTGCAACTGGCGAGCCAGGGCGGTATGGCGGCGCAAGCCAAGACAGCACCTGCCCCGCTTGCTGGACCATGCCTGGGTGAAGTCTGGCCGATGACCGCGCAGAGAACCGGGACTATCGGTGCGATGCGTCGGGATGCGCCTGTTGGGGCCGCCCGCGGCTGTGTCTTGCAAGCATCACGTTTCCGTGCGATAAATTTTGTGTTCGGGCATTTGCGACCCGGAGAGCGGAACGTTTTGGACGACCTTTCCCCGATACTGTGAATCTCTGACAGCCCCGTTTTCGGCGGGGGGTTTTACCATGCGCCAATGCATGACTGCCGAAGCAACCACCGGGACTTGCCCACGGCGCCAGGCGGCGGGCGGAACCACCAAGACTGACACGGGTGAAGGAGTTTCCCCAATGGCCCAGACCGGCACCGTTAAATTCTTCAACGCTACCAAAGGCTTCGGCTTCATCACGCCCGATGGCGGCGCCAAGGATGTGTTCGTCCACATCTCGGCGATCGAGGCTTCCGGGCTGCGCACGCTCGTCGACGGTCAGAAGGTCACCTTCGATGTCGAGCCCGACCGTATGGGCAAGGGTCCGAAAGCGGTCAATCTCCGCGCTGCCTGAAACCACAGCGTGCCGCGCGTCCTTTCGGGGTGAGGATGCTGCAAGGCTTTTGGAGTGAACTTGAATTCTGTAAAGGCGCGGCGGTTTTCGTCGCGCCTTTTGTGTTCCGGGATGCTTGCCCGCACCCGCAAAACTTTCTCTTGCCGATGGCACTAAAATAAAGGACAAATTTCCGTCCGGGCATTTGCCGGCCCGAGACTGGACTTGTGGGATCAAAGGAGCTTCCCATGCCGCAGACCGGCACCGTCAAATTCTTCAATCACGCCAAGGGCTTCGGCTTCATCACGCCGGACGACGGGGCAAAGGATGTCTTCGTCCATATTTCGGCCGTGCAGGCGTCGGGTCTTCCCGGTCTTGAGGATGGGCAGAAAGTGACATTCGACACCGAGCCGGACAAGCGCGGCAAGGGTCCGAAAGCCGTCAACCTGTCGATCGGCTGAACCACCCCCGGACAGAATGGACGTGGGCCGGTCTGGCCTGCGGTGTTTGCCGCACGCTTGAACCGCCCAGTTAGATGAGCCGCCTGGTCAAATTTCGTTCAGCCCCCGTTCAGCCACGGTCGCATATTAATCTTCGTTAAAGCCGGACCGCATCCCGAAAACGACCCGGTCCGGCACGAAGGAGACCGACATGAACCGAATTTTCAAGACTGCCATCCTGTCCGCCGCGGTCGTTGCGACCACGCTGGCGACCTTGCCCGCGGCCAATGCCGACGAATGGCGCCATCACCGCCGCCACCACGGCCACGGCGACGCCGTTGCGGCCGGCGTGCTCGGCCTTGCGGCCGGTGCCCTGATCGGCGGTGCGCTCGCCAGCCCGCAGCCCCGCTATTACGACCCGGCCTATGATGATGAATACTACAGGCCTGCCCCGGTGCGCCGTTATTACGTGCAGCCGCGAGTGGCCTATGCCGAAAGCTATGCGGAGCCGTGGACCCGCGGCTGGTACGAATACTGCTCGGACCGCTACCGGAGCTTCAACGCCCGTACCGGCACGTTCACCGGCTATGACGGCGAACAGCATTTCTGCACCGCCAATTAGCGGAGGCAGTTTCCCGTCGGAAAAAAGCGCGGTCGCACAGGCCGCGCTTTTTGTTTCCGGCAAGCGGTTTCAGACCAGAAAAGGATTGCTCCGCCGCTCCTCACCAAAACGGCCGCCGGGACCATGGCCGCAGATAAAGCCGATGTCGTCGCCCAACGGCAAAAGCTTCTCCTTGATCGAGGCGATCAGCGCGGCGTGGTTGCCGCCCGGCAGATCGGTGCGGCCGACCGAACCGCGGAACAGCACGTCGCCGACATGGGCGAACTTCGCAGCCCGGCTATAGTAGACGACGTGGCCGGGTGCATGGCCCGGACAATGGAGCACCTCGAACTCGTGTGAGCCGAACGAAACGGTCTCGCCTTCGGCAAGGAACCGGTCGGGGACACAGTTGCGCACGGGATCGGTGATGCCGTAGCGCTTTGCCTGGTTCTCGAGATTGGCGAGCAGCGGCCGGTCGGCGGCATGCGGACCGATGATCTCGATACCGAGCGCCTCCTTCAGTTCCATGGCCCCGCCGGCATGGTCGATATGGCCATGCGTAATCCAGATCGCGCCGGCAGTGATCGCATTGTCCTCGAGCGCCGCCAGCACCTTGTCGATGTCACCGCCCGGATCGACGACAACGCCTTGTCTGTCGTCCATGTCGAAGAGGATGGTGCAGTTCTGCTGGAACGGCGTGACCGGCACGATGCCGGCGTTGAGCTGACCCATATTCGTCCTTTCACGCTGTCGGAGTGCTGCGCGTCCCCTCGAACGCGTCAGGAGATCTCCAACCTTGAACCAGGCCCTGATGTAGAGACACACGCGAACGGCGTCCACCGCTCCCACAAACGGCAAACGAAATGGGCGGCCGAAGCCGCCCATTTGACAACCTGAAACGTCGAAGCTTATTTCTTCATCGCGTTCATGACCGCACCGATGATGCCGGTCAGGATGGCGCCGCCGCCGGCACCGCCAACGATATTTGAAATGTTCAACGCGCTGCCGGCCCCTGCCGCCGTGGCGGCTGCTGCCGGATCGACCGCGCCACCCAGCAGACTGTTGAGGATGGCCGCACCGCCGACGCCGCCGACAGCGCCACCCAGGATTTTGGTAAGCTGCCCCATCGCCGCACTCTTGATAGCCGCACCCACCGCCTGGCCACCGATGATGCCCGTAATCACCTGAATAATGATCGGAAGAAGCGTGTTCATATCCATATTTCCAGTCCCTCCATAGCTGCCAGCCTCCCAGGCCGACGCCATCATGAGACGCCGAATTGAATGAAAGTCAAATGCGCAAACGCTTAAATAAAAGGGGCGGCCCGAAAACCGCCCCTACTTGATAAAAAACCTGTGACTTTCGTTATTCTGCAGCAATCGCGTGGTTGGGTTGAACCGCCGCAGAATAGTCGTTCATCAATGTCTTGGCGATATCGCCGACCTCGAATCGGTACGGACCGATCTCCGAAACCGGTGTCACCTCGGCCGCCGTCCCGGTGAGGAAGCACTGGTGGAAGCCTTCAAGCTCCTCCGGCATGATGGCGCGCTCGATCACCTCCACACCGCGGTCCTTGGCAAGGTCGATGACCGTGCGGCGGGTGATGCCGTCAAGGAAGCAATCAGGCTTGGGCGTATGGATCTTGCCGTCCTTGACGAAGAAGATGTTGGCGCCTGTCGCTTCCGCCACCTGGCCACGCCAGTCGAGCATCATGGCGTCGGCATAGCCCTTGGCCTCGGCGGCATGCTTGGACATGGTGCAGATCATGTAGAGGCCGGCCGCCTTCGATTTCGACGGTGCGGTGCGCGGGTCGGGGCGGCGCCATTCGGCCATGTCGAGCCGGATACCCTTGAGCTTCTGCGCCGGGTCGAAATAGCTTGGCCACTGCCAGATGGCGATGGCGCAGTTGATCCGGCTGTTCTGTGCGGAAACGCCCATCTGTTCACTGCCGCGCCACGCGATCGGCCGGACATAGGCGTCTTGGAAACCTTGCTTCTTCAACAGCGTGCGGCAGGCGTCGTCGATCTCGGCGACCGAGTAGGGTATCTTGAAGCCAAGCAGGCGCGCCGATTCATGCAGGCGTTCGGTGTGGTCGGTCAGCTTGAAAATTTCGCCCCCATAAGCGCGCTCGCCCTCGAATACCGCGCTGGCGTAGTGCAGCCCGTGGGTCAAGACGTGGATCTTGGCGTCGGCCCATTTGACGAATTCGCCGTTCATCCAGATAAAGCCGTCCAGTTGGTCGAAGGGAACGGATGCCATGGTAACCTCCCGCGGGCGGCGGCCCGCACATCATTGCGTCGTTGCGTGTTTCGTTTCGGCCGCTGTGGGCGGCCATTGTCTCAAAGCGTAGGCGGATATTTAAGGTCTGGCAAACTCAGGAAGTTCCGGAAAAAACGGCTTCGCTTGCCTTTTCGTTCGCAATCCGCCGAAAAGCTTGCCAAAAATTACCATCGCGCGGAAAATACGTCAATAGTGCTGACATAATTTCCTGCTTCACACGGAGAAAAGATGACGAGCCACGCAGCCGCAGAACCGATCAGGACGGCGATCACCGACGAGGACGGCATCGATTTCGCCATCATCGAGTTGTTTTTCTTCGCCTATCGCGACTTTACCTCCGATCCGGACCAGATCCTGGCCGAATACGGTTTTGGCCGTGCCCATCACCGGGTTCTGCATTTCGTCAATCGCCGGCCCGGGCTGACGGTCGCCGAGCTCCTCGACGTGCTCAAGATCACCAAGCAGAGCCTGGCGCGCGTGCTCAAGCAACTGATCGACACCGACCATATCGTGCAATTGCAGGGCCCTCGCGACCGCCGCCAGCGCGAACTCTACCCGACGGCCAAGGGCCGTGCCCTGGCGCTGGCGCTGGCGCGGCCACAGTCGCGCCGCATCCATGCTGCATTGGAAGATTCCGGAGCCACCGAACGCGCCGTTATCGAACGGTTCCTTGAAGCGATGGTCAATCCGGAACTAAGGGCGCAGATCGACATTGTGCCCGCAAAGATGTCAGGGAAAAACCATGGAGACCATTGAGAGGGTTGATCATCCGACAGCACCGGAAGACGACGCGCCGCATCTGCTGGTGGTCGACGACGACACCCGTATCCGCAATCTTCTGAAACAGTATCTGACCGAAAACGGCTTTCGCGTCACCGTCGCCGGAAATTCCGGCGAGGCGCGGCGCAAGCTCGCCGGCCTCGACTTCGATCTGATCGTGCTCGACGTCATGATGCCGGGTGAAAGTGGCGTCGACCTCACCAAGGCGCTGCGGGCGGAGAAAAACGTGCCGATCCTGATGCTCACCGCACTGTCCGAAACCGACAGCCGGATCACCGGGCTCGAGGCCGGCGCCGACGACTATCTGCCTAAACCGTTCGACCCGCGCGAGCTGATCCTGCGTATCAACAATATCCTGCGCCGCGGCGGCCCCGCGACAACGCCTAAGGTCGAACAGCTGGTCTTTGGCCCCTATACGTTCCAGATCGCCAGGCGTGAGCTGAAGCGCGGCGGCGAGGCGCTCAAGCTGACCGACCGCGAGCAGGAAATCCTGGCGATCTTCGCTGCGCGTGCCGGCGAAACGATACCGCGGCATGAGCTTGTCGGCGATGAATCCGAGGTCGGCGAGCGCACGATCGACGTCCAGATCAATCGGCTCCGCCGCAAGATCGAACGCGATCCGTCCAATCCGGTCTGGCTGCAGACAGTGCGCGGTATTGGGTATCGGCTCAGCGTGGAATAGAATGTCGCCGACAGCGGTCCTTTGCCGGGCCGCCGGTGAGCGAAAAGACGAATGGCGACCACGCAACTCGAACGGCCGGGAGATGGCGGCTTGAGCGCTCGCGCGACGCGGGCGCTCAAGGCCGTGCCGCGCGCCTGGAACCGTTTCTGGCGCCTGGTGTCGCTTTACATGCCGAAGCGGCTCTATGCCCGTTCGCTGATCATCGTCATCGCGCCGATGATCATGCTGCAGTCGGTCGTCGCCTTTGTCTTCATGGAGCGCCACTGGCAGACCGTGACGCAGCGCCTGTCGCAGGCCACGGTGCGCGACATCGCCGCCATCATCGACCTGATAGAGACCTATCCTCACGACGCCGACTACGCCAACGTCATCCGCATCGCCCAGGATCGCATGCAGCTGAAGGTCGACCTCCTGCCGCCCGACCCGCTGCCGCCTCCCGGGCCAAAGCCGTTCTTCTCGATCCTCGACGAGATCCTTTCGTCCGAGATCACCCGCCAGATCAACCGTCCGTTCTGGATCGATACGGTCGGCAATTCCAATATCGTCGAGGTCCGCGTCCAGCTCGAGAACAAGGTGCTGCGCGTCTTCGTGCGCCGCAGCCAGGCCTATGCATCGAACACCCATATTTTCCTGATCTGGATGGTCGGCACCTCGCTGGTGCTGCTGATGATCGCCATTCCCTTCCTGCGCAACCAGATCCGGCCGATTCTGACGCTGGCCGAGGCGGCCGAGAGCTTCGGCAAGGGCCGGCCGATGCCGCGCGATTTTCGCCCGCGCGGAGCCGAGGAAGTCCGCCGCGCCGGCTTTGCCTTCATACAGATGCGCGAACGCATCGAACGCCAGCTCGAGCAGCGTACCGCCATGCTGAGCGGCGTCAGCCACGATCTGAGGACCATCCTCACCCGCTTCAAACTGCAATTGGCGCTTGCCGGGACCAAGGCGGCCGATACCCAGGCACTCGACCAAGACATCGACGACATGCAGTCGATGCTGGAAGGCTACCTTGCCTTTGCACGCGGCGAAGCTTCGGAAGACGCAGGTCAGTTCGATCTCGAAGCCTTCTTCGACAAGCTTCGCGAGGAAGCCGCGCTGCGCAAGCGCAAGCTGTCGACCGTGCTTGTCGGCGATCCGCATGTGCACGTGCGCCCCAATGCCTTTGCCCGGCTGCTGTCCAACGTCGTCGGCAATGCATTCCGCTATGCCAAGACGGTGGAGATCAATGCCAATCATGGGCGCGGTTCGCTGCTCGTCACCATCGACGATGACGGTCCGGGCATTCCGCCCGAAAAGCGGGAGGATGTATTCAAGCCGTTCGTGCGGCTCGACGAGGCCCGCAACCTCGACGCCAGCGGCACCGGCCTTGGCCTCTCCATCGCACGTGACATTGCCCGCAGCCATGGCGGCGACATCGTCCTCGAACGCAGCCCGCTCGGCGGCCTTCGGGCGGTGATCAAGGTCCCCGCTTGACGGCAGCGACACCCGGCCTTCATCGGCCCGTCATGAAACCATGGTGAAGAGCGCCAATGAAGCGCGCAATCCTGATTGATTCGGCCCTGCGGCCTCATTTCGACCCCGCGCCTGCCCGGGTGCGCTGGTGCGACGCCAGAGCTGCGGCGTGGTCGCCGTTCAGGCATCGCGGCAAGCCAATCAAGCTTGCCGCCAAGGGACCGCCATGCGCATCCTGATGGTCACCGACGCCTGGCGCCCGCAAGTCAACGGCGTCGTCCACACGCTGGAGCGCCTCTCGGAGACCCTGAAATCCTTCGATATCGAGACGGACTTCCTGACGCCGAATATCTTTCGCACCCTGCCTCTGCCGACCTATCCCGATATCAGGCTGGCGCTGACGACGCCGCACCGCGTGGCGCGGCTGATCGAGGCGCGCAAGGTGGACCACATCCATATCGTCACCGAAGGACCGCTCGGCATTATGGCCCGGCGCTACTGCCGCAACGCCGGCCGCCCGTTCACGACCAGCTATCACACACGTTTTCCGGAATATCTGAGCGCACGCCTGCCGGTGCCTGAAGCATGGGCCTATCGCTGGCTGCGCGATTTCCACAATTCAGGACAGGGCACGCTGGTTGCCACACAGTCGCTTGCCAACGATCTTGCGGCGCGCGGTTTCACCAAGCTCCGGCCGTGGACGCGCGGCGTCGACACCGATCATTTTCGGCCGGACAAAAGAAAGGACCTGGGATTCCCCGGACCGATCTTCCTCTGCGTCGGCCGCGTCGCGATCGAAAAGAACCTGCCGGCCTTCCTCGACCTCGACCTGCCCGGCAGCAAGTTGGTCGTAGGCGAAGGGCCGGAATTGGCGAAGCTGAAGGCCAGATATCCCGATGCCCATTTCCTCGGCCATCGTCCGAACGACGAACTGGCCGAGATCTACGCCTCGGCCGATGTTTTCGTCTTCCCCAGCCGTACCGACACGTTCGGCAACGTCATCATCGAGGCGCTGGCCAGCGGCACGCCGGTCGCAGCCTATCCCGTCACCGGACCAATCGATATCGTCGGCGACGGCATCGGCGGCGCGGTGTCGGACGACCTGCGGCAAGCAGCGCTCGCCGCCCTTCACGTCGACCGCGCCGAGGCGCGGCAACGCGCGATGCGCTACAGCTGGAAGGCCTGCGCGGAAATGTTCATGGAAACGGTCGAAGAGGCGCTGGGTACCAGGCGTAAACTGGCTGCGTGAACAACAGCGCAGCTAGAACAACCTGCCGCCGTCCGGCACCTTGCGCTCGATCGCGCCAAGGACGACGGCGCCCTCCTCGTCAGGAAAGCCGAGCGTCAGCACTTCCGACATGAATGGCCCGATCTGACGCGGCGGGAAATTGACCACCGCGAACACCTGCCGGCCGATCAGGGTTTCGGGCGTATAATATTTCGTGATCTGGGCCGAGGATTTCTTCACCCCGATCACGGGACCGAAATCGATTTTCAATTTGATCGCCGGCTTGCGCGCCTCGGGAAAAGGCTCGGCCTCGACGATCGTGCCGGCGCGGATGTCGATGCGGTCGAAATCGGCAAAGCTGATCTCGGGTTTTCGCGCGTTGCTCGAACTCATCGACGGTCAGGCGTTTCCGTAGGTTTCGAACAGCACGCCGGCCAACGCATCCTTGGCCGAAGTGCCTGACCAGACGACGAACTGGAACGCCTGGAAATAGCATTCGCAGGCCTCCAGCGCCGACGACAGCAGCACCTCGACCTGCTGGCTCGACGGCTCGACCCCACCGGCCAGCAGCAGCGACTGGCGGAACATGATGGCGCCTTCCTGCTCCCAGAGGTCGAAATGGCCAAATAGCATCTGCTCGTTGATCAGCGAAAGCAGCCGCATCACCTCGAGCGCGCGCGCCTCCGGGACCTTGATGTCGAAGGCGCAGGCCAGGTGCAGCGCCTCATAGTCCTCCATCCAGGAGAATGAAACGTGGTAGTCGGTCCAGCTTCCGGCAACAGAGATCGAGATCTCGTCGTCGCCGGCCCGCTCGAAGGACCAATCGTTGTTGTGCGCCACCTGCTCGATAACATCCACCGGATGGATTTCGCGGGAGAATTCGAGTTCGAGAAGTTCCATGAAATGCTTCCTGTCGTTCTGGGAGCGCCACCACACGCTCCGCTGGAGAGGCACACTCGAACAATTCTGCCTAGAACTCGGACGGCCAGGACTTCGTCAACGCAAAGACCCCGGACCGGACCCCACCGCCCGGCGCATGACCCTGCTCCGAATCATGCAACAAATTCAGTCTATTGATCGGGAGTCGCGTGACCAGCCAAATTTTTCGCACTGCGTCATTCGCATGTGGAAAGGCGCTGTCACAAAGATTCACGCAGTACCGGTAAGCGATTCACGACAAAGCGCTTTTTGCGATCCGGCTTTGTGGAAAAGTTTAACGATTTATTTCTTGTTATTTTTTTGCACGCGGCTTTGACGCAGCCGCAGGCGCTGGTTGACCGGTCAATTCGGCAAGCCTGGCCTCAAGCGCCTCGATGCGAGCGGCGAGGCGGGTGTTTTCTTCCCTGGCCTTCGCCGCCATGTCGCGAGCGGCCTCGAATTCCTCGCGCTGCACCACGTCCATGGAGTTGAGTATGCGCTCGGCCTGGCCCCTGAAGGCGGTCTCCACCTCGCGCCGCACGCCTTGCGCGGCACCGGCTGCATCGGTCATCAGCTTGGCGAATTCATCGAGAATGCGGTTCGGTCCGGTCGCCATGGCAAATCCTCGCTTGGTCGAATTGACGTAGTGGCGCGCGATTCGGAATGCAAGCATATGCTTGCCTTGACCGCGCCAAAAGCCTGCCGCATGGTCCGCGCCCGAACCTGATTGGGAACCCGGAGACCCTGTTGAGCGAATATTTGCTGCCGCTGGCCGCCCTGCCCTTTCCCAACATCGACCCGGTCATCGTCCGGATCGGACCGCTGGCGGTGCATTGGTACGGCGTCGGCTACATCGTCGGCATTCTGTTCGCCTGGTGGTATGCCAAGCGCCTCGTCACCAACCCAAAACTGTGGCCCGACGGCACCCTGCCGATGAAGCCCGTCGACCTCGATGACTTCATCGTCTGGGCAGCCATCGGTGTGGTGCTCGGCGGACGCACCGGCTACGTGCTGTTCTACGACCTGCCGCGCTACATTGCCAATCCGCTCGATATCGTCGCCGTCTGGCAGGGCGGGATGTCGTTTCATGGCGGCCTGATCGGCGTCATTCTCGCAATGACGCTGTTTTCCCGGTCTCGTGGCATCCGCACATGGTCGCTGTTCGACGTGGTTGCCGCCGGCGTGCCGGTGGGGCTTGGCCTCGTTCGCCTGGCAAACTTCATCAATTCCGAACTATGGGGCCGGCCGACCGACGTTCCATGGGCATTCGAATTCCCCAATGGCGGCCCATTTGCACGCCATCCGAGCCAGATCTACGAGGCGCTGCTCGAAGGGCTGGTGTTGTTCCTTGTCCTGCGCTTCCTCACCCATTCGCGGCTCAAGCTGAAGGCGCCGCGCTTCGTCGGCGGCGCCTTCATCGCCGGCTATGGCGCCTCGCGCATCTTCGTCGAATTCTTTCGCGAGCCCGACCAGCAGCTTGGCTACCTCCTTGGCACGAGCTGGCTGACCATGGGAATGGTGCTGTCACTGCCGATGGTGCTGGCCGGCATCTGGGCGATGGCTACAGCCAAGCCGGTGACAAAACCGCAGCCGGCATGACGCGGCTGAAGACCCGCATCGCCGAGCTGATCGGTGCCGTGGGACCGATCCCCATCAGCGAATACATGGCGCTCTGCCTGTTCGATCCGCAGGACGGCTATTATACGACACGTGAGCCGTTCGGCGCCGCCGGCGACTTCGTCACCGCGCCGGAGGTCAGCCAGATGTTTGGCGAGCTGGTCGCCATCTGGCTCTATCAGGCGTGGCTGGCGATCCACCGGCCGACGCCGGTCGCCATCGCCGAAATAGGCCCCGGCCGCGGCACGCTGATGAGAGATATGCTGCGCACGCTTTCGCGGCTCGATCCGACGCTTACCGCCAGCGCATCGTTCGCCTTGATCGAGACCAGTCTGCGGTTGACCGAGGTCCAGAAACGAACGCTTGCCGGGACGTCGGCCACCATCGCCTGGCATGAGGCCGTCGACACACTACCGCAGGGGCCGCTTCTGATTGTTGGTAACGAGCTGTTTGACGCGGTGCCCATCCGCCAGTTCGTCCGCGCTGGGGCCGGCTGGCGCGAGCGGATGATCGGTCTCGACGATGCGAACCGGCTGCGCTTTTTCGTCGGCGCTGGCTCGCTTGACCCGATGCTGCTGCCGGAGGGTGCCGAGAATGCGCCGCAAGGTGCCATCGTCGAGGTGGCGCCAGCCCGCGCCGCCCTGATGGCGGCCATCGCCGGGCGACTTGCCGGATTTGGCGGCGCCGGCCTGTTTCTCGACTATGGTCACCTCCAGCCCGGGATCGGCGACACCTTGCAGGCCTTGCGCAAGCATGGTCATGAGGACGTGCTGGCCAATCCGGGGCAGGCCGATCTCACAGCCCATGTCGATTTCGCTGCCCTCGCGGCAACCGTTCGGGCACACAGCCTCGATGCCCACCTCTCAACGCAAGGTGAATTCCTGCTCAAGATGGGGCTTCTCGAACGAGCTGGCCGGCTCGGCGCCAATGCCGATGAGGCAGCTCGCGAAAAGATCGCGGCCGACGTCGAGCGCCTGGCCGGCCCGCTGGCCATGGGCGAACTCTTCAAGGTGCTTGCCGTCCTCCCCGCCGGCATTGCCGTTCCGCCGTTTCCAAGCACGGATTGACTTTTCGCTGCCGCCTCTCTCACTCTCCCGTCTCCGACTAGCGCCCGACATCAACTGCGCCAGCCTTCAACTGACCAGCCTTCAACTGACCAGCCTTCAACTGCGCCCCTTCAACTCGCTTGACGAAATCACCCATACGGACAACAAAGCCGCCATGCTGAATCAGACCAAACCGGATCCCGTTCGGTCGCCCTTGCTGGAAACGGCGCAAGGCATCCGCTACGGCTACTTCACGCGAGTCGGCGGCATTTCCAGCGGCATCTACCGGGGCCTCAACATCGGCACCGGCTCGAACGACGACCAGACGCTGGTGCGCGAGAATCGCCGCCGGGTCGCCGAATGGATGGGCGTGCCTGCAAACCATCTGCTGACCGCTCACCAGGTTCATTCGCCGGACGTCGTCATTGCCAGGGAGCCTTTTGCCGGCGAGCGGCCCAAGGCCGACGCCATTGTCACCGACCGGCCGGGCATTGCCGTCGGTGCCTCGACCGCCGACTGCGGACCGGTCCTCTTCGCCGACGCCGAGGCGCGCATTATCGGCGCCGCCCATGCCGGCTGGAAAGGCGCTTTCACCGGAGTGCTGGAAAACACCATCGCGGCAATGGAAAGCCTCGGCGCCCGGCGCGACCGCATCGTCGCAGTGCTCGGTCCTTCGATCGGCCCACGGAATTACGAAGTCGGACCGGAATTCGTCGCCCGTTTCGTCGACGCCGATGCCGGCAATGCTCGCTATTTCGCGCCCTCCGCAAATGCCGGACACGCGATGTTCGATCTCAACCGCTACACGGTCGACCGGCTGACCAAGGGCGGCGTCAACGCCGAAGGACTTGGCCGCTGCACCTATGCCGAGGAAGAGCTTTTCTACTCCTATCGGCGCAGCACGCATCGCAACGAGCCCGACTACGGGCGGCAGGTTTCGGCAATCGTTTTGGAGGCTGACTGATGGCGCTGCATTTCGAACGCTCGGAATTCGACGCGCGGCGCGATCGACTGATGATCGAGATCGCCGAAAAGAAGCTCGACGCCGTCCTGCTGTTTGCCCAGGAAAGCATGTATTGGCTAACCGGCTACGACACCTTCGGCTTCTGCTTTTTCCAGTGCCTGGTGGTCAAGGCCGACGGCTCGATGGTGCTGCTGACGCGTTCGGCCGACTTGCGCCAGGCGCGCCACACCTCGATCATCGACAACATCGTTTTGTGGACGGACCGCAACGGCGCCAATCCGGCGGTAGATCTGCGCAATCTGCTCAACGAGCTTGACCTGCTCGGCGCCCGGATCGGCGTCGAATACGACACCCACGGCCTGACCGCCTATAATGGCCGGCGCCTCGACGAGCAGTTGCAGACCTTCGGGCAGATCGCGGATGCCTCCGGCATTGTCAGCCGGCTACGGCTGTTCAAGAGCCCGGCAGAAATCGCCAAGGCGGAAAAAGCCGCAAATCTGGCCGACGACGCGCTGGACGCAGCACTGCCGCTGATCAAGCAGGGCGGCGATGAGGCGCTGATCCTCGCCGCCATGCAAGGTGCGATCTTTGCCGGCGGCGGCGATTATCCGGCCAACGAGTTCATCATCGGCTCCGGAGTCGACGCCCTGCTTTGCCGCTACAAGGCCGGTCGCCGCAAGCTCACCAAGAACGACCAGCTGACGCTCGAATGGGCCGGTGTCTTCCACCACTACCATGCGGCAATGATGCGCACGGTGTTGACCGGCAAGGTATCGAAACGCCACCAGGAATTGTTCGATGCCGCCCGCGCCGCGCTACTTGCAGTCGAGAAGGCGATGACGCCCGGTAATACGTTCGGCGACGTGTTCGACGCCCATGCCCGCACCCTCGAAGCCCACAATTTGACCAAGCACCGGCTCAATGCCTGCGGCTATTCGCTCGGCGCCCGCTTCACCCCGTCCTGGATGGATATGCCGATGTTCTATCAGGGTAATCCCGAACCGATTGCGCCGAACATGACGCTGTTCGCCCATATGATCATCATGGACTCCGAAACCGAAACCGCGATGACGCTTGGCCGCACCTATCTGACCACCGAATCCCAGCCGAAGCCGCTGTCCCGCCATGATCTCGACTTGATCGTGCAGTGAATCCATAATGGAAAGAGTGTGAGGGGCGTTCGTCGCCAAGGAGTTTTCAGGCTAATGAGACGATCGCATGTGACGACCGTGTCATTGCTCGTGGCGCTGGCACTGGCGGCCTGCACCAATGCGAAGGACGTTCTCGAACCCTCGGCCATTGCCCCGCAATCGACGCAATCGCTCTCCGGAGCCGGAGGTGCCGCAACGCCCCCCGCAACTCCGGCTCAGCCTGCCGGCACCGCGCAAACCGCAGATACAGCGCAGCCTTCCGCTGCAGCAGCCGTGCCGCCCGCCAAAAGCGCGGCTGCCATTGCGCGGACCCGGCTGCAGGTGGCGCCGATCGTCGGCGCCTCAGTAGAAGCCGCGACACCGCTGACCGCCGAGCTTCAGACACGCGCCAGGCAGCGCGGCATCACCTTGGCCGGCAGCACCGACCAGACCCCTACGCATGTGCTCAAGGGCTATTTCTCGACCATGACGGAAGGCAAGGACACCACCGTCATCTACGTCTGGGACATCTATGACCCGGCCGGCAACCGGCTGCATCGCATCAACGGCCAACAGAAGGCGCCCTCTGTTGGCGGCGGCGAAGGCTGGGCGGCGGTCGAGCCGGCGACCATGCAGGCAATTGCCGACCAGACAATCGACCAGTTCGCCACCTGGCTTGGCGGCGGCGCCGGCTGACCTGGAGCGTGATTCCGAAAAGTGGAATCCGGTTTTCGGAAAAGAGCATGCTCAGACTGAAAGTTAGAAGCTATCCCGATTCCGTCGGCATGGAACTGGCTCTATCGCCGCATGCTCAAGCCGTAAGCGTTTATTGAGATTAGCCGGCGGATTCCCATTCACGACGCTTGCAATACCGGCGCGGGCCGCTAAAAGCCCGACTAAGAGGCTGGAGTGCTATCGGAGTCTCTCAATCCTTCGCCAGGAACGGTGCATGAAGCTCTTCGCGGGCAATTCCAACAGGGTGCTGGCCGAATCAGTCGCCCGCTACCTCAACATTCCGCTGGGCAAGGCCAGCGTCAGGCGCTTCGCCGATCAGGAAATCTTCGTCGAGATCCAGGAGAATGTGCGCGGCGAGGACGTCTTCATCCTGCAGTCCACCTCGTTCCCGACCAACGATCATCTGATGGAACTGCTCATCATGATCGACGCCTTCATGCGCTCTTCGGCCAAGCGCATCACTGCGGTTATTCCTTATTTCGGCTATGCCAGGCAGGATCGCCGTGCCTCGGGCCGCACACCGATCTCGGCCAAGCTGGTCGCCAACATGATCACGAGGGCGGGCGTCAACCGGGTGCTGACCCTGGATCTCCATGCCGGCCAGATTCAAGGCTTCTTCGACATCCCGACCGACAATCTGTTTTCCGTGCCGGTCATGGCCCGCGACGTAAAAGCGAAATACAAGCAGCTTGCCAATGTCATGGTGGTGTCGCCGGATGTCGGCGGCGTGGTCCGCGCCCGCGCGCTCGCCAAGCGCATCGACGCCCAGCTTGCCATCGTCGACAAGCGCCGCGAGCGCCCCGGCGAATCGGAAGTCATGAACGTCATCGGTGACGTGCGCGGCAAGGATTGCCTGTTGATCGACGACATCATCGATTCGGGCGGCACGCTGTGCAATGCGGCCGATGCGCTGCTTGCCGACGGCGCCACCAGTGTCACCGCCTATACTACCCATGGCGTTTTGTCCGGCGGCGCCATCGCCCGCATCGGCGCCTCGAAACTGCAGGAACTGGTCATCACCGATTCCATCCAGCCGACCCAGGCAGTGCTGGACGCCGCCAATATCCGCGTCATCTCCATCGCCGAATTGATGGGCGAGGCGATCTCGCGCACGGCGACCGAGGAATCGGTGTCGAGCCTGTTCGATTGATGCGTGTCGCGCAAAGTGCAGCGGTTTTGCGATAACGACATGCATAAAATCAAGAACCCAAAGCGCCTCGCATGAGGCCGGTCGAACGCGACGCCCTTCAGGGCTGCGACTCAGGCCGAGCCGGACCGCTTATTCGTCGCACACCTTCGCCAGCATCACGGGCGCCCCGCATGTAACCGCGTGGCGAGGCTCCCAGCATGCGCTTGAACATGGTGATGAACGCCGGCACGCTGTCATAGCCGAGATCGAGCGCCACCCTCGTGATCGGCTCGCCGTCGGCCAGCCGTGGCAGCGCCGCGAACAGACAGGCCTGCTGACGCCAGGTCGACAGCGACAATCCGGTCTGGCGGTGGAACGCGCGGGTGAAAGAGCGGCGGCTCATGCCGACGATAGCGGCCCACTCGTCGATCGTCGCATGCGGTGACGGTGCCGAGACGAAGCGCCGGCACAGCGTCGCCAGCCTTGCATCGGACGGGAACGGAAGGCCGAGCGGCCGTTCCGGCAGGTTCGGGATTTCGTGCAGCAGGAGCTTCATGATCAGCCCGCCCCGCCCCTCCAGCTCGGCGCCTTGCGGCAGCTTTTCCGATTCCACGATCAGGCTGTGCATCAGGTCGGTGATGCCGACGACACGCAACCCGTCCGGCAGGCCGGGAATGGCCTCCGGCATCACATAGACGGACCGCATGCTGACGTCGCCCAGCATCTCGACGGAATGTTCGGTGCCGGCGGGGATCCACATCGCGTGGTCCGGAGGCACCATCCAGCGCCCATGCCGCGTCGTCACCAGCACGACACCGACCAGCGCGTGCAGCAACTGGCTGCGGCTATGATGGTGCCGTGGCACATGGTAGCCGTCCGGATATTCGGTCGGCAGCGCCACTGCCGGCCCTACGGCCTGCTCCAGCCATTGCCAGCGACGCTCATGCAACAGCCCGAGATCGGTGTCGCCCGCTCTGAACATTTCCCTGCCATGCGGCATCAGCTATGGCCCACTTGCGAAACTATTGGACCAAACCACGAAAGAAGTCGCGTGACAAGCAACGTATAAGGCTGCGGCGTATAAGACCGCCTGCGGAAGCGCCCGCTAAAAAGACCACGGAGCCTGCCTTGACCGATACCACAGCAACCGCCGACGCCAAGCCGGCAGCGGCCAGCCACATTTCAGCTCAGGCGACGGCCTTCACCGTCATCCTGGCGGTGAGCTTCTGCCATTGCATCAACGACATCATGCAGTCGCTGCTGTCGGCGATCTATCCGCTGCTGAAGGACAATTACGGTCTCGATTTCTGGCAGATCGGCCTTTTGACTTTCACCTTCCAGGTGACGGCATCCTTGCTGCAGCCGGTGATCGGCATGATTACCGACAAGCGGCCGATGCCTTATTCGCTGCCCTACGGCATGGCTTCTTCGCTGATCGGGCTGGTCGTGCTGGCCTATGCCGGACATTACTCGCTGCTCCTCATCGGCGCCTCGCTGATCGGCATCGGCTCGGCGATCTTCCACCCGGAATCCTCGCGCATCGCCCGCTTCGCCTCTGGTGGCAGGTTCGGTCTGGCACAGTCGCTGTTCCAGGTCGGCGGCAATTTCGGCCAGGCCATGGGTCCGCTGCTGGCAGCTTTCATCGTCGTGCCCTTCGGCCAGACCAGCATCGCCTGGTTTGCCGGCGGCTCGCTGATCGGCATCATCGTGCTGTGGCAGGTTGGCGGCTGGTACAGCCGCCTGCGCGCCGCACAGGGCACCCGCAAGGGGGCAGGCTTCGTCTCGCCTTTCCCGCGCCGCAAGGTCCTGGGCGCGCTGGCGATGCTGACCTTGCTGGTATTGACCAAGAACGCCTACATCGCCAGCCTGTCCAGCTACTACACCTTCTATGCCATCCATAAATTCGGCGTTTCGGTGCAGATGTCGCAAGTCATGCTGTTCCTGTTCCTCGGCGCCTCGGCCCTGGGCATCCTGCTCGGCGGCCCGTTCGGCGACCGCTACGGACAGAAGGCGATGATCTGGTTCTCGATCGTCGGCGTGCTGCCCTTCACCCTGGCCCTGCCCTACGCCAATTTCGAGTGGACAATGGTTCTCACCGTGCTGATCGGCCTGATCCTGTCCTCGGCCTTCTCGAACATCGTCGTCTTCGCGCAGGAACTGGTGCCCGGCCGCGTCGGCATGATCGCCGGCATCTTCTTCGGCTTCGCCTTCGGCATGGGCGGCATCGCCGCCGCCGTGCTTGGTGTCGTCGCCGACATGAAGGGCATCGATTTCGTCTTCCAGGTCTGCTCCTATTTGCCGCTGCTCGGGCTGCTGACGGTTTTTCTTCCCAACATGAAGGAGGCGAGGAAGCTCAAGGCGGGGACCACGATCGGGTGAAGTTTGGGTTGGACTTCGGCTTCCCCGCCCACCGGGCAGCGCGAAATTCGGTTCGACATAGACTTCGAGCCGGTCAGGGCCGCCGCGTAGCGACATCGCGGCCATTGGCTGACACGCTCCGTCATCTGAACTTGAAAGCACGCGTCGCCCGCATCAGCCGGAATGCCTGCTCGGCAGCGTTCGCCAGCAGCGTGTCGGCGTCACGGATCGCGTCTTCGAGGGAACACGGTCGGCACAGAATGCTGAAGAAGGCATCGATGCCGATGTCGTGGGTCGCCTCTGCACCTGCTCCGATCGTTCCGGCCAAGGCGATGACAGGCAGATTGTGACGTTTCGCGCGCCGGGCAATCTCGGCTGGTATCTTTCCAAAGCTCGTCTGACCATCCAGGCCACCCTCGGCTGTCATGACGATGTCGGCGTTTGACAGCCGATGATCGAGATCCATATACCGCAGAATCAGGTCGAAGCGCGGATGCAGCCGGGCCCCAGCAAAGGCGTGAAGTCCGGCGCCGAGTCCCCCGGAAGCTCCTCCGCCGACAAGCGGCGTCACGTCGACGCCGAGGTCGCGGCGAACGACGTGAGCGACATTTTCCATGCCCTGCTCGAGCAAAACCACCTGGTCAGGTGTTGCACCCTTTTGCGGGCCGAACACCCGGGCGACGCCTCTCTCGCCGAGCAGCATGTTGTAGGGATTTACCGCGACGTCGATACGAACATTCGAAAGGCGATGATCACGACTGGAAAGATCGACACGAGCTAGCGATGAGAGGGCCGAGCCGCTCCCCGAAATGGGACGGCCGCCGCCATCGAGCAGACGCACGCCTAATGCTTGGGCCATGCCGGTTCCTGCATCGTTGACACCCGAGTCACCGCAGCCGATCAGAATTCTTTCCGCGCCAAGATCGAGCGCAAAACGAATCAACTCACCAACCCCATAACTTGTAGTGCGGGTCGGGTCACGCATGTCCGTGGGGACGAGCCGGAGCCCGGCAGCCGCCGCGATTTCCAGAACTGCTGTCCGTTTCTTTCTTCGCCCGAGAAAACCGACATTGGCCGCCACGGGTTGTCCCACCGGTCCCGTCACTGTGACGGAATGCAGCTCGCCATCAGACAATTCAACAAGGGTCCGCGTAAAATCCTCGCCGCCATCCACCATTGGAAGGCCCAGGATCTTTGCTGTCGGAACGGCATTGCGAACGCCCCGCGCCAATGCAGCGATGACATCACGAACCCCGAGGCTCTCCTTAAAGCCGGAGGGTGCGACCAATACTCGAAGCCGTCTTCGTTTCGTCAATCCTTTCTTTTTCGACATTCTACGGCTCTCCAGGAAGTTGCAGATGGAGCGTGTTGAGCAGGGCTCCGGTGGCTGGCCACACGGCGACCGCGAACACGACGATGAGGATGAACTGCATCGGCAGCAGGATTGAGCTGAGCAAGGCGAGGTCTTTCGGGCCGTAGCCTTCCTCGTCGACCCCCGCGAAAAGCGCCACCGGTTTCGCGCAGATCGCGAGGGTTTGGCAAAAGCCAGTCGCCGAGACGAGGACAAACATTGCAAGGAGAGGGTCGAGCCGCGCTGTCGATGCGAGCATTAGCGCCGGGGGCAGCAGCACCGAGACACGCGCCGTGCGACTGTGGATCACGAGATGACTGAAAAGCCCAAGCAAGGCTAATAAGGAGATAAGCGCCAACGGGCCCAAGCCGGTGCCGCGCAGTGGATCGACCGTCGTCTCGATCAACCACCGATTGAGGCCTGATGCCGTCAGGCCGTCTGCCAAGCAGATCGTCGCCGCCAGAAACAAGAGCAGCTTCCACTCCGCACTCTTGATTGCATCGCCAAACGCCACGGAGCCGACTCCAGGAAGCGTGGCCAAGAGAGCGCCGCCAAGAGCGATAACGGTGGCATCAAGTCCGTGGACAGGTTCGGTCAGCCACGCGATGACAACCCCGCCGGCGATCCAGAGTATCGGCTGCCGTGCCAATCCGGCACCGCCACTAGTCACCGTCGTTGGCTGCAAAAGGGTCATCCGCCGTTCGACCGGCGACAGGAAAAGCCGGAGCAGGCATTCGACCGAAAGGAAGGTGCTCACGGCCGCAAACGGCAGGCCGAAAGCGATCCATTCCAGATAGCTTACTTTCACACCCCAGAGGCGGCCGACCATTTCGATCGCCAGCAGATGGGCACCGGCGCCGACGGGCGATGCAATGGCCGAGAGCAGGATAACAGTGGGGAACAGCAGCGCGAAGGCCCTTCGCAACCGGGCGCTTCCACAGCGTCCCGCGATCGCCTGATAGGCGGGGATCATCAAAGCTGCGCGACCTGAGGTCGACGGAATGACGAAGGCTGTGGCGATCATGACGGCCGTCAAGGAATAGGCGATTGCGCGAACCGATCGCATGCGCCCCGTCACGAGGCCGAGAACGCGATCTGCGACTCCACTCGCCTTGATGGTGGCCGCCAATATGAAGGAGGCAAGCAATAGCCAGATCAACTCATCGCCAAGCGCATGAAACAGCGCGCCTGGATCACGGTTGACCAGCAGCGCCATTGCCAATCCGGCGGCGATTGCAACGAAGGCATCGTCGAACCGCGTTAAGGTCCACCCGATGATCGCGACAAGCAGGATCTCGAGCGCTCGCCGGGCGTCGGACGGGAGCGCGGGGAGGCCGAATTCAATGATGGCCACACACAGGGATACACAGGTTCCGATCAGTGCGGCTCGCCATATCGGCCAGAGCACCGGCGATGTCCTTTCCCGAAGGGTGGCGTCACTGTCGGTCCGAAAATCTACTTGTGCCAACCGAAACCTCGTCTAGTTCGTCGCCAACGGCGATGAGGGCGTCGCACACCCTCCGCTCGAACTTAGGAGGTTCCGATTAGACGCTTGGGAGAGCTCCGGTTAGAATTTGGTGAGAGGCATTATCCGATCGCCGGCAGGATTACCGCATGACCGTTCGAGGCCGCATCTTCCTATTTCAAATCGTCATTCTCGCCCTTGTCGGACTGATTTCAGGACTGGCATTCGCAACACTCCAGCTGACAGAGGAATTCGTCCGCCGAATCGACAGCGTCCACGGGCGGTTCGAGGCGCTCGCCGAACTCAATGGGCATGCCAACAATTACACCGAGCAACTCGCTGAAGTCTTGCTGCTTGGGCCCGAGCAAATGCCGGATTTCGAAGCGGCACGAGAAGCAGTGAAATCCGGATTCTACAAGCTGGAGGGCGCCACTCGCGAGGAACTCGGCGCTCTCGGATATTGGAGCGATAGACACCAGGAGGAGGCCGAACTCAGATTCGTCGGCCGCATCAACGCGCTGTTTGAGGCGATCGATCGGGCCGCCCAGCGACTGTTTAGCCAGCGAACAAAGGGGGATCCAAAGGGCATCGTAGACGCCTTCCGCAACGATGTGGAGCATCGACTGGAGAACGATCTCGAAGAAATGATTGAAGCCGCTTTGCACGAGGAGCGCAGGGAGGTTGGAGAGGAACTCGCCGGCGTCCGTGGCGCACAATGGCGACTGCTACTGCTGACCGGCGGCTTCGCTACGTTGCTCATGCTAGGCAGTCTGGGGTTCGGCCTCGTCCTGCGACGATCAATCGCCACACCTGTGCGTGAACTGAACGAAAGCGCCAAAGCCATCGCTGCAGGCAAGCTCGACCATCGCGTTTCCGCGACCGGACGCGACGAGTTCGCTTCCCTCTCGCGAAGTTTCAACAGCATGGCCGAGGCTCTCGAGATCGAACGTGCTGCTCTGATTTCGGTACAGGACCGCTTGGAGGCGGAGGTTCAGTTGCGCACCCGTGAACTGCGGAAAGCCAATGAGCAACTGAGAGCGATCGATAGCCGACGCACACAATTTTTTGCGGAGGCAAGCCACGAACTCCGCACGCCGTTGACGATTCTCCGCGGAGAGGCCGACGTTGCCCTCCGCGGCCAACCGCGTGTTCGACCTTACCGCGAAGCTCTGAGCCGAATCCGCAATTGCGCTGAAGATATGGCTCGCAACCTGGGGGACCTTCTGGCATTCGCCCGCTCCGAAGCTGAAAATTTCAGGTTCTCCTTGCACAACATCGATACCGGTGAGGTTGTGAAGGCGGCCGTTCAGGAGGCTTCCGTACTCGCAGGTCCCAAGCAGATATCCGTTAATCTGTCGCTCAACACAGATCATTGCCTCATTCGGGGTGACGCCCTGCGCCTAAAGCAAGCGCTGCTGATCGGCTTCGACAACGCCATAAAGTACTCAAAGCCATATCAGACGATAGCAGTCGAGATGGCTGAGCGTCATGGAATGCTTGAGATCGCCATCCGCGACAACGGTTCAGGGATCGATGCCAACGATCTCCCGTTCGTGTTTGACCGTTATTATCGCGGGCGTGTCGGCGGGAGGTCCGCAGCCGATGGCCTTGGTGTTGGCCTCGCGATCGCCAAGGAGATTATAGACGGGCACAATGGCACAATCGGCCTTGAAGGAATTGAGCCTTCGGGAACCCTCCTCAGAATCAGACTGCCGCTGGTACATCGCACCCATGATTCGAATCCTGATCGTTGAAGACGACCGGCGTGTCTCCGACTTTCTCCGCCGGGGGTTGGAGGCCGAAGGCTTCCACGTGAGTGTCGCGGAGGATGGTCGCGAGGGACTAGCCATTATTCGTACGGATCCATTCGATCTCGTGATCCTGGACCGTCTGCTTCCCTACCTGGACGGCCTTGAGCTGTGCCGGATCGTGCGATTGGAGCAGCGGCCGGTTCTCATCCTGATGCTGACCGCGAAGGAGACAATTCAGGATCGCGTAGATGGGCTCAAGGGCGGTGCCGACGATTACCTGACGAAACCGTTTGCGTTTGATGAACTGGTGGCCAGGATTGACGCGCTGCGCCGACGCCGTCAGGGTGCAGTGGATCGGCAGTTGCTTCGAGTGAGCCGCCTCAATCTCGACAGGAGCGCTCGTCGTTTTACGGACGGCGACCGGGAAATCAGCCTTACCCGACGCGAATTCGACCTTCTGTATTTCCTCATGCTCAATGCGGGGAAAGTGGTTAGCCGCGAGCGCATCCTCAACAATGTCTGGTCATACAGCTTCGAACCCGGGACGAAGATCGTGGAGGTATACATTCGCTATCTACGTGCGAAGCTCGGGCCGGATGCATCGGCTAGCATTCAGACGGTTCGTGGGATCGGCTACATGCTGGTCGAGCGGAAGCCATAGAAGGTAGAGCGAACCTCTTTATCGCACCGTTCTCGCCACTCGCTGGAAGCCTTCCCTTCCGCAACGCCGCTTCCACCGACGAATAGGTGTTCATTGGCCTCCCTTCCATGCTTCCGGCGAGCGCCGTCCAGCCACCGTGGGCATTGCCCCGCCGGGGTCCCAGCTTTCCATTTATATTCGGGCCCGGCCCGGCGACGCCGATTTGGCGGCCGTTAACCGCTTTCGTAATTCACGCCCTCTACCCCCAGGCCTGCAGCCGCCCAGTCGGGCAAGCCGCCTTCGAACCGGCGCGAGGCCCAGCCTCGTGCCCTGAGGATTGCCAAGGCGTCGGCCGACAGAACGCACTGGACTCCACGACAATAGGCGACAACGACCTTCTCCCGTGGGAGCGCCGCAAGCCGCTGCTCCAACTCGTCGGCGGGAATGTTGATCGCACCCGGCAAATGCCCCGCTACGAATTCGTTCTGCGGCCTGACATCGAGCAGCACGACTTCGTCGTTTCGCATGCGGCGCACGAGTTCCTCGCGCGAGATGTTTTCCAACCTGTCCGGCTGGCTGATCCTATCGTTGATAAACTCACGGATCTGCTGGCGTCTGTGGTTTGCAAGATTTCGCAGCGCCGCAAGCACGTTTTCGATTGGGCCATCTGCAAGCCGGTACAGAACGCGTTTTCCGTCTCGCCGGGTCTGCACCAAGCCCGCTCGCTTGAGGTGCTGAAGATGCTGCGACGTATTCGCTAACGCGATCCCGGAAAGTTGCGTCAGTTGTTCGACGGCCAGTTCGCCATCGGCAATGTGACGCAACAGAACCAGCCGGTGGGCATGCCCCAAGGTGCGGGCGAGATCCGCTATTTCGTCGAAGATTGGGTGGTGAACGTCCGCGCTTTTCATGTGACATGGCTAGCATCACTCAATCAATCAATCAATATGTTGAATGATTGATTCTTTCTGGCTAGTGTCTGACAGGTGAAACAGGAGATGCCAAAATGTTGGAGTTCGTTGTCCGTGCGGCCGTCATTGGAATCGGCGCGACAGCCCTGATGGATCTCTGGGGATGGTTTCTGAAGCGAATGTTCGCGATTCCACCGCTTGATTACGCCTGGGTCGGCCGCTGGATCGGGCACTTTCCACATGGACGTTTTGCACATGCGAATATCGCACAAGCTGCCCGCGTTCGCGGCGAAACCGCCATTGGATGGAGTGCGCATTACGCGACCGGCATCGTATTTGCCGCAGCGCTGATTGGAGTGTGGGGCCTCGACTGGGCACGGCACCCGACAGTGCTTCCGGCCCTGTTGATCGGCGTCTGCACCATCGTCGCCCCGTTCTTCGTGATGCAACCGGCTTTTGGGATCGGCATCGCGGCTTCGAAAGTTCCCAATCCGCGCACTGCGCGCCTGCGCAGCCTTATGGCCCATCTGTCTTTCGGGGTTGGGCTGTACGTTGCAGCATTGCTTTCGGCACTGCTACTTCCGGCCTGATGGGACACGGTCCATCCCTGGCGCCCTTCCGCCCGCTTGCACCTCGCGCCGCCTTCCGCTATAGAGCCGCCACCCGCGTAGACACCCTTGGAGGCAACGCGGCGGAAGGCCGCCTTCCCGCATGATCCCGAAAAGTGGATTCCGGTTTTCGGACCAGGTCATGCGTTAGCTATGTCGGCTTTCGACGTTTACGGCCCAGCCACGCTGACCGTGAGCGCTCCAGAACAACGCGAAAGGAAATGCCATGAGCCACGATACTTACGAGCTCAAGGCCGAAGCGCGCGAACAGGTCGGTAAGGGGTCCGCCCGTGCAGTTCGCCGCAACGGTAAAGTGCCTGCAGTGATTTACGGCGACAAGCAGCCTCCCCTGGCGATTGCGCTGACCTACAAGGACATCTACTACAAGATCCATGGCGGCGGGTTTCTGACCACGGTCGCCACGATCGATGTCGACGGCAACAAGATCCAGGTTCTGCCCAAGGATTTTCAGCTCGACCCGGTCAAGGATTTCCCTGTCCATGTCGATTTCCTGCGCATCGGCAAGGATACCGAAGTCAATGTCGACGTGCCCGTGCACTTCATCAATGAAGACAAGTCGCCCGGTATCAAGCGCGGCGGCGTGCTCAACATCGTGCGCCACGAGGTCGAGTTCCACTGCCCGGCCAATGCGATCCCGGATTTCATCACCATCGATCTCACCGGTACCGATATCGGCGATTCGATCCACATTTCGGCCATCACCTTGCCGGCCGGCGTCAAGCCGGTGATCTCCGACCGCGACTTCACCATCGCGACCATTGCCGGCTCCTCGGCGATGAAGCCGGAGGCCGCGGAAGAGACGACTGAAGCGGCTGAGCCCGAAGCGGCTCCTGCCGCCGAAGAGAAGTAACCCCTTCCCGCCCGGAGGCGACGATGCTTGTCTTTGCAGGCCTCGGCAATCCGGGCGCGAAATACGCCAACAACCGGCACAATGTCGGCTTCATGGCGGCGGACGCGATCGCCCGCCGCCATTCCTTTTCGCCCTGGTCGAAGAAATTCCAGAGCCTGATCGCCGAAGGCACGCTTGCCGGCGAAAAGGTGATCCTGATCAAGCCGCAGACCTTCATGAACCTGTCCGGCCAGGCGGTCGGCGAAGCCTTGCGCTTCTACAAGCTCGACCCTTCGGCACTGACTGTCTTCTATGACGAGATCGACCTTGCCGCCGGCAAGGTGCGGGTCAAGGTTGGTGGCGGTTCCGGCGGCCACAACGGTATCCGCTCGCTCGACCAGCACGTCGGCAAGGATTTTCGCCGTGTGCGCATCGGCGTCGGTCACCCCGGGGTCAAGGAAATGGTGCATGGCCATGTGCTCGGCGATTTCGCTAAGGGCGACCGCGAATGGTTGGACGTGCTGCTCGACGCAATCGCCGATGGTGCCGGATTGCTTGCTAAGGGCGACGACAATTCCTTCATGAACCGCGTGACGCTGGCCTTGCGCGACAAGCTCACGCCGACGGGCGACGACGATCGCCCGCCGCCCAAGGCGCCAAGAGCACAAAGCCACGTCCGCCAGGCGCGGCCGCAACAGCCGGCGGCCAAGCTGCCCGAAACCGGCCCGATGGCGGCTATGCTGAAGAAGCTTTTTGGCGGCAAGGACTGAGCCATGGCGCCGTCAGCGCCGCGGGCATGAGTGCTCAGGGCTTGACGATCATCGGCGCTTTCGCCCATAGCCCTGATCAAATTTCGATTTCCCGATAGGACCAGACAAAAATGGGTTTCAAATGCGGCATCGTTGGCTTGCCCAATGTCGGCAAGTCGACGCTCTTCAATGCGTTGACCAGGACGGCGGCGGCGCAGGCCGCCAATTATCCGTTCTGCACCATCGAACCGAATACCGGCGAGGTGGCGGTGCCCGACCCGCGCCTGCAGAAGATCGCCGCGATCGGCAAGTCGAAGGAGATCATCCCGACCCGCATCTCGTTCGTCGACATTGCCGGCCTGGTGCGTGGCGCCTCCAAAGGCGAAGGGCTTGGCAACCAATTCCTCGCCAACATCCGTGAGGTCGATGCCATCGTCCATGTGCTGCGCTGCTTCGAGGATGACGACGTCACCCATATCGAGGGCCGCATCGATCCTGTCGCTGATGCCGAGACCGTCGAAACCGAATTGATGCTTGCCGACCTCGACAGCCTTGAGCGCCGCATCGTGCAGATCCGCAAGCGTGCCGCCGGCAAGGACAAGGAAGCAGCGACCGTACTTCCGATGATGGAAGCGGCGCTTGAACTGCTGCAGGCCGGCAAGCCCGCCCGCATCCTGCTCAACGGCATCTCGGCTGAGGATCTGCGCATCCTGCAGGGGCTGAATCTCTTGACCTCACACCCGGTGCTTTACGTCTGCAACGTCGCGGAAGCCGATGCCGCCACCGGCAACGCGCATACCAGGGCGGTCGAGAAGTTGGCCGCCGCGCAAGGTGCCCGCACCGTTGTGATTTCCGCGGCGATCGAGGCCGAGGTCGCCCAGCTCTCGGACGAAGAGGAAATGGAATTCCTGGCAACGCTCGGTCTGGACGAACCCGGCCTGAACAAGGTCATCCGCGCCGGCTACGAGCTGCTCCAGCTCATCACCTACTTTACCGTTGGCCCCAAGGAGACACGCGCCTGGACCGTGCACAAGGGCGCCAAGGCGCCGCAGGCGGCAGGCGTCATCCACACCGATTTCGAGCGCGGCTTCATCCGCGCCCAGACCATCGCCTATGACGACTTCGTCAGGCTGGGCGGCGAAGTCGCGGCCAAGGAGGCCGGCAAGGCGCGCGACGAAGGCAAGGAGTATATCGTCCAGGACGGCGACATCATGCTGTTCAAGTTCAACACCTGAACCGGCGAGGAAGCCCAATGGTCACCATTGCCGTCGCTCGATGACAAACTTCAAAGCAGGGTGTCGCAGTGCCTCTTGCGCTGCTTGACGGGCCATCGTGCGGGGTCTAAGGGGCCTCTGCACCGGCCTCGCGCCTCGCCTGCCCGTGTCCGTGCGATGTGACTGACGCGCCCCCTCCAAACGAACGCTCTTTGGCAACAGCAAGGGAGACCCGGCGATGATCAAGGCCTTCGTCGTCGACAATGATCGCCTGCGCCTGGTCGACGATCTCCTGCAAAACAGCGACACTGTCGTCTGGGTCGACCTCTTCAACCCGACAAAGGAAGAAGAGACGACAATCGAGACCTGGCTCGGCATCGCCGTTCCGACCCGCGAAGAGATGGAAGAGATCGAGATCTCGAGCCGTCTCTACGTCGAGGACGGCGCCTACTTCATGACCGCCATTCTGCCTGCGCAGACCGAGGTGAACGATCCGTTGATGTCGCCGGTTACCTTCGTGCTCGCCGGCAGCAGGCTGATCACCGTGCGGTACCACGAACCGAAGGCGTTCAAGACCTTTCCGCTGCGCGCCGAAAAGGTGGCGACCGGTTGCACCAGCGGTGACACCATCCTGATCGGACTGCTGGAGGCGATCGTCGACCGCCTCGCCGACATTCTGGAGCGCGCCGGCCGCGACGTCGAGGCGATCTCGCGCGACATCTTCGAGGCACGCTCGACCAAGGTTTCCAAGCGCAACCGCGACTTCCAGGAGCTGTTGAAAGGCATTGGCCGCAAGGAGGACCTCGCCTCCTCGATCCGCGACAGCCTGATCTCGCTGCAGCGCCTTGCCGGCTTTCTCGCCCATGCCTCCACGCAAAGCAGGATGAGCAAGGACAGCCGCGCTCGCATCAAGACCTTGTCGCGCGACGTCCTGTCGCTCGCCGACCACGCCACCTTCCTGTCGCAGAAGATCAGCTTCCTGCTCGACGCGACGCTCGGCATGATCTCGATCGAGCAGAACGCCATCATCAAGATCTTCTCCGTCGCCGCTGTCATCTTCCTGCCGCCGACGCTTGTCGCTTCGATCTACGGCATGAATTTCGACATCATCCCTGAGCTCAAATGGCACTTTGGCTATCCCTTCGCCATCGGCATGATGGTGCTTTCGGCAATCCTGCCCTTCTGGTATTTCCGCCGCCGCGGCTGGCTATAGGCGTCGTCAATACCGCGCTGCGGCTTGGGCGCAGCGGGCTGGCGCAATAGAAATTGCTTGACCAAATGCCACGCTGCCTGCATCCGGGACCCGGACCCGTAGCGATCGTACAATCCTGAACAGGATTTCCAGACCATGACCGCAAAGACCTGGGCTTATGAGGATTTTGTCGAGGGCGCTTCGCTCGACCTCGGCACCAAGCTGGTAAGTGCCGCCGAAATCATAGAATTCGCCGGTGAATTCGATGCCCAGCCGATGCATCTCGACGAGGCCGCGGGCCAGGCCAGCATTCTCGGCGGGCTGGCGGCTTCGGGCTGGCACACCTGCGCCATGTTCATGCGCATGCTGTGCGATGCCTTCCTGCTCGACTCGACCTCCCAGGGCGCGCCGGGCGTCGACCAGGTCAAATGGAAACGGCCAGTCCTGGCCGGCGACCTGTTGACCGGCAGCACCACCGTCCTTGCCAAGCGACTGTCCAGATCGAAGCCCCGGCTTGGCCTGGTGACCATGCGCAGCGAGTTGTTCAACCAGCGCGGCGAAGGTGTTTTCGAGCTCGAAAACACCGTCATGTTCCTCACCCGCGAGGGCCGTGCGTGAGCCTCGACGAATTCTTCTGCATCGGCATCACCGTCACGCTCGGTTCACATCGATTCGAACCGGAGGCGATCAAGGCGTTCGCCCGCAAATACGACCCGCAGATATTCCATATCGACGAAGAGGCGGCGAGGAACAGCATATTCGGCGGACTCTGCGCCTCGGGCTGGCACACCGCCGCCACCTGGATGAAATTGAACCTCGAGGCTGGCATAGAGGCAGAGGTCGCCCGCTGGCCCGGTCCTGGGCCGGTGCCGGAATTCGGCCCCTCGCCCGGCTTCAAGAACCTCAAATGGCCCAAACCTGTCTATGCCGGGGAAACCGTGACTTTCACCCGCACCGCGCTGGCCCATCGCCCCATTGCCTCGCGACCGGGCTGGCGGCTGCTGACGCTCCGCTCGGAGGCCTTCGATTCGACCGGCGACAAGGTCATCGAATTCGAAAGTGCCGTGCTGGTGAAGGTGGAATGAGCGGAGTTCTTTCCCTCTCCCACAGCTAGGGGATGCACACATCTTTTCGTTGCGTCGATGACTCCTCTGTGAGTTGCGGCGTCGGGTTGGTGTGTGATTCTGTAGGCGA
>NZ_JAMYTK010000020.1:0-104618 GCF_040322355.1 Mesorhizobium sp. M0145
AGGTGGCTCGGCGAAGCCGAGACGGAGAGGGGGAACCGCGCTCTACGAAGGCCCCCTCTCCGGGCGCATAGCGGCCCCCACACCCCCCCCGAAGCGGGGGGGGAGGACCCCCACTCGAAGCCCTTGCGGGAAAAACAACTAGGCCCGGTAAACCCACTGCTCCGGCACGCGCACCGAAATTTCCTCGCCGGCCGCGATCATGCCGGGCTTCTCGACCCAGGCGACGAGCCCGCGCAACCGTTTCGCCGCTTTCGGGAACAGCAGCGCGCCGGCCTCGACGTCGGCCATACCGGCATTCTCGGCGACCGACCTGCCCGCAATCCGGCAAGGCCCGTTCTGCGCGTCGATCTTGACGGTCGCGCCGCCTTTGAAGAACAGCAGCGTGCCGGACGGCAGCATCGAGAGGCGCGGCAGGCCTTCGATCAGGAGATTGGCGCCGATCCATTCCGGCTTGATCTCGGTAATGCCCATCCGTTCGGCGACGATCGCCAGCTCGTCCTCCGCCACGATCGACAATTGCCGTTCGTTGCGCATCTCGGTGCCGCGCGGATACCACGGCTCGCGCCCACCAGAGCGCCGCGTTGTGCCGGCGTGGAAATCGCCGTCGATGCCGTCGAAGCCGACTTGCAACTGATCCACTGCCCGTGTCTCGAAATGATCGAACGGTGCGAGGTAAAGCGCCGCCACCCTGGCGGCGAGTTTTCGCGACGGGACGATCTCGACCGGAGTTTCGGCTTCGGGAAAAAGATCCAGCATGGGTTCGTGCCTCGCGTGATACGCGCAATTAGCCGCGGTCAGCTCATCAGGTCCAGTCGAAAGCGCTGATGCTCCGATCAAGCGGACTGATGCGATTTGCCAGGCGCGCTCCGATGCCGGTGCCGTTCGCGCCGAGCTAATGCATGTCGCCCAAAAGTGTGCAGCGGTTTTGGGACAACGACATGCGTAAAACAAAATCTAAAGCATGCGCAATAGCGCGCCGCCGATCGAGTAGCCGGCGCCGAAGGCGCAGAGCAGGCCGTAGTCGCCGGCCTTCATGTCGGCATGGTTCTCCGACAGGGCGATGATGGCACCGGCGGCGGCGGTGTTGCCGAGGCGCTCCAGCACCATCGGCGCGCGGTCGTGGTCGACGTCATGGCCGAACGACAGTTTCAGGATCATGGCGTTCATCCGCGCATTGGCCTGATGCAGCCAGAAGCGCCGGATCGCTTGCGGCGTCAGCCCGTGCTCGGCCAGGAATTCGACGATGAACTTGTGGCCGGCGACGGTGACTTCCTTGAACACCTTGTTGCCGATCTGCTTGATCAGATTGCCTTCCAGATCGATCATGTACGGATCGTCCTGGGTGGCGCGGGTATAATAACCGAGATTGGTGCGGATGCTGTTCGACATCTGCGTCCAGGCGCGCGTGTCGAGCACCTCGAAGCGCCCCGGCCGCTTCTCGCCCTGGGCAAGCCCTTCGACGATCATCGACACGGAAGCGTCGCCGAAGATGAAATGCGTCTGCCGGTCGCGAAAATTGAGATGCCCGGTGATGATCTCCGGCGTCGACACCAGTACGCGCTTGTGCGCCCCTGCCCGCACCAGATTGACCGCGATGTGCAATGCGGCAGCCGCCGACGAGCAGCCAAGCCCCATGTCGAAGCCGGCGCCTTTCGTCCCCAGCGCCTGCTGCATTTCGATGGCGATCGCCGGATAGGGCCGCTGATGGTGCGAGGCCGAGCAGATCACCAGGTCGATGTCGCCAGGCTTCAGCCCGGCATGATCGAGCGCCTTGCGGGCCGAGGCGATGCCGAACTCGGCCTCCAGCGACAGCGCATCGTCGGGCCGCGCCGGGAAGCGCGGCGCCATGCGGGTCGGGTCGAGGATGCCTTCCCGTTCGATGACATGGCGGGTCTGGACGCCCGAGGCATGGACGATGAAGGCACTGTCCGATTTCTGTACCAGCGGCTCGCCCGACACCTCGCGCCGGACGTTCTCCATGTCCACCCAGGCGTTGAAGCTGGCGACGAGTTCCTCATTGGTGATCGAAGCTTCGGGGATTTCAACGCCGATGCCGCTGATGATGACGCGATGCATTTCCAGTTCGTCCCGTGTGCGCAGGCGTTGCGGCTTCATGTCGACGCCGCAAAAAGCTCGGCGCAACCTCTTTTGCACCTAGCCAGTTTATGCCGGCTTAAATCAAGTCCCTGGGACGGGTCTTTACCAGGCGCAGAGCTTGGTATAGGTCTGCGGGTTGTTCCAGCAGGCACCGTCATCGCGGCTGCGCACGAATTGCCCGGGCAGCGGCACGTTGCGGCGGCCGAGATTGACATAGCCATAGGCAAAACCCGGTCCGTCGATTTCCAGGACGTAGGTCGGATAACCCGGCGCCGAGATGCGAAAGCTGCCGCCATCGTCCAGCGCCCGATAGCTGCACGAGAAATAGCCGTCGTCGCTGGTGAAGCAGCGCGCTCGCTTGGCCTCCGCCGATATAGACAAGGCAAGCACAGCGGCCGCACAAACGCTGCCGCCGAAACCCATCTTTTTCAGTGTCATCATCCATCCCCATGGCCCATGAAGGGCCTTATCCCTGCCCCAGCGAGATGCGCATGACGGCGAAAGCCGGTCAAGCATCCGCTGCTGGCTGTTTTTGGGTGTAGCTAAGAGCTTCTAAGCAGAACGCCGCGCCACGATGAAGAGACGGGGAAAGCGCAGCAATACCTTGCCGCTTGCCGTTTTCGGATAGGCTTCGCTGATCCTGGCCGTGTAGCGCTTCAGGAAAAGCTGCCGCTCGTTCTCGTCGAGCGGATCGAGGAACGGCTTCAGCCCCGTCGACTTCACCCATTCGACGATCGCCTCGGCATCGGCCAGCGGATGGTTGTAGATCGTGTGCCAGATATCGAGCCGATCCGAGAATGGCGACAAAAGGTCGTAATAGAACGCGACCGGCGGCAGCGGCGCGCGGGCCGCGCGCTCGAGCTTTTCGGCAAACGGCATCTCGGCCGCGGTCTCCCGCATCAGCCGGTGCGAAGGCTCGGCCATATTGTCCGGCATCTGCACGGCAAGCGCGCCGCCGGGCGCCAAAAATCCCATCAGCCGCTGGAAGACCGCCGGATGCTCCGGCAGCCATTGAAACACCGCATTGGCAAAGATCACGTCGACCGGTTCGTTCGGCTGCCACGCCGCCGCATCCGCCAAGGCAAAGGTGACGCCGGGCAGGCGCGCCTTCGCCTTCTCGATCATGTCGAGGGAGGTATCGAAGCCGCTGATCTGCGCCTGCGGCCAGCGCTCGACCAGCAATTCGGTCGAATTGCCCGGCCCGCAGCCAATGTCGACCACCCGGCGTGGTTCCGGCACCGGCACCTGCGCAACGAGATCGCGCGCGGGGCGGGTGCGCTCGTCCTCGAATTTCAGGTAGAGGGCGGCGGACCAGTCGGCCATCTTGGTTCCTCAGATCATTTGAGAATTCGCCGCCCTGTAAATGTCTTACCGCGTCAGCCGCTTATACGTCATGCGGTGCGGATTGACCGCGTCCGGGCCGAGGCGGCGGATCTTGTCCTGCTCGTAATCCTCGAAATTGCCTTCGAACCATTCGACGTGGCTGTCGCCCTCGAAGGCGAGGATGTGCGTCGCCAGGCGATCGAGGAACATGCGATCGTGCGAGATGATGACGGCGCAGCCGGCGAAGCTCTCGAGCGCGTCTTCAAGTGCAGCCAGCGTTTCGGTATCGAGATCGTTGGTCGGTTCGTCGAGCAGCAGCACATTGCCGCCGGTCTTCAGCATCTTGGCCAGATGCACGCGGTTGCGCTGGCCGCCGGACAGGTTGCCGACCTTCTGCTGCTGGTCGCCGCCGCGGAAATTGAACGACGCGCAATAGGCGCGGGTGTTGGCTTCGAACTTGCCGAGCTTGACCACTTCGGCGCCGCCCGAGATCTCTTCCCAGACCGTCTTGGTCGGGTCGAGCGCGTCGCGGCTCTGGTCGACATAACCGAGCTTGACCGTCTCGCCGACGCGGATGGTGCCGGCATCGGGCTTTTCCTGGCCGGTGATCATGCGGAACAGCGTCGTCTTGCCGGCGCCGTTCGGGCCGATGACGCCGACGATGCCGCCGGGCGGCAGCTTGAATTCGAGATCGTCGATCAAAAGCGTGTCGCCAAAGCCCTTCGACAAGCCCTCGACCTCGATCACCACATTGCCGAGCCGCTCGCCATGCGGAATGACGATCTGGGTGTCGCTCGGACGCCGCTTGTCGGCTGCATCCAGCAGATCCTGGAACGCCTGGATACGGGCTTTCGACTTGGTCTGCCGGGCTTTCGGGCTGGACTGGATCCACTCGCGCTCGCGGCCGATCGCCCGCTGGCGCGCATCGTCCTCGCGGCCTTCCTGCTTGAGCCGCTTGGCCTTGGCTTCGAGATATTTGGTGTAGTTGCCTTCGTACGGGATACCGCGGCCGCGATCGAGCTCGAGGATCCAGCCGGTGACATTGTCGAGGAAGTAGCGATCGTGGGTGATGATCATCACCGCGCCCGGATAGGCCCGCAGATGCTTTTCCAGCCACGCCGTCGTCTCGGCGTCGAGATGGTTGGTCGGCTCGTCGAGCAGCAGAAGGTCGGGCTGGCGCAGCAAAAGCTGGCAAAGCGCGACGCGACGGCGTTCGCCGCCCGACAGCTTGGTGACATCGGCCTCCTTGGGCGGGCAGCCGAGTGCCTCCATCGCCATCTCGACCTGCTGTTCGAGATCCCAGAGGTTGAGCCGGTCCATCTCGTCCTGCAGCTTGGCCGACTCGTCCGCCGTCTCGTCGGAATAGTTCATCATCAATTCGTTGTAGCGCTCGATGATGGCGGTCTTGGCGGCGACGCCTTCCATGACGTTTTCGAACACGTTCTTGTTCGGATCGAGCGCCGGCTCCTGCGCCAGGTAACCGACGGTAGCACCCTCGGCCAGCCAGGCCTCGCCGCTCCACTCCTTGTCGATGCCGGCCATGATCTTGAGGATCGTCGACTTGCCGGCGCCGTTGGGACCGAGGATGCCGATCTTGGCGTCCGGATAGAAGGACAGATGAATGTTCTCGAGCACCTTCTTGGTGCCGTAGGCCTTGTTGAGGCCGGCCATGTGATAGATGAACTGGCGTGCCACGCGCGCTTTCCCTGAAAAGTCGACTGATGTCGGATTGAATGGAAGTTGGGGGCTATGTAAGCGATGCGGCCGCGAACGGCAAACAGTTTTGGCCCCAAGCGGATTTGGTCGCACCCACAAACGCTTAGCCGCTTCATTTCGTGCCGGCGCCCAGGCGAAAGCTCCGGTTAACCATTCCGCGTCAAACAATGTTGGATGGGAAATCGCTGGCAGCCGCGATTTCGGGGAGAGAGATCGGGCCGTGTTGAACAGTTTCCTGCTTTTTGCCGAAGCGGTTCTCTATTTCGGCATCATGGTCACGCTTTTCCGGTTCAGGGGCCGCATCGGCCTCGGCGTCTTTGTTTGCGCCCTTGGCGTCATGCATTTCCTGGAAACCTATCTCGCCAGCGTCTTCTACGTCGCGCTGCCGTTCGGCATGGTATCGCCGGGTTCGGCCGTGCTGTTTTCCGGCAAGCTGGTCATGCTGCTCCTGCTCTACATCAAGGAGGACGCGGCAACTGTCCGGCAGCCGATTTATGGCCTGCTGCTCGGCAATGCCCTGATGATCGGGCTCGTGCTGATCCTGCGCCTGCACGACATCGCACCGCTGCCCGACGGCAAGCTTCCCGACATCGGCTTCATCGACGAGATGGGCTGGCTGATGGTGTGGGGCACGACGCTGCTGTTCGTCGACGCCATCCTGATCATTCTGCTCTATGAAAAGCTCGGCAAATATCTGCGCAAGGCGCTTTTCACCCGCATCCTGGTCTCCGTCGCCTGCGTGCTCACCTTCGACCAGGCAGGCTTTTTCACGGCGCTGCATTTCGTCACCGGCGCGCCGGTCGCGGTGTTCTTCGGCGGCTGGTTCGCCAAGATGGCAGCGGCCCTGGTCTACAGCACCATGCTGGTCGGCTATATCAGGTGGTTCGAGGCGCGGCAGGTGCCGGCGGCGCGCGGGCTTTCCGACATTTTCGACACGCTGACCTATCGCGAGCGCTATGAGGCGCTGGTCGAGCATGTCGGTCGCGACGGCCTCACCGGCCTCCTGCACAGGGGGCGCTTCGACAGCGATGGCGAGGCCGCCGTCGCCGCCAGCCTGCGGACCGCCAGGGCGCTCAGCCTGCTGATCATCGATGTCGACCACTTCAAATCGATCAACGACCGCTTCGGCCACGCCGAGGGAGACAAGGTGCTGAAAGCCCTGGCAATTTTGCTTGGCGAACTTGTCGGGACCGAAGATCAATTGTTCAGGATCGGCGGTGAGGAATTCGCCATCCTCGGCTGGCGTCCGCAGCCGCTCGCCAGACTGCTGGGCGAAACCGTCAGGCAAGCGGTCAAGACGTCCGCGAGCACCAGCCGGTTCGACATTACCGTCAGCGCCGGCATCTCGACGGTCAGCGAGACGACCCGTTGCCTTGCCGATCTCTTTGCGCTGGCCGACCAGCGTCTCTACAAGGCCAAATCCACGGGACGCGATCGCGTTGTCGGCGAACCGGGCGGCAACGAAGCAGACGCCCGCAACACATGGACCAGGCCGGAGCGCAGCGCCGGCGCGTAACGCTGCCCAGGCCTGCGATTGGCTCAATCAGGATTGTTTGCGCCGCTGCCATCCGCCGATCGCAACCGAAACCGCCATCAGCGCGATCGCCAGCCATTTCAACGCGGTAATAATCGGGCCGGCTTCGATGTCGTAGGCAATGAACAGAAGAATGCCCGGTACCAGCAGGCCGCAGAGCACGAGCGTGATCCGGTTGATCTGCCATGACACTTTTGCCGCAAGCGCCTGGTCGCCGGGCACGGCGACAAGCGCGGCCCGCATTGCCTTCGGCGCCACCAGCGTGGTCGAAAGACGCAGCGAAATCGGCAGGCCGATGCCGATGATCAGGAAGGCGCATGCCGCCAGGAGCAGCGAAAACTTGATCGCACTGGTTTCGGCCGGTACCGGGAACAGCAGCGCCGCCAGCGGCAGGAAGACACAGAATATCCCGAGCGCGGCAATGGCGATGAAGATCGCCGCGTTGACCAGCGTGAACAATTGGTAGGTGCCGCCGCCGACGGGTTTGGCGAGCGTGGTCATGCGCGCCCACTCCACTTCGGTGTAGGAAAAGCCCGGCCACTCCATATGGCCGTCGCGGATCGCCGTCATGCCCTTGGCCCAGAACGCCAGCCGCGCCAGCGCGCCGCCCGTCATACCACTCATCGCCACCCCCTATGAATGATGCCCCCGGGATCATACCATCCCCGGTGCAAAGCGACAGTCGCGTACGGCCTGTTTACTGGAACCCGACGGCATCGACCGCGCCCTTCGGGCAGCCAGCCTTGGCTGTCGGCGCCGAGGCAAGCAGCAGGGCACCGAGCGAAGCGTTCGAAGCGATCGGGCCGGTCAGGCCGAGCGTCAGTTCGCCGATCAGCCGCCTGCCGTTCGAAGGATCGACCACGCAGGACACGCGGACCCGGTCGCCCGCGCCTTTGCCGAAGGCACTGTCGAAGGTGCTGCGGATCTGATCGGATGTCAGTTGCTTGCCGATGTTCTTGATGAAGAGATCGCGCACCGGCGACGCATTCATCGCGCGCATCAGGTTCAAAGCGACGGCGAAATACTCCTGCTGGCTCTTGCCGTAGCAGGTGCCGTGCTTGATCCATTCATGCCTTTCGAGGGCGGATGCGGTGCCCGGCATCACCTGGTCGAGTTCCGCTCGCGTTTTCGGGTCAAGGGTGACCGGCGGCAAGTCTCGCCAGTGCGCCGGATCGTCGTTCGCCTTGTCGCTTGCGGCGACCTGGCAATAGAAATTTCCGTTCGGCTGCGGCCACAACCCATGCAAGGTGAAGTGGGTCGCCTCGAAACCGGCGGCGGTCTGCGCACGGCATTCGGCCTTGCTGGATTTGGTCTCGCAGAAAGCCGGCTGCCAGCTCAGCGCGAAGACATATTCCGGCTTTCCGGACGCCGATGGCTTGTTCGGCTCGGCAGGCGCCGGTGCAGCCGGCATCGTCGACGCGCTGCCGCCCGAAACACGACCGCAGCTGATCTTAACCCAGCGGCGCTCCGGATCGGCGCCCGGCACGCGAATGAGATAGTGCGTGGGCGCGTCCTTGTTGCCGGCCAGCAGATCATAACTCTGACCAGCCGCGGTCGAGACATTGCCGGGATTCTTGCTGCTCTTGATCGCCTGCGTTGCCGGACAGGCGGCATCGGCGACGAAAGAGCCGGTCATCTTCACATCGGCCCGCGCCGCGCTTGCGCCAGCAAACGCAACAAACACCGCCCCCCATATCGCCCAAATCCGCATTCCGGCACTCCTCGTGATTCACGCCGCAAGCTAGAAACTTGCGACATGTCAGAATTACGATTTCTTTCGCCGGCCGTAAAAACAATCGCCAGCGCATTGAGACGGCTCCCGCGCGGTCGATCAGGATCCGCCCGCCTCCACCCGTTCCGTCAGGGTGCGCAGCAGATCAAGCGAGGCTTTCAGCGCGTCGGCGTCCATACCCTCCGAAACGCGGTTCGCCCAAACATGCTGGCGTGTGCCGATATTCTTGACCGCTGCCCGGCCGGCATCGGTTATCGACAACAGCTTGGCGCGGCGATGCGCCGGGTTGTCGGCGTAGGCGGCAAGCCCCTCCGCAGCCAGTATGTCGGCCAGCCGCTGTACACTCTGACGGGCGAGACCCATGTCGCGGGCGATGTCGGCCACAGATTTCGGCTCCTTCAAAACTGCACCCAAAACCTGCCAGCGCGCTGCCGTCAGCCCGGTTGGAGCGGCCAGCCGGTCGGCCGCATCCAGAAAACTGCCGTTCATCCTGAACACGGCAAGCACCAGTTCGGTGAGCACATTTGCCGCTTCGGTCCTGGTCGTCATTTCTGGCCGGCCTCGATGGTCGCGACGAAATTATTAACGGCTTCGGCTACGACCTCGGGCTTGTCAAGCATCACCCAATGGCCGCTGCCCGCCACGATCTGGCGCGGAATGTCCGTGCGCAGCCGGTAGAGCGCGGCTGGAGTGTCACTGGCCTCGGTAGCCAATACGAACATAGGCCCGCGATACGCATCGAGTGCCGGCTCCGGGTTCCATTCGGCCAGTGCCTTGCCGACACTTGCCCTCGCCGCCGGATCGACCACTGCCGCATCGGCCAGAACACGCTGGCGAACAGCCGCGTTAGGGCCGGCAATCGACGTGTAATAGGCGTTCAGGACATCACGGCCTTGCGGACCGGCCAGATCGCGGACAAAGCCGTCACGAATCGCCTGCGGCAGCGCACGAGGATCGGTCGCCGGGTCGACGAGCAAGACACCGGCGACCCGGTCGGCATGGCTGGCGGCATAAGCGAGCGCCACGCCACCGCCGCCGCTGTGCGCGACAATGAGAAACCGCTTCAGGCCAAACGCGTCGGCCACGGCACCGACATCCATTGCACGACCGTCATAACCATAGTCACCGTCCTGCGCCGGCGCGGAGGCGCCATGACCGCGAAAATCGAAGGCTACCGCCTCGCGGCCTTCGACGGAGAGCTGCATCACCCGGTCCCAGTGGGAAGCGCGGCTGCAATCTCCATGCAGGAACATGATCGGCAGGCCATTGCCGGCGTTGATCCTATAAGTGGCAAGCTGGCCTTGCGGGCCTGGAACAGTGGACGTCATCATGGTCATCTCCCTGGTTTCCTGACTGAACGCAGCAATCCCTGACAACAGGGTGATCGTCGTGAAGGCGAAGCCCGCCAGCAAGATTGCACGCCGCGAAATGGCCCCGGTGGTTTTCATAGTCATACCCCCAATCTGCCGCTGACCATTTGACAGTATGCTGTCATGTAATCACATTGACAGCATGCTGTCAACTACCGTCGAATGGGTACCTACGTCCCTTGACGTCGATCGCTGCGTCGCCCAACAGTCGCCGACGGGAGCGAGACATGCCATTTGACAAGCAGAGGATGCTGGCATCGCCGACCGGCGCCGAGCTCAACCTTTATGTGAAACACGCCATCGGCCAACCGCGCGCCATTGTCCAGGTCAATCACGGGTTGGCCGAGCACGCGGCGCGCTATGCCCGTTTCGCCGATTTCCTTGGCGAGCGCGGCTACCAGGTCTACGCGCACGACCACCGTGGCCACGGCGCCACCAAGGCGCCCGACGCGCCACCTGGCAGGTTCGCCGATGTGGATGGCGGTGCCAAGGTCATCGCCGATGTCGCCGCCGTCCATGATCTCATCGCCAGGGAACAGCCGGGCCTGCCGGTCATCGTCTTCGGTCACTCCTTGGGCGCGTCGGTCGCGCTGAACTTTGTCCTCCGCCACTCGGCGCGCATCCATGCCGCCGCGATCTGGAACGGCAATTTCTCGGCCGGACTGCTCGGCCAAATCGCGCTGGCCATGCTTGGTTGGGAAAAGTTCCGGCTTGGCTCAGACGTGCCGTCGCGCCTGCTGCCCCGGCTGACGTTCCGGGCCTGGGGCAAGGCGGTGCCCAATCACCGGACGCCGTTCGACTGGCTGTCGCGCGATGCCGTTGAAGTCGAGAAATACATCGCCGACCCGCTTTGCGGCTGGGACGCATCGGTGTCGATGTGGCAGGACATCGTCATGATGACGCTGCATTGCGGCAGCGACCGCAATTTTTCCGGCGTGCGGCGCGACCTGTTCGTCAATCTGGTCGGAGGCGAGCAAGATCCGGCCTCGGACGGCGGCAAGGCGGTCAGCCATCTTGCCGGCCGGATGCACATGATGGGTTTTTCGAATCTCGTTTCAAAGGTTTACGCCAAAACCCGCCACGAAAGCCTGAACGAGATCAACCGAGACATCATCATGGAGGATTTTGCCGCCTGGGCCGACCGCGTGCTGAGGGCACAGTGATACTGGCCCATTGCAAGGGCCGTGACAGCGGCGCGCGGGATTGATAGAGGCTGCGCTTTCGATCAACCACGGTGATCCATGACTGAGCCTCCGCTCAAAGGCATCCGCGTCATCGAACTCGCACGCATCCTCGCCGGGCCATGGGCCGGACAGCTGCTTGCCGACCTCGGCGCCGACGTGATCAAGGTCGAGAGCCCGGACGGCGGCGACGACACCCGCAAATGGGGACCGCCCTTCGTCATCGGCCATGACGGCGAGAACCTTTCGGCCGCTTATTACCATTCCTGCAACCGCGGCAAGCGCTCCATCGCCATCGACTTCTCGACGCCCGAGGGTGCCGAGACGGTGCGCCGGCTGGTCGCGACATCGGATGTGCTGATCGAAAACTTCAAAGTCGGCGGACTGAAGAAATACGGCCTCGACTATGACAGCCTGAGGAAAATCAACTCGCGGCTGATCTATTGCTCGATCACCGGTTTTGGCCAGTCGGGACCGTATGCGCCGCGTGCCGGCTATGATTTCATCATCCAGGGCATGGCCGGCATGATGTCGATCACCGGCGAAGCCGGCCGCGAACCGCAAAAGGCGGGCGTCGCTATTTCAGATGTTTTCACCGGGCTTTATTCGGTCATCGCCATCCAGGCGGCGCTTCGCCATGCCGAGAAGACCGGCGAAGGCCAGCATATCGACATGGCGCTCTACGACACCCAGATCTCGACGCTCGGCAACCAGAACCTCAACTATCTCGTCTCCGGACAGTCGCCGGTGCAGATGGGCAATGCGCATATGAACATCGCGCCCTACGAAGTGGTGCCGGTGAAAAATGGCCACATCATCCTGGCGGTCGGCAATGACGGCCAGTTCGCAAAGTTCTGCGCTGCCGTCGGCCTCGATGAGCTGGCGTCGAACCCTGACTTCGCCACCAATCCCGCCCGCGTCGCCAACCGGGCGAAGCTGCGCGAGCATATGATCGAGGCGCTGAAAGCCTTCGATCGCGACCCGTTGCTGGCCAGACTTGAGACTGCCGGAGTGCCGGCCAGCCCGATCAACAACATCGGCCAGATGTTTGCCGACCCGCAGACCATAGCGCGCGGCATGCGGCTCGACCTCGATGACGGCCATGGCAATCTCTTGCCCTCGGTGCGGGCGCCGATGGTCATGTCCGGCACGCCGCTGGTCTATGAGCGCCCGTCGCCGCGTCTCGGCGAACACACCCAAGAAATCCTTGCCGAACTGGAGAGGTCAGGAAAATGAAGACCGGCGGACAACTCATCGTCGATGCGCTCGAAGCCAACGGAACGGACCGTATCTATTGCGTACCTGGCGAATCCTATCTGGCGGTGCTCGACGCGCTGCATGATTCACCGATCCGCACAATCGTCTGCCGCCAGGAGGGCGGTGCCGCAATGATGGCCGACTGCCACGGCCGCCTGACCGGCAGGCCCGGCATCTGCTTTGTCACCCGCGGCCCAGGCGCCACCAATGCCTCGGCCGGCATCCACATCGCGATGCAGGATTCAGTCCCCCTCATCCTGTTCATCGGCCAGGTCGCCAGCCACGCCAAGGGGCGCGAGGCCTTCCAGGAGGTCGACTACGTCAGGTTCTTCGGCGATATCGCCAAATGGGTGGTCGAGATCGACGACGCCGCACGCATACCCGAATTCGTCACACGCGCCTTTGCGGTGGCGACGTCCGGTCGCCCGGGCCCGGTCGTCATCTCGCTGCCCGAGGACATGCTGACCAGCCTCGCCGAGGCACCGGACGCCCGGCATTATACCCCTGTCGAGACGCGGCCTGGCGAAGTCGAGCTCGACGCACTGGAAGTGTTGCTCAACAAGGCAAAGCGGCCCTTCGTCATCCTCGGCGGTACGCGCTGGGACGCGCAGGCCGTTGCACGGATGCGGACGATAGCCGAAGCCTGGTCGCTGCCGGTCGGCTGCTCCTTCCGCCGCCAGATGCTGTTCGACCATCTCCACCCGAACTATGCCGGCGATGTCGGCATCGGCATCAATCCCAAGGTAGCAACCGCCATCAAGCAGGCCGACCTTGTGCTGCTGATCGGCGGCCGCATGGGCGAGATGCCGTCATCCGACTACACGCTGCTGAAGAGTCCCTACCCCGACCAGACGCTGGTCCATATCCATGCCGACGCCGGCGAACTCGGCCGCGTCTACCGGCCGGCGCTGGCGATCAATGCCTCGCCTGCCGCTTTCGTCGAAGCCTTTGCCAGACGCAAGCCGGCCGCAACGCCGGTGTGGGCGGCTGAGGCAGCGAAGCTGCACGCCGCCTATCTCGACTGGTCGACGCCTCCGGAGAGCGGCCCCGGCGCCGTCCAGATGGGGCCGATCATGAATTATCTCGAAACGATGCTGCCGGACGACGCCATCCTCACCAACGGCGCCGGCAACTACGCCACCTGGGTGCATCGCTACCATCGCTTCCGGCGTTTCGGCACGCAGGCAGCACCCACATCCGGCTCGATGGGCTACGGCACGCCGGCGGCGGTCGCCGCCAAGCAGCTTTTCCCCGACCGCGACGTGATCGCCTTCGCCGGCGACGGCTGTTTCCTGATGAACGGCCAGGAATTCGCCACCGCCGTGCAATACGGGCTGCCGATCATCGTCATCGTCGTCAACAATGGCATCTACGGCACCATCCGCATGCATCAGGAGCGCGAATATCCCGGCCGTGTCGTCGCCACGGACTTGAAGAATCCCGACTTTGCTGCTTTGGCCCGTGCCTATGGCGGCCATGGCGAGACGGTGGAAAAGACCGCCGACTTCGCCGCGGCCTTCGAGCGAGCGCGGGCCAGCGGCAAGCCGTCGATCGTAGAGATCAGGCTCGACCCTGAAGCCATCACGCCGACCCGCACGATGACCCAGATTCGCGACAAGGCCTGACAAAACAGGATGATTGCCCTGTTTTGTCGTCGTGATCTGCCTATTTGGCCTTCTCGATCTGGCCGCGGATCTCGCCGTCCGCGTGGGCCGCGGTGTGGATGTTGACGTAATATTTGCCAGCCTCAAGATCGGTGGCCTGGGCATCAGTCAATGTCGCCGAACCCTTGATCGGGCTCTTCAGCTTGCCTTCGAACGGCACCACTGGATCGGCGTTTTGACCCTTTTCCGCTGGGCCGTGAATGTGTGCGGCCTTCGCCGGCCCGCTGAGGCCGGAATATCTCACGGTCCAGCTGAGTTTCTTGGTGGCGGTGTTGAACCTGAGCGTGGCGGTGCCCTTGCCCTTCGTGGTGACGGGCGGGTTCTGCTGAGCACCATCGAGCGTCGCCGCCATCTTTATGGTTTCGGCCAAGGCCGGTGAAGCAGAGAAGATGGCTGCAGAAATGGCCAGCGCCGAAAGCATCGGCGTGAAGGACTGGATGCGCATGGAAACCTCCGTTGTGACACCCTTGGGCGGGTGCACCGGCACAACGATTTTGCGAGCGGATGTTTCCGCCGGTAACGTTCATTTTACCTCCCACTAAAAAGGGGCGGTCGCCCGCCCCTTTTCCGCTACAAGCCAGTTTGACAGCCCTATTTGATGGCCTTGTCGGTGATCGCCGTCGTGTAGGCGCCGGTAGGCTCCTTGCTGATGATCTTCTGGTCGAGCAGCGCCTTGGCGGTGCGCTCGTAGGTCGCCGGATCGAGCTTGCCATCGGCATTGTCGATCAGCTTGGCGACTTCGCCCATCATGCGCTTCTGGTGATTCTCGTCCTGGCCGCCATTGTCCATGACGATGCCGGCCGCTTCGTCGGAATTGTCGACGGCGTATTTCCAACCCTTCATCGAAGCGCGCACGAAACGCACCATCTTATCCTCGAAGGCCGGATCCTTGAGCTTGTCCTCCAGGGCATAGAGCCCGTCTTCGAGCAGATCATTGCCCATGGCGGAATAGTTGAAGACGGTCAGCTCTTCCGGCTTGTAGCCGGCGTCGATGAGCTGCCAGTACTCGTTATAGGTCATGACCGAAATGCAATCCGCCTGCTTCTGGATCAGCGGCTGCACGTCAAAGCTCTGCTTGAGCACGGTGACGCCGTCCGGCCCGCCATCGGTCTTGAGGCCAAGCTTGTTCATCCAGGCATAGAACGGATACTCGTTGCCGAAGAACCAGACGCCGAGCGTGTGGCCCTTGAAGTCGGCTTCCGTCTTGATCGGACCGTCCTTCGGGCAGACCAGCTCCATGCCGGCCTTCTTGAACGGCTGGGCGATGTTGACCAGCGGCACGCCCTTCTCGCGCGCAGCCAGCGCACCGCCCATCCAGTCGACGATGACGTCGGCGCCGCCGCCGGCAATAACCTGCTCCGGTGCAATGTCCGGTCCGCCGGGCTTGATATCGACGTCGAGGCCCTCGGCGTCATAGAAGCCCTTGGCCTTGGCGACATAATAGCCGGCGAACTGTGCCTGGGTGACCCATTTCAGCTGCAGCGTCACCTTGTCCGCGGCCATCGCCTGGAACGCGGCAAGCGACATCGCGCCGGCCAGCATCGAAACAACAAGTCTTTTCATGTTTTTACCCTCTGAAGTTAGCGCCCTAAACCCACCGCCCCTATCCACCACGGACAGAGGGATGCCAAAACGTGACTGCTCTCTCGAAAAGAGCGACCACGCCATAAAAGACCGAACCCGCAAGTGCTGCAACTGCGATTTCCGCCCACACCATGTCGATGTTCATCCGCCCGACTTCCGTCGAAATGCGGAATCCCATGCCGACCACCGGCGTGCCGAAGAACTCGGCGACGATGGCGCCGATCAGCGCCAGCGTCGAATTGATCTTCAACGCATTGAAGATGAAGGGTGCCGCCGCCGGCAGCCGCAGCTTGAACAGCGTCTGCCAGTAGCTCGAGGCATAGGTGCGCATCAGGTCGCGCTCCATATGGCCGGAGGCGGCAAGCCCGGCGACGGTGTTCACCAGCATCGGGAAGAAGGTCATGATGATGACCACCGCTGCCTTCGACTGCCAGTCGAAGCCGAACCACATGACCATGATCGGCGCGACGCCGATGATCGGCAGCGCCGACACCATATTGCCGATCGGCAAAAGCCCGCGCCGCAGGAACGGCACGCGGTCGGCGGCGATGGCAACGAGGAAGCCGGCGCTGCTCCCCACCACATAGCCGAAGATAACCGCCTTGAAGATGGTCTGCCTGACATCGGCCCCCAGCACCGGCAGCGACCCGACGATGCGTGCACCGACGGCGCTTGGCGGCGGCAACAGGATGAAGGGAATGCCGGCACCACGCGTCACCGCCTCCCAGATGATCAGGATCCAGGCGCCGAAGATGGCCGGAATGATCAGGCGCAGGGCGGTTGACGCCCAGCGCGATGTCGGGCGAAACGACGACAGGACCGTTACGCAGCGCCAGGCCAGAAACCACGCCGCGACGAGCAGCAGATAGAAGGATGCGCGAGCGCTGCCCTCATTGCCGGTTATGCCGGCGAGCAGCATCCACGCTGCGCCATGCGCGCCAAGGAACAGCAACACCACCCCGATCATCGGTGGAAAGTTGTCGGCCTCGATTGCCACGAGCAGCAAAATGAAAATCAAAACCGTAGTCGCCATGCCGTAACCGGGCGTAGCACTGACGAGCGGCCAAAGAAGCAGCGCGCCGACAAGCAGGACAAGCGCGGCATACCCCTGCCAGGATCGAGGCGTGATTGAGGAAAGGCTCAGGATGGAGCTCATGCCGGCCTCCCGCCCATGGCGCGGTCGACGAGGCGCCCGGCGATGCCGACGACCATCACCAGCAGCGCCGCGACCACCGACCCGGCAACCAGAGCCGACCAGATGTCGATGGTCTGGCTGTAGTAGGCGCCGGCGAGCAATTTGGCGCCGATGCCGGCGACGGCGCCGGTCGGCAACTCGCCGACGATCGCGCCGACCAGGCTGGCGGCCACCGCCACCTTCATCGAGGTGAACAGGAACGGCACCGAAGCCGGCACACGCAATTTCCAGAAGGCCTGCGAGGCACTGGCATTATAGGTGTGCATCAGGTCGAGATGGGTGAGCTCGGGCGAGCGCAGTCCCTTCACCATGCCGACCGCCACCGGGAAGAACGACAGATAGGTCGAGATCAGCGCCTTCGGGATAAGCCCGGTGATGCCGACCGCCGCCAGCACGACGATGATCATCGGCGCCACCGCCAGGATCGGAATGGTCTGCGAGGCGATGATCCACGGCATCAGGCTGCGGTCGAGCGTCGCCACATGCACGATGCCGACGGCGATGACGATGCCGAGCGCCGTGCCGAAAGCAAAGCCGAGCAGCGTCGACGACAGCGTCACCCAGGCATTGTAGACAAGGCTGCGGTTCGAGGTGATGCTGCGCAGAAAGGTGTTTTCGAAAAAATTCACCGCCACCTGATGCGGCGCCGGCAGCGTCGGCTTCGGCTGTACCAGCGTCTTGCCGATGAATTCCACAATACCCGGCGTCTGATTGGCGCGGCGGTCGAGATCGCGCTGGAACGGCGCGTTGAGGATGACAGCCATGACGTACCAGACGACGACGACGCCCAGGAGGATCGAGGTCACCGGAACGATCTTGTCGCGAAACGAGTCCATCTAGCAGGCCTCGCCGGGTAAACGCCCTCCTCTCCCCGACGGGGAGAGGGTGGCTGGAGCGAAGCGGAGGCCGGGTACTTTTGTTACGGCAATCGTCTCTTTCGTCATCCTAGGGTCTGCGCAGGCCGCTTCGCGGCTGCTCCGCCCTAGGATGACGAAGGTATGGATGGCCCCGCTAGCCCCGACGGGGAGAGGAGGGAGCTCATCCCGCTCAATCATCATAGCTGTGCCCCGCCCTCAGCCCGTCGCGCACGCGTGCCGCGATGGCCAGGAACTCCGGCGTCTCGCGGATATCGAGCGGCCGCTTTTTCGGCAGCGTCGATTCTATGACGTCGCTGACACGCCCCGGGCGCGGCGACATGACGATGATGCGCGTCGACAGATAGACCGCCTCAGGGATCGAATGGGTGACGAAGCAGATGGTCTTGTTGGTCCGCTCCCAAAGCTCCAGCAGCTGTTCGTTGAGATGGTCGCGCACGATCTCGTCCAGCGCGCCGAACGGCTCGTCCATCAACAAAAGATCGGCATCGAAAGCCAGCGCCCGTGCGATCGAGGCGCGCTGCTGCATGCCGCCCGAAAGCTGCCAGGGGTATTTCTTCTCGAAGCCGCCGAGGTTGACAAGGTCGAGGGTTCGCTTGATGCGCGCCGCCTGCTCCGCCCTGGACAGGCCCATGATCTCCAGCGGCAGTGCCACATTGCGCTCGATCGTGCGCCACGGATAAAGTGCGGCCGCCTGGAAGACATAGCCATAGGCGCGGCTCTGGCGCGCCTGCTCGGGCGTCATGCCGTTGACGGAGATGGCTCCCGATGTCGGCTTCTCCAGATCGGCGATGACGCGCAGCAAGGTCGTCTTGCCGCAGCCGGAGGGCCCGATGAAGGACACGAATTCACCCTTGCCGATCGTCAGGTCGACGTTCGACAGCGCCTGCACCGGACCATCATTGGTCTGGAAGGTCAGGCCAAGCTTGCTTGCCGAAACAACGGCTGGCGATACTCCCGTCATCGGCCGTAGCCTGTCGCTTCCGGCCACTGCGGCGCCGGCCGGAATCCCATTGATTTTACCCCGATGTTGCTTTCCACTCGCCCAGTCCTACTCGCCCCAGTTCTACGCGCCCCAGTTCTACGCGCCCTTGTCCCATCAGATAGACGCCCGGAGTTGCCCCGATGTCGCCCAAACCGACTTGCCATCTTATCCGCCCTGAAAGCTCTTATGAAGGCAAGCAGGGCCTGAGTTATTTCGCCGGTATCGCCGCCGAAACAGTCGGCTCGTCCGGCATCTGCATGCATCTGCTGACCATGCCGCCGGGTGCCCGCGCCAAGGCGCATATGCACGAAAACCATGAAACCGCGATCTATGTGCTCTCCGGCGAAGTCCATACCTGGTATGGCGACCGGCTCGAACAGCATATCGTGGTCAAGGCCGGCGATCTTTTCTATATTCCCCCCGGCGTGCCGCATCTGCCGGCCAATCTGAGCGACGGCCCCGCCTCGGCCGTCATTGCCCGCACCGATCCCAACGAACAGGAAAGCGTCGTCCTGCTGCCGGAACTGGACGGGTTGGTCGCCTGACGCCGGCATCGAGGCAGCGGTCGCCATCGGCACCGTCACGAACATGATTTCAGCGGCCCTATCTCCTCAAGGCCGGGAATGGTCACGAAGAAACCGTCCCCTCCTCTGTTGATGACCTTGACGACATCCGTGGTCGTGCCCTCCTCGCCCTCGGCGAAACAGGTGGAGCTCAACAACAAGGTGCCAGGCGCTGTCGTCAGTCGCTGTGCGAACTGGCAGCCGCTGCCATAGGTTTCGACGCCGTCGGCGGTCAGCACGACATAATCGTCGCTGTCCTGATAACCGAGCCGTACACCAGCGCAACCGACCTCATTGCCAAAGGAGCCGGCAAGGACGTCAGCCGCCGCCGGCCCGGCGGCAAGGATCACCGCGGCCATTGAGATAATCGCTCCGTGGCTCCCCAAGCTCAAACGCCCGTCGCCGGGATGCCTGTACGTTCCACCTTGCGCGGCGCGGAAATCTCCTTCCAGGTCGACAGGGCCCGGTTGACCGCCGCGTTCGGCTCGCGAGCGACGAACTCGCCATGGCCGGGCTTCGCCTTGACCTCGTTTTCCTCGATCGACAGTTCGCCGCGCGAGAAGACGAAGCGCGGCAGGCCGGTTACCTCAAAACCTTCGAAGACATTGTAGTCGATCACCGATTGCTGCTTCTTGGCCGTGATCTTCTTCTTGCGCTTCGGATCCCAGACGACGATGTCGGCATCCGCGCCTTCGACGATGGCGCCCTTCTTCGGATACATGTTGAGGATCTTGGCGATGTTGGTCGAGGTCACCGCGACGAACTCATTCATCGTCAGCCGGCCGGTGTTGACGCCGGTCGTCCACAGCACCGGCAAACGATCCTCGAGCCCGCCCGTGCCGTTCGGGATCTTGGTGAAGTCGCCGACGCCGTTGCGCTTTTGTTTGGTGGTGAAGGCACAATGGTCGGTCGCCACCACTTGCAGTGATCCGGCCTGCAGGCCCGCCCACAGCGAATCCTGGTGCCATTTGTTGCGGAAGGGCGGGCTCATGACGCGCCGCGCCGCATGGTCCCAGTCCTTGTTGAAATATTCGCTCTCGTCCAGCGTCAGGTGCTGGATCAGCGGCTCGCCGAATACCCGCATGCCTTTCTGGCGCGCGCGGCGGATGGCTTCGTGCGCCTGCTCGCAGGAGACATGCACGACATAGAGCGGCACGCCGGCCATGTCGGCGATCATGATGGCGCGGTTGGTCGCCTCGCCTTCCACTTCCGGCGGACGCGAATAGGCGTGCCCTTCGGGGCCACTATTGCCCGCCGCCAGCAGCTTCTGCGACAGCGCCGCCACCACGTCGCCATTCTCGGCATGGACCAGCGGCAGCGCGCCGAGATCGGCACAGCGCTGGAACGACGAATAGAGCTCGTCGTCATCGACCATCAGCGCGCCCTTGTAGGCCATGAAATGCTTGAACGAGGTAATGCCCCTGTCGACGACAGTGGCCATCTCGTCGAACACCTGCTTGCCCCACCAGGTGATCGCCATGTGGAAGGAATAGTCGCAGGACGCCTTCGAGGTCTTGTTGTCCCACATCTGCAGGGCCTCGAGCAGCGATTGCTGCGGCGCCGGCAGGCAGAAATCGACGACCATGGTCGTGCCGCCGGCAAGGGCCGCTCGCGTGCCGGATTCGAAATCGTCGGCCGAATAGGTGCCCATGAACGGCATTTCGAGATGGGTATGCGGGTCGATGCCGCCCGGCATCACATAGCAGCCGCTGGCGTCGAACTCATGGTCGCCATGCAAATCCGAGCCGATGCCGATGATCTTGCCGTGCTTGAACAGCACGTCGGCCTTCCACGTGCGGTCGGCGGTGACGATGGTGCCATTCTTGATGACTTTGGACATTTTCATGTTCCCTTTGTTCTCTTCGCGCTTCTTGTGAGCGGCGTTGCGAGGCTATCCCATCATTCGACAATCACCGCCGTGTCGACGACCGCATGGAACAGCACGTCGGCGCCGGCCGCTGCCCATTCCTTGGTGATTTCCTCGGCCTCGTTGTGGCTGAGACCGTCGACGCAGGGGCACATCACCATTGCGGTGGGTGCGACGCGGTTGATCCAGCAGGCGTCATGGCCGGCGCCGGAGACGATGTTGCGATGCGTATATCCCAGGCGCTCCGCCGCATCCCGCACAGCCTTGACGCAGCCCGCGTCGAAAGTGACCGGATCGAAATGGCCGACCTGATCGATTTGATATTTGATGTCGAGCGCGTCGCAGATTGTGTCGATGCCTTCGCGGATGCGTTCGTCCATGGCGTCCAGCACCTCCTTTTCCGGCGAGCGGATGTCTATGGTGAAGACGGTGCGCCCGGCAATGATGTTACGCGAGTTCGGATAGACCTCCATATGGCCGACCGCGCCGACGGCGTCGGGTTGGTAGTCCATGGCGATCTCGTGCACCAATTCGATCACCCGCGCCATGCCGAGCCCGGCATTGCGCCGCTTCGGCATCGGCGTCGAGCCGGTATGCGCCTCCTTGCCGGTCAACGTCACCTGCAGCCATTTCAGTCCCTGGCCATGGGTGACGACACCAATGTCGATGCCCTCGTCCTCGAGGATCGGGCCCTGCTCGATATGCAATTCGAAGAAGGCGTGGATCTTGCGCTCGCCGACTTTCTCGGTGCCCTTCCAGCCGATCCGTTCGAGCTCCTCGCCGAATTTCTTGCCATCCTTGTCGACATGCGAATAAACGTCGGCCTGATCGAGCACGCCGGCGAATACCCCGGACGCCATCATCGCCGGCGCAAAGCGCGCGCCTTCCTCGTTGGTCCAGTTGGTGACGACGATCGGATGCTTTGTCTTGATGCCGAGATCGTTGAGCGAGCGCACGACCTCCAGCCCGCCGAGCACGCCGAGCACACCATCATACTTGCCGCCGGTCGGCTGGGTGTCGAGATGGCTGCCGACATAGACCGGCGGCAGGCTGGCATCGGTGCCTTCGCGACGGGCAAACATCGTGCCCATCTCGTCGACGCCCATTTCGAGCCCCGCCTCATCGCACCAGCGCTTGAACAGACGCCGCCCTTCGCCGTCCTCATCGGTCACGGTCTGGCGATTGTTGCCGCCGGCAATGCCGGGGCCGATCTTCGCCATCTCCATTATCGAATCCCACAAACGGTCTGAATTGATTCGCAGATTCTCGCCGGGGGCGGCCATATTCTAAAACCTCATTGGTTGTGGCACGCCAGCGTCCCCCTCCCCCTCGAGGGGAGGGTGGCCGCGAAGCGGTCGGGTGGGGTCGGCTGACATGCGCGCGACCTTCTCCTTGACCACCTGTGCGACATGCCAAGCGCTGTTTATGACATCGGGCTCATCGACGCGAAAGATATCGAACCCGAGCGACCGCAGATAGGCATCACGGACGGCGTCGTGCCGTTTGCCCTTCTCCTGTTCGTGCAGATCACCATCGACTTCAACGACCAGCTTTACCGCAAGGCAGGCAAAGTCGACGATATAAGGCCCGATCGGACACTGGCGCCGGAATTTCATCGCAGCCGATTTCAATTCGCGCAGTTCATACCAAAGCAGCGATTCGCCTTTGGTCGCATGTACTCGAAGCGCGCGCGCCTTTTGGCGCATTTCGAAGCTCACGCGGGTCCGGGGCATCACAGGCACCTATGCGGCCGAAGGTCAGGCTGGCGCACTGCCGCACCGACCCCACCCGGCCGCTTCGCGGCCACCCTCCCCTCGAGGGGGAGGGAAAGCTGCACCTGGTTCAATCCACGGCCCTCAGCACTTCGCGCACATGGTCGATCAATTCGTTGATCTGACCCTTGGTGATGATCAGCGGCGGCGATAGCGCGATGATGTCGCCGGTGGTGCGGATCAATGCACCGCGCTCGAATGCCTTGACGAAAGCCGAGAAGGCCCGCTTCGTCGGCTGGCCGGCGATCGGCGCCAGCTCGATCGCGCCGATCAGGCCGATGTTTCTGATATCGATGACGTTCGGCTCGCCCTTCAGCGAGTGCAGCGCGTCCTCCCAGTACGGCGCCAGTTCCTCGCCGCGCGTCAGCAGCCCCTCTTCCTTGTAGGTGTCGAGCGTGCCCAACGCCGCCGCGCAGGCGATCGGATTGCCCGAATAGGTGTAGCCGTGGAAGAACTCGATCATGTGCTCGGGGCCGGTCATGAAGGCGTCGTGGATTTCCTTCTTCACGAACACCGCGCCCATCGGGATGACGCCGTTGGAGACGCCTTTGGCGGTGGTCATGATATCCGGCGTGATACCGAAATAGTCGGCGGCGAACGGCGTGCCGAGACGGCCGAAACCGGTGATGACTTCGTCGAAGATCAGCAAGATGCCGTGCTTGGTGCAGATCTCGCGCAGCCTCTCGAGATAGCCTTTCGGCGGCAGGATGACGCCGGTGGAACCGGCCACCGGCTCGACGATGACGGCGGCGATGGTCGAGGCGTCGTGCAAGGCGACGATGCGCTCCAGCTCGTTCGCCAGTTCCGCGCCATGCTCCGGCACGCCCTTGGTGAAAGAGTTCTTTTCCGGCAGATGCGTGTGTGGCATGTGATCGACGCCGCCGAGCAGCGTGCCGAACATCTTGCGGTTGGTGACAATGCCGCCGACGGAGATGCCGCCGAAATTGACGCCGTGATAGCCGCGTTCGCGGCCGATCAGGCGGGTACGCGAGCCCTCGCCTTTTACGCGGTGATAGGCGATCGCCATCTTCAGCGCGGTCTCGACCGATTCCGATCCGGAATTCGTGAAGAACACATGGTCCATGCCCTTCGGCGCGATGTCGACCAGCCGGTTCGCCAGCTCGAACACGATCGGATGGCCCATCTGGAACGCGGGAGCGTAGTCGAGCTCGGCCGCCTGGCTCTGGATCGCCTCGGTGATCTTCGGGCGGCAGTGGCCGGCATTGACGCACCACAGGCCGGCGGTGCCGTCGAGCACCTTGCGCCCGTCGCTGGTCGTGTAGTGCATATCCTTGGCCGACACCATCATGCGCGGCGCCTGCTTGAACTGCCGGTTTGCCGTGAACGGCATCCAGAATGCGCTGAGATCGTTCGGCGTGACTTTCAGCCGGTTGGACATGACCAAGACTTCCCCTTGTAACCTGTTTCGGTGCGGCTAACGCTTGGTCTTTCCAACGCTTGGTCTTCGCGACGTTTTCGTGCTACGCAAATTTTTGACCGGTTGGACAAACGTTAGCACCGCCTTATCAGCGGTCAAGGGATTACTAGCGGAAATGCGGCTTTCGAAGTGCGCTCCACAGGGCGAGGAAAAACTGGTCCAGAGAATTGGTCCAGACACTCCTCACGGCGAAGGTTTTGCGGGGTGACGGGGGCGGTCGAAAGCTCCGCTCCTCGCCGCACCCGCATTCAGCTGGAAAAGCGCGAGCTCATCCTGGAGGCGGCGCTAGAAGTCTTCTCCACCAACGGTTTTCGCGGCTCGACCATCGACCAGATCGCCGAAGCCGCCGGCATGTCGAAGCCGAACCTGCTCTATTATTTCCGCCGCAAGGAGGACATCCACGAGACGCTGATGCAGCGGCTTCTCGACACCTGGCTGGCGCCGCTGCGCGAACTCGACGACATCGGCGATCCGCTAACCGAACTGCGCAGCTACATCAGGCGCAAGCTGGAAATGGCGCGCGATTTCCCGCGCGAGAGCCGCCTGTTCGCCAATGAGATCCTGCAGGGCGCGCCGCGCATCATGCCGATGCTGGAAGGGGAGTTGAAGACGCTGGTCGACGAGAAAGCCAACGTCATCAAGGGCTGGATGCGCGCCGGCAAGATCGCCCGCACCGACCCCTGGCACCTGATCTTTTCGATCTGGGCGACAACGCAGCATTACGCCGATTTCGACGTCCAGGTCCGCGCCGTGCTCGGCCCCGACCGCGGCGGCGACGGCCGCTTCGAGGATGCAGCAAGGTTTCTCGAGCAGCTGTTCATCGACGGGCTGAAGCCGAAGGGCTGAGGCAGCTCGGCTGTCGCAAACCTCCCCCATTGCTTCGTCATCCTGGGGCGCAGCAAGGAGCGGAGCGACGCAGCGCAGACCCCAGGATCCATGCCGTGACCTCAGAGCGTTGCTGCAGTGCAGTATTCTGCTCCGCTGCATTCTTCGGCAGATGTCACGGCATGGATCCCAGGGTCTCCGCGACGCCGCTTCGCGGCTGCTACGCCCTGGGATGACGAAGCTGGGTTCACGCGCTGCGCCGCTCGGCCGGAAGCGTCTCCAGCAGCTGTTCGAGCTTGGCGATCGAGTTCTGCTCGGCGAGCGGCGTGTAGACGATCAGCTTCATGTCCGAGCCGTCGTCGATCGACAGGCTCATATGCTCGAACGCCATGGCGCCTGCCGTCGGATGCCTGACATGCTTCACACCCGACAGGTTGCGGGCCACATCGCGCAGCGGCCACCATGCCCGAAACTCCGGGCTTGAACGTGTCATCAGCGCGATCAGCCGCTCGAAATCCGGGTCGCCGACATATCTGGCGCTTTCTGCCCGGAATGACGCCAGCACGGCACGCGCCAGTTCCTCCCAGTCAACGAGCAGGCGCCGATGCTGCGGGCTGGTGAAAACCATATGGACGATGTTGCGGGCATCGCCCTCCAGCAGGCCATAGTCGCCGAATACGGCTGCCGCGGCAGAGTTCCAGGCCAGCACGTCCCAGCGACGCCCAACGACATAGGCCGGCTGCAGGACCAGGCTTTGCAGCATGTGCAGCAAGGGACCGTCGACCCTTTCCGGGGCGTCGACGCGACGCTCCGGCTGCGGACGGCCGGCAAGGATGAACAGATGCCGTTGCTCGGCCGCATCCAGACGCAACGCCTGACTGAGCGCCGTCAGCACCTCCACCGATGGCCTGACGTCGCGCCCCTGCTCCAGCCAGGTGTACCAGGTCGTGCCGACGCCGGCGATCATCGCCACCTCCTCGCGCCGCAGCCCGGGCGTGCGCCGGCGCAAGCCGGTCGAGATGCCGGTGGCCGAAGGCGTCAGCCTTTCGCGCCGCGAGCGCAGAAATGCGCCAAGCTCGCGGCGACGGCTGCCTTCGGCGGAGTGCGTGGTGGAATCCATCGGCGCTATTATAGCAGTACCGATACCAGGATAAAGTTTGAACTGTTTGGCATGCGTCTGGTGCCCCATCTTTCCGCTCAGAGCGATAAGATGGAGGCTCCGAACATGGAACTGAAAGACAAGACAATCCTCATCACAGGGTCTACCGACGGCGTCGGCCGCGTTGTCGCGCAACGGCTCGGCGCCGGCGGCGCCCGCATCCTGGTGCATGGCCGCGACGCGACAAGGGGCAAGGCGATCGTGACCGAGATCGAAGCCGCCGGCGGCAACGCCGAGCTGCTTGTCGCCGATCTCTCCTCCCTGGCCGAGGTCCGCCGCCTCGCCGAAGCCGTCCGCGCTAGGACCAAGCGGCTCGATATCCTCATCAACAATGCCGGCGTCGGCACCGCCGGCCCCAACGCGAAACGGCAGGTCAGCGCCGACGGCTACGAGCTGCGCTTTGCCGTCAACTATCTCGCCGGTTTCCTGCTCACCACGGAGCTGCTGCCACTGCTCAAGTCCAGCGCGCCGGCGCGCATCGTCAACGTCGCCTCGGCCGGGCAACGGGCGATCGACTTCAGTGATGTCATGCTGACCCGCTCCTATGACGGCGTCCGTGCCTACTGCCAGAGCAAGCTGGCGCAGATCATGTTCACCATCGATCTGGCGGAGCAGCTGAAGAGCACCGGCGTCACGGTCAACAGCCTGCATCCGGCAAGCTACATGAACACTACGATGGTGCGGCAGGCGGGCATCACGCCGTGGAGCTCGGTCGAAACCGGCGCCGAGGCCATCACCAATCTCGCCACATCGCCGGCGCTCGAAGGGCGAAGCGGCCTCTATTTCGACGGCCAAAGAGAATCCCGCGCCGATGCGCAAGCCTATGACGCTAAGGCGAGGCAGCAGTTGCGCGAATTGAGCCTCGGCCTTGTCGGGCTCGCACCCGTCTCCGCAACATCGAAGAAAGAAAATTCATGATCGAGAAAACGCAGCACGCCGTGATCGTCGGCGGCTCCTCCGGCATCGGCCTCGCCACCGCGAAAAAGCTGCTCGGCCCGGGGATGAAGGTGACGATCACCGGGCGCAGCAGGGAAAGGCTCGACAATGCATGGCAAAGCCTTGGCGGCGCGGTCGAAAAAGCTGCCTTCGATGCCGCGAAGCCGGACGAGGTTCGCCGGTTCTTCAGCGATCTCGGCCCTTTCGATCACCTGGTGCTGGCCGCCAGCGGCGGCAAGGGGCTCGGCCCGTTCGAAACACTTGACCTGACCGACATCGGCGGTGGCGTCGACGAGAAGGTCCGGCCACCGCTCTCCTGCCTGCAGGCCGCCTTGCCGACGCTGAACAAGAGCGGCTCGGTGACTTTCATCTCGGCGGTGTCGGCGCAATTGTCGGCGCCGGGTGTCGCCGGCATCGCCGCCGTCAACGGCATGCTGCTGACCGTGGTGCCGATCCTGGCGATGGAGCTGAAGCCGTTACGCGTCAATGCCGTGGCGCCGGGCGTCATCGACACGCCGTGGTGGGATTTCCTGCCCGATGAACAGCGCCATGCGGTGTTTGCCGAGTACGCCGGCAAGACGCCGGTCGGCCGTATCGGCCGCGCCGAGGACGTCGCCGAGGCAATTGCGTTCCTGGTTTCGAACAGCTTCGTCACCGGCCAGGCCCTGACCTGTGATGGCGGCTTGCGGTATGCGGCGTGAGCGGCTGCCTCCAAGAGGCATCAGTCGTTGTCAAAGCGACTGCGCGATCAGCGCCAGAAATCCTCCGGCCAGCGCGACGTTGCCGACAAAGCCGTTGATGCGGGACGCGCGCTCCGGGCCCTGATGATCCCAGAAGTTATGGAACATCGGCGTGGCGACGATCAGGAACAGGATCAGGCATGCCGCTGCCGGAGCGGTCCAGATGCCCGCGATCACCAGTGCTCCGGCGATGATCTGCAGGACGATCCCCAGCCACAGCACCAGCCGTGCCTGCGGCATGCCGCGCGTCGTCATCAATTGGCTTACCAACGCCGCGTTCTGAATGTTGCGCAGGCCGGCAAAGACAAAGGCGCCGCCAAGCAGCAGGCGGGCGGCGAATAGGATCTCACTATCAAAGTTTAAAAACATGCTGTCGGGTGTCCTTGGGCAGAAAAGAGGCGCGCGGCGCAAGGCCGCGCACCTGGTCCTCAGGCGGCCAAGACCGCTGGCATCGGATGGATTGCATGGAACGGAACGCAAAGCCGGTTCCAGGTGTTGATCATGCCGAGCGCCACCGAGAGCTTGACCAGCTCCTCTTCCGAGAAATATTCGAGCGTCCTTGCATAGAGTTCGTCCGACACACCGTTGTCGGCAATCCTGGTCAGCGCGTCGGTCCAGGCCAAGGCCGCGCGTTCGCGCTCTGAAAACAGCGGCGATTCCTTCCAGGCGGAGACGAGATAGAGCCGCTGCTCGCTTTCGCCGTCGCGGCGCGCTTCGCGGCTATGCATCTCGACGCAATACGAGCAGCCGTTGATCTGCGACGCCCTGAGCTTGATCAGATGCAACAGGCTTTTTTCGAGCCCGCATTCGTCGACTGCCTTGTTGAGCGCCGACACCGCCTTCATGATCTCCGGCGCCGCGCCGAAAAATTGCAGCCTCTGTTTCATCGTCTGTAGCCTTTCATGCTTGCTTGGTTGAACTTGATTTCTGCGGCCGCCGATGGCGCTCGACGAAGGCGCAGTTCGCGGCGACCGAACGGGGATCGGCATCGGCCGTGTATTCTGCAACGATGTCGGACAGCCGGGCGTCGGCGAGCGCGGCGCGATAGGCACGCTCGGCCTTCAGCATGGCTACGTTGATGCCGCAGGGTTTGACATAGACCGAGGCATCGAGCTTCGCTGGGCCGCGCTGGCGGATTTCGGCGCAGCGGAACGCCGGTTCACGCCCCTCGACGGCCAGCACGATATCGAGCAGCGTTATGCGTTCCGCCGGCCGCGCCAGCCGGTAGCCGCCGGACGGCCCCGGCACTGATTCCAGAATGCCGGACGCAGTCAGCGCGTTGAGATGCTTAAGCAGATAGCTCGGCGACAGCCCGAACGCTTCGGCCATGGCAGCACCTGGCAAGGTCGCGGCGCCGTCAACGCCGGCGAGCATCGCGGCGCAGTGGATGGCCGCTTCGACGCCTTCGCCCAGCTTCATTGTTCTGATCTCCAATTCATGGAGATATACTATCCTGGATAATTTATGTCCGCAATAGCCATTTGAAAAAAGCGGCGCCCGCAGGTGCCGCTTTTCCACAACGGGCTGTGCGCTACTCCGCCGCCACCTTGGCCATCGGATTGTTCGGATGCGTCGTCCAGTTGGCATAGATCGGCGACACCGGCCTGCCGGTGCGCTGGTCCATCACGCCGACCGCCAACGCCTCCATGGTGATGCAGTTCTCGACCGGACAGACATTGACGCAGAGATTGCAGCCGACGCATTCGGCCTCGATCACCTCGAAATGCCTGACGCCGTCGACGATTGCGGTGATCGCCTGGTGCGAAGTGTCCTCGCAGGCGATGTGGCAGCGGCCGCATTTGATGCAGGCATCCTGGTCGATATGCGCCTTGGCGACGTAGTTGAGATTGAGATACTGCCAGTCGGTGACGTTGGGCGTGGCACGGCCGACGATGTCGTCGAGCGTGGCATGGCCCTTCTCGTCCATCCAGTTTTCCAGGCCGGCGATCATCTCCTGCACGATCTTGAAGCCGTAGGTCATCGCCGCCGTGCACACCTGCACATTGCCGGCGCCGAGCGCCATGAATTCGGCGGCGTCGCGCCAGGTGGTGATGCCGCCGATACCGGAGATCGGCAGGCCATGCGTTTCCGGATCGCGCGCGATCTCGGCCACCATGTTCATGGCGATCGGCTTCACCGCCGGACCGCAATAGCCGCCATGCGAACCCTTGCCGTCGATCGTCGGCTCCGGCGCGAAATTGTCGAGGTTGACGCCGGTGATCGAATTGATGGTGTTGATCAGCGACACCGCGTCGGTGCCGCCGGCAAGGGCAGCGCGTGCCGGCTTGCGTATGTCGGTGATGTTGGGCGTCAGCTTGGTGATGACCGGCATGCGCGTATTGGCCTTGCACCAACGCACCACCATTTCGATGTATTCCGGCACCTGGCCGACTGCCGCACCCATGCCGCGTTCCGACATGCCGTGCGGGCAGCCGAAATTGAGCTCGATGCCGTCGGCGCCGGTCTCCTCGACCACCGGCAGGATCGCCTTCCAGGCATGCTCCTCGCAAGGCACCATCAGCGAGACGACGATCGCCCGGTCGGGCCAGTCCATCTTGACCTGCTTGATCTCGCGCAGATTGACCTGCAGGTCGCGGTCGGTGATCAGCTCTATATTGTTCAGGCCAAGCAGGCGACGATCGGCGCCCCAGATGGCGCCGTAGCGCGGCCCGTTGACGTTGACCACCGGCGGCCCTTCTTCGCCGAGCGTCTTCCAGACAACGCCGCCCCAGCCAGCCTTGAAGGCGCGAATGACGTTATAGGCCTTGTCGGTCGGCGGCGCCGAGGCTAGCCAGAACGGGTTCGGCGATTTGATGCCGACGAAATTGTTGCGGATGTCTGCCATGCTCATGCCCTCCCGTTCGAGGTCAGTGCCCGATGAATGCTTTCCGCCGCGTCGCGGCCTTGTGCGACGGCCGAGACTGTCAGGTCGTCGCCGCCAAAGATGCAGTCGCCGCCGGCCCAGACGTTTGGCAGCGAGGTGCGGCCTTCGGCGTCGACCTTGATACGGCCGGCTTCCAGGTCAAGCAAAGCCCCGCTGCCGTTGAGCGCAGCCGGGACAAAACTCTGGCCGATCGCCTTGAACACCTGGTCGGCGGTCAACGTCAGCCGCTCGCCGGTGCCGACGAGCCGGTCGCCGTCCATCGCGGTGTATTCGAGCTCGATCGCCGACACCTTGCCGCCGTCGGCAATGACCCGCTTCGGCTGCAACCAGTGCCGGATGATGACGCCGTTGGCAGCGGCCAGGTCCTGCTCGAATTCGGAGGCGTTCATGTGCTCCGGGCCGCGCCGATAGCAGATCGTCACCTCTTCGGCTCCGAGCAGCTTCGACTGCACCGCCGCATCGATCGCCGTCATGCCGCCGCCGATGACGACGACGCGCCGGCCGACCGGCAGGCTGGCCAGATCGCTGGCTTGGCGAAGCTCGGCAATGAACTCGACGGCATTGGTGACGCCTTGCGCTTCCTCGCCATCCGCTCGCAAGGCATTGACGCCGGCAAGCCCCATGCCGAGGAACACCGCATCGTAATTCCTGGTCAGGTCCGACAGCTGGTAATCACGGCCGAGCGCCTTGCCGTTCTGGATGTCGATGCCGCCGATCGACGTGACATAGTCGACTTCGGCCTGGGCAAAATTGTCGACGCTTTTATAGGCGGCGATACCGTACTCATTGAGGCCGCCGGGCTTCGGGCGGGCTTCCAGGATGGTCACGTCGTGGCCGTAGCGGGCGAGCCGATGCGCGGCGGCAAGCCCGGCCGGTCCGGCGCCGACCACGGCGACCGTCTTGCCGGTCGGTTCGGAGCGCTTGTAGAACTGCTTGTTTTCGGCCATGGCGACATCGGTGGCGTAGCGCTGAAGGCGACCGATCTGCACCGGCTTGCCTTCGGCCACCTCGCGCACGCAGACTTCTTCGCACAGCGTCTCGGTCGGGCAGACGCGGGCGCACATGCCGCCCAAAATGTTCTGGTCAAAAATAGTCCTGGCTGAGCCGATCGGATTGCCCGTCGAAATCTGGCGGATGAACAGCGGGATGTCGATCGAGGTCGGACACGCATTCATGCACGGCGCGTCATAGCAGAAATAGCAGCGGTCGGACTCGACCAGCGCCTCGTGATGATCGAGCGGCGGGTGCAGGTCGGCAAAATTATCGGCATATTGTTCCGGCGAAAGCCGCCCGCCGGCAATGCCTTGCTTGAACTGGCCTTCTGGCATCGTCAGTTCCCCATGTTCTTGTTTTGGGGAAGGCTAGCACGTTTTATTTTTTTATCAATTGGTCAATTTTCGGCGCAAACCGCTGAAACCGCTCGATAAAAACATGATAAACGCACTCATGTTTTTGAGCACTGTCCGTTGCGCCTCAATGGATGCGGCGCCCAGAATTGGCTACCAAGTGGCGACAAGCTGTTCGAAAGCGTTACCAGGCGGTAGGCGCTTGAGCATCGTGCGCGATTTTCAAACATTGGAGAAGGTAATGGACATTGTTCAGGAGGCGGTTCAGCGGTGGGAGCCTGTGGAAGATTTACCGCTGGCTGCCTGTCAGGTGTGGCGTCTGAAATCCGACAACTACTTTGAATTGGCCGTCGAAGGCGACTTCTTCGTCGGGGCATCCGAACGAACCCTCAAGATCAACTTCCACGGAGTGCTAGCACTTTCGGCTCATGACGACATGTTGGGAGTGACCCATGTCAGCGCTAGCAGCTCAATCCCGTTGATTGGCTCTGGCAGGCAAGCCTCCTATAGATGGCCCCTCCTACGAGTCGAGAACTCGCACTGGTTGCGATCAATACCCGGGCCGACAGACGACTGTTCGCATTTCCTATTGCTCAGTCTCGAATGCACGGAAGAGGTGATTGCTCGTGAAGCCATGGCCGCTTGGATCTGATCACTGCGTTGCGCACCACGCCTTCCACAACCATTCCGGGCAGCGGGATAGCCCTTAGACTGGTGATGGTCCGCTCTGGTCAGGGCGCCGTCTGGGAGCCGGCTTCAGGGCTTGCGGCCATGCATCGACCTGATCTCGTCCGCGACGACTTCCTGCAGCCGCCACAGATTGCGGTCGCGAGAATGCCGAACTCTTCCAGATGATGGACGGTGCTGAAGAGATATTCGCGACAAGTTCGGAAGTGAGCGACATCCGGCGCATGGATCAACAACCCCTCGTTGACTGCGAGCAAAGTCGAAAACCGCAGGGCGCGCAACCCGGTAACATTTCCAATTTGCCGTCATCTTTTTTGGTTGGCTGTCGGATTTTCGTCGTGAAGATCGTCCTAGAATGGATCGCGCATGATCGATGTACAAACCGCAAGGAGCACGACAATGCCACAGTCCCCCATGCCCTTCTTCTGGTACGAGCTGATGACCACCGATCTCGACGCCGCCGAGGCGTTTTACACCTCCGTGGTGGGCTGGAGGGGGCAGCCTTTCGAAGGGGCCCAGGGCATGCCGCGCTATATCGTCATGAATGTCGGCGAGCGCGGCGTCGGCGGGTTGATGACGCTGCCCGATGACGCGCGCAAGATGGGCATGCCGCCGGCCTGGGTCGGTTATATCCTCACCAGGGACGTCGATGCCGCAACGGCCTCCCTCAAGAAGGCTGGTGGCGCGGTTCACCGCGAGCCCGACGACATTCCTGGCGTCGGCCGCTTCGCCGTCGTTGCAGACCCGCAAGGCGCGATGTTCAACTTCCTGCAGCCCAGCGGCCCCGACCAGCCGCCGCTACCGTTGGCGACCCCCGGCAACATCGGCTGGCATGAGCTCTACACGTCAGACTGGAAGGCGGCGTTCGATTTCTATTCCAGCCAGTTCGGCTGGGAGAAGGGCGACGCCATGGATATGGGTCCGATGGGCGTCTACCAGCTTTTCGCCTTCGGCGGCGAGCCCGTTGGCGGCATGATGAACAAGCCCGAGCAGATCCCGGCGCCGGTCTGGCAGTTCTATTTCAACGTGCCCGGCATCGACGCGGCAGCCAAGCGCGTCACCGACAATGGCGGCAAGATCCTGATGGGTCCGATGGAGGTCCCCGGCGGCAGCTGGATCGTACAGTGCACAGACCCGCAAGGCGCGCACTTTGCTCTGACAGCGCCCGGGCATTAACGGCCGCGCTGATCGCGGGGCCGCCATCGTGCGACCCCAAGGCTACAGCACGCCTCACGACTCACTCACCGACAGTTGAATGCAGGCCGGACTATGTGAATGGTCCGGCCTTTGGCGATGACCTATGGCCGGGCTAGGTGAAAATGGAGTCGTAGATGAAGCTTTTCGAAGGCCTCGCCGGATATCAACCGTTCGCCCTTGCCGCCTTGCGCATCGTGACGGCGCTGCAGTTCATTGAGCACGGCACCCAGAAACTGTTCAATTTCCCCGTCGGCGACCATGCCGGCACCATGAGCGGGCTATCGCTGACCGCGGCCATCCTGGAATTCGGAGGCGGCATCCTGCTGGTATTGGGGCTTTTCACCAGACCGGTGGCATTCCTTCTCAGCGGCGAGATGGCGATCGCCTATTTCATGGCGCACATGCCGCGCGACTTCTTCCCGGTCAACAACGGCGGCGATGCCGCGATCTCGTTCTGCTTCATCTTCCTCTATCTGGTGTTTGCCGGCGCCGGAGCCCTGGCGCTGGACAACCGCCGCGGTGCCTGAAACGTCACCCACGCATCCGCTCGAAATTCGCGTCGAACAGCGGGATCGGCTGCATGCGCGCAGCGTGGCGTTTGCCCAGAAGCTCAATCTCGAAGCCGTCGGCTTCGTCGGCAATCTCTTTCGGCACATAGCCGATGGCGACGGACTTTTTCGAATGATGCGCGTAGCCGCCCGACGTGACCCAACCGCGCACGGCACCGCCGTACCAGATTGGCTCGTCGCCGATGACGTCGGCATCGGCAGCATCGACGACAAAGGCCCGCAGCCGCAGTCTGCCGCCTTGCTTGCGCTCGGCCAGCGCCATCTGCTTGCCGATGAAATCGGCCTCTTTGCCGTAGGTGACGAAGCGGTCGAGGCCGGCCTCCAGCGGCCCATAGATCGGCCGGTATTCGCGCGCCCATGAGCCGTAATTCTTCTCGAGCCGCAGCGCATTGAGCGCGCGCGAGCCGAACAGGCCGATGCCGAATTCCTCGCCCGCCGCCATCAGCGCCTGACAGGCGGCACGCTGATATTCCGGCGCCACCCAGATCTCGTAGCCGAGGTCGCCGGTGTAGCTGACGCGCCCGACCAGGCACGGCGCCATGCCGATATCCATCCTGCTGATGGCCATGAACGGAAAGGCCGTATTCGACACGTCAGATCGTGTGACCTTTTCAAGAAGGTTCCGCGCGCTCGGCCCGGCGATCGATAAGCCGGTGAGTTTTGCTCCCAGCGCCTCGATGCTAACAGAGTCGTCCTTCGGCAGGTGCGCTTCGAACCAGCGCATGTGGTACTGCTCGGCGACACCGCTGCCGGCCAGGAACCAATCCTTACATGCAGAATTTGGACCGCCGAGATTGGCCAGCGTGAAATCGCCGATTAGCCTGCCGTCTTCCTTCAGCATCGGCGCCAGCGTCATGCGGCCGGGCCTTGGCAGCTTGCAGGCCAGCAAGCGGTCGAGCCAGGTTGCTGCACCCGCGCCGGTCACTCTGTATTTGGCAAATGACGAGATTTCCGACAGACCAACGCGTTGCCGAACCGTCTCCACTTCTTTCGCGACATGCTCGAAGTCGCTCGAGCGGCGCCAGGAGAATTCGTCCTTGACCCCTTCGGGCGCATACCACAGCGGCACTTCCAGCCCATAGGCGACGCCCCATTGCGCGCCCTCGGCCGACAACAGATCATAGACCGGCGTCGTCTTGAGCGGTCGCCCAGCCGGCAGTTCCTCGTTCGGGAAGCGGATCGAAAACCGCCGCGAATAGTTCTCGCGCACCTTGGCGTTGGTATAGGCCATCGTGGCCCAGTCGCCGTAGCGCGAAACGTCCATCGCCCAGATGTCGGCGCCGGGATCGCCCTCGATCATCCAGTTCGACAGCGCCAGGCCGACGCCGCCGCCCTGCGAGAACCCGGCCATGACACCACAGGCCACCCAGAACCCCGGCAGGCCGCGCACGGGCCCGACCAGCGGATTGCCGTCCGGCGCGAAGGTGAAGGGTCCGTTGATGATCTGCTTGATGCCGGTGTTCTGGAACGCCGGGAAATGCCGGAAGCCAACCTCCAGCGACGGTGCGATGCGGTCGATGTCGGGTTCGAGCAGCTCGTGGCCGAAATTCCATGGCGTCTGGAACTCGGACCATGGCTTGTTGGCCTTTTCGTAAGTGCCCATCAGCATGCCGCCGCGTTCCTGGCGCAGATAGAGCTCGCCGTCGAAGTCGACCGCATGGATGATCTCCGTGCCGGTCTTCTGGTTCCAGGCGGCGACCTCCGGCATGTCCTCGGTGATCAGGTACATGTGCTCCATCGCCAGCACCGGCAGCTCCAGCCCGACCATGCGGCCGACCTCACGCGCCCACAGGCCGCCGGCATTGACGACATGTTCGGCCACAACCTCGCCCTTGTTGGTGATGACGCGCCACAGCCCGTCGGCGCGCCGCACGATGTCCTCGACCTTGGTGAAACGCTCGACCTCGGCACCAAGCTTCCTCGCCGCCTTGGCGTAGGCATGAGTAACGCCGGACGGATCGAGATGACCGTCCTCCTTGTTGCGGACGGCACCGACGAACTGCTTGGGATCGAGCAACGGCATCAGCTCGGCCGCCTCGTCAGGCGATATCTCCTCGAGCTCGATGCCGAGATAGCGGCCCTTGGCGACGACGCCGCGCAGCCAGTCGAGCCGCGCCTCCGTCGCTGCCAGCAAGACGCCGCCAGTCAAATGCACGCCGGTCGCCTGGCCGGACAGTTCCTCGATCTCCTTGTAGAGCGAGATTGTGTATTTCTGCAGCTTGGCGACATTGGGATCGCCATTGATGGTGTGCATGCCGCCGGCGGCGTGCCAGGTCGAGCCGGAGGTCAATTCATTGCGCTCCAGGAGCACGATGTCGGTCCAGCCGTGACGGGCCAGATGGAACAGCACGGAGCACCCGACAACGCCACCGCCGATAACCACGACCTTTGCATGCGATTTCATGGGATTCTCTCTGACGTCAACGAGTTGGATGGGAACGATGAATTCGGGGAGGAGCCCCACGAGCGCAAGCCTTCGATCATCACGGCTCGCTTTGCCCGATCGCTTCCTTGCGCTTGGCCACGTACGTCTCAAGCGCCTCGCGCCTGGAGACTTCCATCACCGGCTCGACATAGTCCTCCAGCGCCTTCTTCCAAAGCCTCGTCGCCCGCGCCGTGGCATCGAGCCCGCCAGCCTCCTGCCAGGCCTCGAAATTTTGCCAGTTGGACAGCATCGGCTGGTAGAAGGCTGTGGCGTAGCGCTCCAGAGTGTGCGGCTCGCCGAAGAAATGGCCGCCGGTCGGAACCGCACCCAGAGCCTCGACAGCAAGCTCGGCCTCGTTGACCTCGATCGGGCGCAAAAACTCCATCATGTGCTGGATCATCTCGACGTCGATGATGAACTTTTCGAACGACGCTGTCAGTCCGCCCTCTTGCCAGCCGGCGGCATGGTAGACGAGGTTGCCATGGCCGAGCACCGCGCCCCACAGCGCCATCAGCGTCTCATAGGCGCCTTGCGCGTCGGCGGCATTGGAAGCCGAGCCCGGCGTTGTGCGATAAGGCAGGTTGTAACGCCGCGCCAACTGTCCGGACGCGATATTCGCCTTGGTGTTTTCAGGCGTGCCGAACGCCGGCGCTCCCGATTTCATATCGACATTGGAGGTGAAGGCGCCATACATCACCGGCGCGCCGGGGCGGACGAGTTGCGTCAGCACCACGCCGAACAGCGCCTCGGCATTCTGCTGGGCGAGCGCGCCGGCAAGCGTCACCGGGCTCATCGCCCCCATCAGCGTGAATGGCGTTACCGCCGCCGACTGGCCGAACTCGGCCATCGTCATCAGCCCCTCGGCCATCATCTCGTCGAAGCGGCGCGGCGAATTGACCGAAATGATCGTGGTGACGCCGGGATCGTCGCGCATCTCGTCAAGCGTCAGTCCGCGCGCGATTGCCATCATTTCGATGCCGTCGAGCGCCCTGCCGCGGCCGATGGCCGAGACGTGAAAGCTTTTGTCGGTCAGTGTCAGATTGGCGAAATAGGTGTCGAGATGACGGGAATTCGCCGGCAATTCTACCGGCGCGCAGACCTGGTTGCCTAGCATGTGGATGCAGTTGAAATGCTGCGCCAGCCGGACGAGATCGGAATAATCGCGCAAATTGCCGGCACGGCGGCCGCGCTCCATGTCGTGCACATTCGGCGGCCCGGCGACGAGCGTGAAGTTGATGGTATTGCCGCCGAGGTGGACGGCATGGGCGGGATTGCGCGGCGTCAGCGTATAGCTGGACTGCGTCGTCTTCAGCGCTTCCTCGATCATGCCGCGATCGATGCGGACGTTCATCGTGGCATGATCGACCTTGGCCCCGGCCTTCTCGAACAGCGACAGCGCCCGCGGGCTCATCACCTCGATGCCGAAATTCTCCAAGATATGCATCGACGCCTGGTGGATCGCCTCGATCTGGTCGGCCGAGAGCATCGCCATTGGCGGATAGGGATTGGTGACGCGGCGCAACGGCAGTTGCGGGATGGCGGTCGGTCCCCTGTTGCTGGTTCGCTCGGCGCCGCGCTTGCGTCTTGGTTCGCTCATGCCGCGCATCAAAGCGCCGGCACAAGGATCGAGCTGTCAAGAATCCGCCACCTGCGGGCGTGATTTTAGCCAAGGCGGCATTCCGAGAATATCTGTTTAGACATAGCGACCAAATGAGTCGTATTATAAATACGCCACCTCTCGGGCAAATGTGCCGACGAAGCGTTGACGGACGCAGCTAGATTCCCTTGCGCCCGATACGTCGCTAAAACCGTCGTCGCCGAACGCAGCTGATTGTCCGTGCAACCTCTTTAGTTCGTGGGATCGGGTTCAGCCTGCCCTCTGGCCGCTAAAGAACGTCGCCCGGATCAAATGGCACTCCAGCCACCCGAAGCTCCTTCGCTAGTTCGCGCTCCCAATTCTTGCCATCGCCGGACTGCACATAACCGATGCCATCAAAGTCCGAAGGCTTCTCGACATCTTCACCCATCAGCGCACAGACGTTCTTTGGACCTAACTTTCCGATAAAACCTTAAGCCTTGCCACCCATCAACAGACCAGAGTGCTCGGCGGAAGAATTTCACCGTGTGTTTTGCATCGTCGAAAAATTAACGCATACCGACGCACTAGCGATTCGCTTTACAATCTGGCAATACGAAGTCGAACAGCTCGCATTGAGTTGCGCTGTCTTTAGTTGCATTTGAACACAATTTGGGATGGGGAAAATGGCATCAGTTGCAGCGGTCGTCAGTTCGAGTTCCATCATCCTTGTCGAAGGCGAATATAACGCAGACGGGACAGTAACGATCATTAAGGACGAGACGCTCAACATTGAGAGCGGTGATCGCCACAAGGCGTACGCGATAATGGCGACACGCATTAGGGATCGTCTCACCTCCGACGTAGACACTGTCCTTGTCAAAGCAAGTTCTGGAGGCCAGTTCGCGGCTAAGACGGTGGTTCTCCATGCTGCCGAACTGCGTGGAGTATTCCTCAGCGCCATACCCACCCACGTCGAAGTCGTACAAAAACAAATAAAGACCGTTAGCAGGGGGCGGTCTCGGAAGGTGGACGAGTACGTCAAAGACGACGACTATTTTGATGAGAAGTTCGGAGGCGTGAACCTCCGCAAGGGAAGTCGAGAAGCTGCTTTTCTGATTCTGAACGAAGGCGACGAATGACCAACTATCTTGCAGGCCTTCAGCAAGGTGTACACCTCGGTGACGGTGCATTCGGCGCGGTGTTCAAGTGTACCGATCCGGTTCAGGGACCCGTGGCGGGGAAGTATTTTTACGCGGCCAAATTTCCATCCCCGCAAGCTTGGCAAATCGCTTGCCAGAAGGCTCTCGCCGAGGCTCAGACGCTTAAAGCCCTCGAGCATGTAAACATTTTGAGGGTGCACCATGTTCTGGTGACCCACCAGGGCTCGGAATTCCTGATTGTGACGGAGTTCTGCGACAAAGGATCCGCACGCGCCGTGGCGGAGAGCAATCGAATAGTGCTGAAAGACGTTAAGCACATCGTCCGCGAAGCCGCCATCGGACTGAATTACATCCATAGTCAAGGCTACCTCCACCGCGACGTTAAGCCGGAGAATGTGTTCCTTAAATCGAATGGCGCTGTTAAGGTAGGGGATTTCGGGTTAGTAACCGATGAATTGCAGTTCGGTTTCGCTACGCCCTACGGCACTCCGGTGTATTGGGCACCGGAAGTTCTCGTCGACAAGACCTGCTCAGCGGCTTCGGACATTTATTCGCTCGGTGCCACGTTCCTGAACTTGGTTTCTGGTGACCATTGGTTCTTCCGAGAGGGTCGCGGTCAGATCCTGCTAGACGGCCCTGCTGGGCATCCCATAATCACAGATGACCTGCGCTACTTGCCGCATGTTACCCTCTCCTGGAGGACCACAATCAATAGCCTCTTGCGATCGGCACCGGACAGGCGCTGTGACTCCATGTCCAAAGCCGTCAACCTTATTTCGCGACTACCTACCGTCGAAGACTGGGTGTGCGACGTCGCAGATGACGAGATAAGTTGGTCAATGACCGACGGAAAAAGACGCCTTTTCGTAAGATGGGAGAACTATTTCAGAACAGGCGAGGCATGGGTCGCTTATTCCGAAGGTCTCAAGGGCGAAACAAAACGAACGCTGGCTAAGAGCATTGCTTCTGACAACTGGAAGCAAAAGTATCGCGCCCTCCAGCTTTTTTTTGAAGGACGAACGCCCTAAGGGCTTCGTTCAGCTTTTGATTGGGACTATCGCCTGTTCTCCGGTTCTGCCTGTCACCAGCCGGAATCCGGATGTCTTGGAGCGGACCAGTGCTACCCGTTGTTCTCGACACTCGGAGCAAAAGCTATCCTTGGCTGACACGTATCTCGGCGGTGTCCAGTCGCGACCACAATAACGGCATTTCGGTTGCGCCAGCCGCAATTGCCTTTGTGCCATTACCGAATCCTCGCCCAGCCCTCTTGCGGAATATACCGTGAACAAAAGATTGTAAACCTCTCGACTGATGATACCGACTGATGGGTTAACGTAGCCTCACTAACTCGCCGAATCGGTGGCGACGCGATGGCGTTTGCGCCATTCCTGATCCTTCAACTCTACGCCCCCGACGAAGCGTTAACGGACGCCGCAAGATTCCTTTTATGTTTTCGGCCTAATGCTCTTCCAATGCGTAGGTCGAGTTTTAGTAAAATTATAGCGATTGCCGCGCCGCTGGCGCTCTCGGCCTGCGCGACGCCGCCGAACCACATCAACGATGTCTGCGCCGTTTTCGACCAGAATGACAGCTGGTTCGACAATTGGCAGGCGGCGGCACAACGCACCGAGCAGAAATACGGCGTGCCGGTCCCAGTACTGATGGCGACGGTGCGCAAGGAATCCGGCTTCAAGAGCAACGCCAGGCCGCCGCGCACCAAGCTGCTGGGCTTCATTCCCTGGAAACATATCTCCAGCGCCACCGGCTTCTCGCAGGCGCTCGACGGCACCTGGGCGCAATATCAGAGCGAGACCGGCAGCTGGGCGGCGCGCCGCACTCGCTTTGCCGATGCCGTCGATTTCGTCGGCTGGTATCATTCCAAGACCGCCGAGACCCTCGGCGTCGCCCGCAACGACACCTACAATCTGTATCTCGCCTACTATCTCGGCTGGAATGCCTATAAGCGCGGCAATCGCGGCGACGCCGACGTGCAGCGCTATGCGCGTGCCACCGAACAGATGGCGCAGGACTACGCCGCGCAGCTACGGCAATGCGCGCCCTAGCCTATTAACGGCTCTCAGCCGCCCTTGGGTTTGCGCGGCTTGCGCGTGGCGTCCTCGGCCTGTCGGCCGTCGCCGACAGTCGGCGGCATGATTGGTGCCACCTGGCTGTCGGCAGAGCTTGAGGTGCCGGTCTCTGAAACCTCGTCGCGAACCTCGTGACGGCGGGCTTTGGCGACCGCTTCGGCATTCTCCACTGCCTGACCCTCGGCATCGGCTTCAACGCTGCCAGTCTTGCCATGCGGGCGCTTGGGCGGATCTCCGGCAAAGCCCGGGCCAACACCGTGGTTTGCATCATCCGGCACGCCCTCATTTGCGGCGTGCTCCTTGTCGAATTTGATCACCGGCTCCATTTTCGCCAGCACGTCGTCGGACAGCCAGCACAAGCTCATATGGCCGTCGCCGAGATTTTTGACTGGCGGCACCTTGGTTTCGCAAAGGTTGTCCGGCACCAGTTTCTTGTAGCCGCAGCGCGTCTGGAACGGACAGCCGGACGGCGGGTTCATCGCCGAAGGGATGTCGCCCTCCAGCACGACGTGCTTCTTGACCACGCTTGTGTCGGCGATCGGGATCGCCGACAGCAATGCCTCGGTATAGGGGTGATAGGGCGGCGCGAATATCTGGTCGGTCGTGCCTTGCTCAACGATATAGCCGAGATACATGACGACGACGCGGTCGGCGATGTAGCGCACAACCGACAGATCGTGGCTGATGAACAGCATCGTCGTCTTGTTCTTGCGCTGGATGTCCATCAAGAGCTCGGTCACCGCGGCCTGGACCGACACATCCAGTGCCGAGACCGGCTCGTCGGCCACCACCACCTTGGCGTCGCCGGCAAAGGCACGCGCAACGCCGATGCGCTGTTTCTGGCCGCCTGAAAGCTGGCGCGGCTTGCGTGTCTCGAATGCCCTCGGCAGCTTCACCAGGTCGAGCAATTCCAGCATCCGCTTGCGGCGGTCGGCCACCGAGTCGCCGACATTGAACTTTTCCAGCGTACGGATGATCTGCGAACCGACCGAATGGCTGGGATTGAGCGTGTCGAACGGATTTTGGAACACCATCTGGATCGATGACACCGTGTCGACGCTGCGCTTCTCGATCCCGGTCGACTGGATCTCCTTGTTGCCGAGCTTGACGCGGCCGGAGCTTGCCGTTTCGAGGCCGAGCAGCACCTTGGCCAGGGTCGATTTTCCGCAGCCGGATTCGCCGACGATAGCGACGGTCTCGGATTCGCGCGCCATGAACGAGATCGTCTCATTGGCCTTGACGACACGGCCCTCGCTCGAGCCGAACACTTCGCTGCCGCCGACCTTGTAGTACTTCCGGAGGTCTTCGATCTGGAGCACCGGCGCACCGGGCACCACCCGCTCGTTGACCTTCTTGGCGCCGGGTGGCAGCGCCTCCCAGTCGATCTCGTTGAAGCGCACACAGCGCGAGAAATGCCCGTCATGGCCTTCGACCGCGATCATCGGAATTTCGGCGGCGTTGCAGACGCCCTCGACGAAATGGTGGCAGCGCGGGCCGAAATTGCAGCCCTTCGGCCGCTCGTGCGGTAGCGGCAACTGCCCCGGGATGGAGATCAGCGGCCGCGAATTTTTGTCGGCGCCCGGCAGCGGGATCGAGCGGAACAGGCCTTGCGTGTAGGGATGGCGCATCCGGTCGAAGACGTCCTTGATCTTCCCGGTCTCCACCGCTTCGCCCGAATACATCACCGTGATGCGGTCGCAGGTCTCCAGGATCAGGCCGAGATTGTGCGACACGAAGATCATCGAGGTGCCGAACTTCTCGCCCAGCCCCTTGACCAGGTCGACGATGCCGGCCTCCACCGTCACGTCGAGCGCTGTCGTCGGCTCGTCGAGCAGAAGCAGCGCCGGCTTCGACAGCAGCGCCATGGCAATGACGATGCGCTGCTGCTGGCCGCCGGAAAGCTGGTGCGGGTAGGAACGCATCATGCGCTCGGGATCCGGCAGCTTCACCGCGCGCACCATTTCCAAGGCGCGTTTGTAAGCTTCGTCCTTCGACACCTTGTCGTGGATCAGTGGCACTTCCATCAGCTGCTGGCCGACCTTCATCGCCGGGTTAAGACTGGCCATCGGCTCCTGGTAGATCATCGCGATCTTGTTGCCGCGGATAGCTCGCAGTTCTTCGTCGGACAGTTCTCCCATGTCCTTGCCCTGGAATTTGATCTTTCCGCCGACGATCTTTCCGATGTTGGAGAGGTCGCGCATGATGCCCAGCGACACGGTCGACTTGCCGCAGCCGGATTCGCCGACAATACCCATCGCCTCGCCAGGCATGACCGTGCAGGAAAAATCCATGACCGCCGGGATTTCGCCCTTGCGGGTGAAGAAGGAGATCGACAGGTTCTCGATCTCGATGATCGGCCCATTGGTCGGCCCATTGGTCGGCTTGGCGGGATTTCGAACTGCCTCATTCATGGGTCGCTCCAATCCTTGTTCTTCAGGCATGTCGGGCCGAACCCGGCATCGATCTTCCCGGCATCAATCCTTCATAGACTGTTCGCGCAACGAATCCGCCAGGAGGTTGAGGCCGAGCACGAACGACATCAATGCGATCGTCGGCGGCAGCGCCGGGTGGATGAAGGAGCGCAGCAGCCGGCTGGCATCCTTGATCGCCGTGCCCCAGTCCGGGCTTTCCGGCGCCAGTCCCAGCCCGAAATAGCCGAGCGTGCCGAGCAGGATCGTGGTGTAGCCGATGCGCAGGCAGGCGTCGACGATCAGCGGCCCGCGCGCATTGGGCAATATCTCCCACAGCATGATGTACCAGGGCGATTCACCGCGCGTTTGTGCCGCCGCAACATAGTCGCGCGTTTTGATATCCATGACCAGGCCGCGCACGATGCGGAACACGCCGGGGCTGGAGGCGAACACCACCGCCACGAAGATGTTGAGCTGGTTGGGATCGATGTGGATGATCTTGAACGGATCGGCATCGAAGACAAGGCCTGCATAGATCCAGCCGCCAAGTACCAACGTCAGGCCAAGCAGGATATAGAGGCGGTCGGGGCGGTTCTTGTAGCGCGTCCAGAACAGCACACTGAAGAAGATGATGGGAAACAGGAAGAACAGCCCTGCCATCGCGTAGGGGATCGGCGTGTCCATGATGCCCGGCGTCACCAGCAGGTAGAACAGGAGGATCACCGGGAAGGCCAGCACAAGGTTGGCGAGGAAGGACAGCACCGTATCGATCTTGCCGCCATAATAGCCGGCCGGCAGGCCGAGCGTAATGCCGACCATCAGCGCAAAACCGGTCGCCGCCGGCGCGATGATCAGCACGATCTGGCTGCCATAGACCATGCGGGAGAACACGTCGCGGGCGAGCTTGTCGCCGCCGAAATAGTATACAAGTTTCGACGCCGGCTCGATTGCGCCCGGCAGCGCGTCCTTCATGATCGGCACTTGGGCAAGCGGATCGAAGGGCGAGATGGTCGACGCGAAGATCGCCGTAAACAGCCAGAACAGGCAGATGCCGACGCCGACGATGCCGACGCCGCTGTCGAAAAGCTGGCCGTAAAGGCCTAGCTTCTTCTTGTAGCCGAAGCTCGCCCCCATCACCAGGGCGAGAGCGATCCAGACCGGCCAGAAGCGGGTAAGCACGCCGAGTACGACGTTGAAGGCGCTGAGATATTCGACCTGCATCCGCCGGTCTCCTATTGAACTCTGATGCGCGGATTGAGGAACGCGTAGCCGACATCGGAGATGAGCTGTGTGATCAGGACGATAAACACCGAGACCAGCGAGCAGCCGAGCAGAAGATCGATGTCGTTGTTGCCGGCGGCCTCGACCAGGGTGTAGCCGAACCCCTGGTAGCGGAACATCACCTCGACGATGACGACGCCGGTGAGCAGCCAGGGGAACTGCAGCATGATGACCGTGAATGGCGCGATCAGCGCGTTGCGCAGAGCGTGCTTTATCACCACGCTGCCGAAGGAGAGGCCCTTCAGCCGGGCGGTTCGGATATATTGCTGTGTCATCACCTCCACCATCGAGGCGCGGGTCATGCGAGCGATGTAGCCGATGCCGTATATCGCCAGCGTCATCACCGGTAAGGTGAAATTATAGAAGGTGATGCCCTGGCTGGCCGAGGCCGCCGAACCGTTCAGCACGCCGAGCCAGGAGGCAAAGATCACGGTGAAGATAACGCCCGAAACATATTCGGGCGTCGCCGTCGAGGCGATCGAAGCCACCGACAATGTGCGGTCGGTGCGTGAACCCTCGCGCATGCCGGCGAGAATACCGATCAAAAGCGAGATCGGCACCATTACGGCCAGCACGCAGAGCATCAGGATGCCGGTGGCGCTGAGCGCCGGAAAGAGTTTCGAGGCAACCGTCGTCTTGAACTTGGTCGAGCAACCGAAATCGCCTTGCAGGATGCCGGAGAATGTCGGCACGACAGGATCGTTGCAGAAGGAGAAACGCTGTGCGGGCTTGCCGGTCGCCGGGTCGGTCACCGGCTGCTTGGGCATGATGCCCAGCCATTGGCCGTAGCGGATAAAGAAATTCTGCCGATAGCCATGGTTGACCAGCCAAGCCTCAAGCTGCTCGGCGGATGTGTGCATTTCGGTCTGGCTGATCGCGAGCTTCTTCAGATTAGGCCCGAGATTGACCAGGAAGAAGACGATCATCGTCAGGCACAGCATCGTCAATGCCATGGTGCCGAGACGCCTGATAACGAAAGAAAGCATGGCGGTCCCCTGCCGGTCGGGTTGGGGGGTGGAACCGGTTTGCAAGCCGTGCGCTGCCGCCAGCGGCAGAACAAGCCTTCAGACCAGTCCCAGATGCAATACCCTTTTTATTGCAGACCCAGGCCGAAGAGTCCGCAACTTTTTGCTGCGCCGACTTCCGGTCCAAGGACCATGCAAAGAGCGAGGGAAAGGGGCGAGACGCCCCTTTCCGGATCGTCCGGTCAGGCCTGGTCGAGCCAGACCTTGCCGTAGTCGCGCTCGAAGGTCGGGTGCATCTTGTAGTTCTGCACCGCCTTGACCGAATGGCTGTAGAGCTTGCGCCAATAAGGCTGGATGATAATGCCGGAATCCTGCAGGATCTGCTCGATATCCTTCATCATTTCCTTGCGCTTGGCGGCATCGGCAACTGCCAGCGCAGCGTTGAGCTTGGCATCCCACTCCGGATTCGACCAGGCCGTCTCGTTCCAGGCCTCACCTGTGCGATAGCCGATCGCCAGAACCTGGACGCCGAGCGGCCGCATGTTCCAGTTGGTCATCGACAGCGGATACTTCGTCCAGTCGTTCCAGAAGGTCGAACCCGGCAGCACCGTACGTTTGACCTTGATGCCGGCGTCGCGCATCTGCGCGGCGATCGCATCGCCTGTGTTCTTGTGCCAGTCCTCGTCGACCGTGATCAGCTCGTGCTCGAAATCGGCCTGGCCGGCTTCCGCCATCAGCGCCTTTGCCTTCGCCGGGTCGCGAGCAACCTTCGGCAATTCGTAGTATTCCGGATGGATCGGGGCGACATGGTGGTTCTCGGCAACCGTGCCGGCATTGCCGTAGCCGAGCTGGAGGACGACAGCGTTGTCGACCGCGAGCTGCAGGGCGTTGCGAACCTTCTGGTCGCCGTAAGGCTTGTTGGCCACATTGGTGCGGCAGACGATCGTCGAGGCGGTGACGACCTCGGACTTCGCCAAGTCCATGCCGTCGAGGATCGACACATAGTCGGCCGAGGTTTCGAAATTGGTGTGCACTTCGCCTGCTTCGAAAGCGCTGACCATCGCCGCCGGATCGGTGCCGTAGTCGATGAACTCGATGCCGTCGAGGAAGACGTCACCATCCCACCATTTGTTGTCTTCGCGGCGCTTGTAGACCACTTTCTGGCCGACATCGTAGGAGACCAGCTCGAACGGCCCAGTGCCGATCGGGCAGGACTTGAAGTCGCCGCCTTTTTCGTCGAACGTCTTGTGGACGATGAGGCCGGGATAATCGCACACGTTGGGAATGAGGGCGATATCCGGCTTGCTGAGCGTCAGCTTGATCGTGTGGTCATCGACCTTGGTCACCGCGCTCTCATCCAGCTTGTCGTCCTTGACCAGCGAACCGAGGCGACCCGGCATGGAATTGCCTTCGGCCTTCTTGTCGGCCCAACGCTTGAGGTTGAAGATGACGTCGTCTGCGGTGAACGGATCGCCGTTGTTCCAGGTGACGCCTTTGCGCACATGCAGCGTGTATTCGGTGGCGTCGTCATTCACGTCCCAGCTCTCCAGCAGATAGGGGCGGAACGTGTATTCGGTGGTGTATTTGACCAGCGGCTCGAGCGCCTGGCGCTCGGCATTGGCGATTTCCGACCAGTCGGACTTGCGCGGATCCTTCGGATCCTTGATCCATTGCGCGACCTTCAGTATGCCGCCTTTCTTGCCCTTCACCTCTTCCGCCTTGGCCGGCGTGGGGTCTGCGAGGCCAAGCATGCCATAAGCCATCGCCGTCGACGCGCCGAAGACGCTGGCGAGAGCCAGAAATTCGCGACGATCCATCTTGCCTGCCTTGGCATCTTCGGCCATGGCCAGGATGTGATCGGGAACGCGGTCGCCGTTACTCTTGTAGATCGTCATGACTAACTCCCATTGTTGGCTTTCTGCCTTTTAACATTCCGCATCCGCGCCATGATGTCAAAGACGGCAGGGATTGGGAACATGCCAAGGAATGTGCAACTTTGAAAGCAGGGCGGTTCGCGCGATAACGACAGTCTTGGCGCAAATTTGCTACTGCGCCAGGGATTTCGTCCGAAATCCCCACGGGCAATTAAACTGGGACATTCGCCGCTGCGCCGTTCGTTCTTCGGACAACCAACTGTTCCGCGCGAACGGCCGGTTTCAATATTCCCGTTCGTAGAAAACACCGCCTTTGGCTTCGCCGGCGTCGGTTGCCTCGCCACGCAGCTTGACGCCGCGCCCGACGTCGAGATCGACGGTTGCCTTGCCCGAGCCCGGCCTGTCGCCCTTCTGGATCGTCACATAGGTGCGGTCGTTGAGATACTTGCCCGCCGAGACGGCGGTACCGCCCTCTTCGTCGGTGATCACGTCGAGGTCGTCGACGCCGATCGCGCTGCGCAGGTTCTGCAGCAGGGAGGTCGAGCCGCCGACGCCGGCCAGTTGTCCGGCAGCCTCGGCAAGCTGCGCGATCTGCAGCGGCGACAGGTTCGACATCGAACGGCCGAAGATCAGCTGCGCCAGCACCTCATCCTCCGGCAACGCGGGTACCGAGGAGAAGGTGAATTTCGGGTTGGTCGCCTCGCCCGACACCACGATGGTCACGGTGGCGCTGGTCGTCTTCGACTGCGCCGTGAGATTGAGGTAGGGCACCAGAGAGCCGGAAAAGCCGACGGTGCCTTCCGTGAAGGTCAGCCGCTTGGCAAGGATCGTCAACCGCCCGCGCCGCAAGGTGAAGGTGCCGACCGCCTGGGGTGACGATGCCGGGCCGGTCAGCCGCAGCGAACCGCCGAGCTCGGCGTCGACACCCCTGCCCTGGATGAAGATCTGGCTCGGCGCATTGACCATGACGTCGAGATTGAGGCCGCTGCCGCCGCCACCGCTGCTTGCAGCGGCCGGGCGCAACGCCTTGTCCTGCGCACGTACGGCGGCCGGCGCATTCTTGTGCTTGACGTTGAGCTCGGCCAGCGAGCCGGGCAGCTTTTCGGGTACGGTGATGACGGTCTTGGCCAGGTTGACGGTACCGGAAATCACCGGCGCGGAGGTGAGCGGTCCCTTGACGGTCAGGTCGCCGCCGAGATTGGCGGTGACCACCTTGCCGTCGGTATAGCGGCCGTCGACGAGCTTGATCGACAGATCGGCCGGAAAACCCTTAGCCGGATCGATGCCGACGGTGCCGCTGGCCGAAAGGCTGCCGCGCGTCGACAGCGTGCCGGTCAGGCGATTGATCCTTGCCACGCCGCCACCGACGGCGACATCGGCAGTGATATCGTTGATCGCAAGCCCCGAGCGCGCGTCGAGCAGGCGGGCGCCTGACGTGCGGACCGTGCCTGAGATCACCGGCGACGTCGCCGGGCCGCGCACCTGCACATCGACGTCGGCCGTGCCGCTCAGGGACAGGCCTTGCGCGGCGAGTGTCCTGGTGAGGAAGGCGAACGGCACCTTGCCGGAAAAGTTGAGATCAAGGGTGGGCGCGCCTGATGTCGTCATCGTGCCGCCGCCCTTGAGGCCGAGGCCGGCGGCATCGCTCATGTTGGCGTCGAAGGTCAGTCTGTTGCCCGAATACGTACCTGAGGATGAAACGCCCATGCCGCCGAAACCTGCACCACGGGTCTGCGACGTCTGAACGCCTGCGGCGTCGATCTTGAAGGCAACGGCCGGATTGGCCGGCGCGCCCGTCACCTTCACCGTGCCCGAGATGGAACCGGCGGCATCGAGGCCCGGCGAAAAACTGTTGGCTATCGAGATCGGGACGCGGGCCAGCGTCGCGTTGAGGTCGAACGCCTGCCCAGCCTTGCCCGTGACCGTCGCCGTGCCGCCGCCGAGGTTGAGCACCAGCCTGTCGAGGCTGGTCACTCCATTGGCGATGTTGATGGTCGAGGCCTGGGCGATGGCCGCCTTGACGCCGCGGATGGTCGCCTCGCCGGAGGCAAGTTCGACCGTCGTCGTGCCCTTGACCGCCTTGACCCGGCCGGCCGCCCTCAGCGGAATATCCTTGACGGTGGCGCCACCGGAAAAGCCGGTCCATTCGCCGTCGCGCTTGAGATCGACGTTGACGCCCCGAATAGCCGTGCCGCCGGAAGTTACGCTGTCGGCACGGATTTTGCCCGAGATCACCGGTGCCGCCAGATAGTTGGCGATCAGCGCATCGATGCTCACGGCCTTGGCCGAGACATCGCCGCGCGAGATCGAGGCCGTCGTCGCCTTGACGGCGACTTGCGGCACTGTACCCGCCTTGGAGAAGGCGATCGTGCCGCGCACATCGCCATCGGCCTTTTCCAGTGCCAGGGCCGCAAGCGGACCGATATCGGGCAGGTCGAGCGCCACGGTGCCGGCCGGCAGGAAGGCATCGTCAAGCGCCAGGTCGCCGGAAATACGGTTCTTGCCGAGCGACAGCAAAAGCCCGTTGATGGCGCGTTTGCCGTCCGATGTCGCCAGCACGGCACTACCCTGCAGCGGTTGGCCGCCGACATTTCCGGTGAGTTGCACATTCGCAGCCGGGTTGGCGGCATCAGCCTTGCCGGTGGCAGTGAGCTTCAGACCGGTGATCTCGCGCGCCGCGACCGAAAGCCTGTCGCTGTTGACACTCAGCGACAGATCCGGCGCGGTGCTGGCGCCTTGCGCATTCAGCGCGAAAGAGATGGCGCCTTTGGCGTCCTTGGATAGCAGCGAGACGTCGCCTAGCGCGCCTTTGACGTCGGCGCTCAGCTTGTTATCGGCAAGGCTCGCCTGCCCGTCTGCGGTCAGCGCGCCTGATGACAGCCTGATCGCGTTGGCGGTGACATTGCCGTTGGCATCCCGCTTCAGCGCGGCACTGAGTTGCGTTCGCTCGGCGAGCACGCCATGCACCGCCGCCGGCAGCGCCGCCGACGCGGCATCCGCCTTGAGATTTAGATCGATGGCGCCGTCGGCCAGCGAGACCCGCCCGTTGAAGCCGCTGTTCAAAGCGTCGCTGATCACCGTGCCGCTATCGATGATGACAGCGTCGGCGGCCAGGCTACCGGCGACCTTGGCAGTGATTTTCCCTGCAATCAGCGGCGCGACGGTCGGATTGTCGATTCCGAGTTTTTCGGCGGTCACCAAGCCGGAGATCGGCCCGGTCCGGGCTTTCACGTCGAAGCGATCGGAGTGCAGCGCAAGCGTGATGCCCTCTATCTTAGCTAGATTGGTGGCGGCCGATGGCAGCGTCGCGGAGATGTCGAGCTTCGGCTGGGTGCCCTGCCCGGCCGCCTTTAGCGATATCGCCTGCAGCTCGAGCTTGATCGGGCTCGCCTTGCTGCCGAGCGACAACGGCAGGCTCGGACCGGTAGAGGCCAGGTCGAGCGAAAAATCGCTGGCACCGTTCGGATTGATGGTGCCGGCTGCCTTGCCGGAGATTTTCTCGCCGGCAAGCGTCGCCTGCTCGATGGCCAGGCCGCTGGCCGACGAGAAACGGCCTGCCGCGTCGAGATCCACCGGCCCGAGCCCAGCCTGCCGGGTCTGGCTGGTTTCGGCGCCGCTGAGCCGGGCGGTGAAGCGAATATCTGGGGCAGCCGACGATCCGGTGACCTGCGCGGTGCCGCTGAGCGCGCCCACGGCATCGAGACCCGGTGAAAAATCATTGGCAAGCGCTGCCGGCACCGCCGACAAGGTGGCAGCGAGATCGAGCGTCTGGCCAGCCGTACCCGACACGGCAACCGAACCACCGCCGACACCGAGCGCCAATTTCTCTATGCTCACCCTGCCATTGGCGATTGTCAGCGCTGATGGCTGCGCGACAGCTGCCTTGATGCCGCGGATGGTTGCCTCGCCCGAGGCAAGCTCGATGCTGGTGATGCCGTTCGCAACCCTGACCCGCCCGGCCGCGCTGGCCGGAATGCCGGCGACCGTGGCGGCGCCGCTAAAGCCGGTCCAGTCGCCATCGCGTTTCAGGTCGACATCGATGCCGCTGATCATCGTGGTTCCGGAGGTGATCGTGTCGGCCTTGATCTTGCCGGCGATTGCCGGTGCTTTGAGATAATTGGCGACCAGCGCGTTGACGGCGATTGTCTTCGCCGCCAGTTCGCCGCGCGAAATCACGGCGCTCGTCGCATCGATCGCGACCGTCGGCGCTCCGTTGTCGTTCGCAAAGCGGATGGTGCCACGCACGTCGCCGGCGACCGACTGGCCTGCGAGTGCGGCCAGCGGAGCAATATCGGCGGCATCGAGGGTCAACGTGCCGAGCGGCAGCAGGTTGTCGTCGAGCCCGAGGTCGCCGGAGACCTTGTTGTCGGCTAACGAGACGGCAAGTCCATTGATGGAGCGCTTGCCGTCGGTTGTGACCAGCGATGCCTTGAGGTCGAGCGGCTGGTCGTCGACCGAGCCGGTCAGCGAGACATCGGCGGCGGGACTGGCGATATCGGCCTTGCCGCTCGCGCTCAGCTTGATCTGCTTCACCGCATGGCCGGACGCCGTCAGGCTGTCGCTGTTGGCCGAAACCGAGAAATCCGGTGCGCTGCGCGCGCCGCTTGCGGTAAGCCCGAAACCGACGGCGCCGCCGACCTTGGCGCCGACCAGCGGCGACAGCACCGACACGTCGCCCAGCGTACCCTTGATATCGGCCCGGATATCGGTGCCTTGCGCACTGGCGGTGCCGCTGGCGCTAAGTGTGCCGGAGGTGAGTTGCAATGCGTTGGCGGCGAACGCACCGTCCGGGTCGCGTGTCGCGGTTGCGGAAAACTGCACGCGCTCGCCGAGAACCGAGCTGATTTGCGGCGGCAGAGCCGTCGAAGCCGCGTCGGCATTCATCTTGAGCGTCATCGACAGATCGGCAAGCGCCACTGTGGCTGTTACGGATGCATTGAGCGCGTCGCTGCGTAGCGTGCCTTCGTTGACGACAATCTGTTCCTTGCTGACGGAGCCGGCGAGACCGGCGCTGACCCTGCCCGTTATCAGCGGCGCCAAAGTCGCGACGTCGGTGTTCAGGCCGGCCGCCGTCAGCTTGATGGTGACCGGCCCGCTACGGTTCTGGATGTCGAAACCATCGGAATGCACTTGCCCGATCAGGTCGTCCACCCGCGTGCCGCCCGCCACCACCGAGACCAGCGACGCGCCGATATCCACCATCGGCGCCTTGCCATCGCCGAAAGCGCGGGCCGTGGCATCCTTGATTGCCACGGTTATCGGTTGCGCCTCGCTGCCGAGGCTGAGCACGATCGGCGGCCCCTTTGCGGCGAGCTTCACCGAAAGGTCGCTGGCGCCGTTCGGATCGACAATGCCGGCGGCGGTCGCGTGCAAGGCGCCGCTGTCGATATTGGCGCGCTCGACATCGACGCCGCCGGCCGCGGTCGCCGTGCCGGCGAGGTCGAAGCTGGTCTTGCCGACAAACAGCGGTTTCAGGGTTTCGGGCAGGAAGCGCTCGAATTCGCCATCGCCGTTGGCCTCGACATAATGACCCTTGTCGGTGAGCTGATGGCGACCGGTAAGCTGGGTGACGATCCGGCCGTCGACAACGAAGGTCCCGATGCCATTCCAGTTGGCGAGCGGTCCAGTGCCGGAAACGACAATGTTGACCGGCGGCGCGCCCGGCAGGTTGAGCAGGTTGGCGATGATGCCGCCGGCCGGCTCGGATGCCTTAAGGTCGAGGTCGAGCTTGTTGTCGGCCGGCGCGAAATGGGCTTTGGCGTCGACCGTGCCTTGCTTGCCGTCGTGGCGAACGATGTTGAGGTTGGTCTCGATCGCCAATGGTGAGGCGTCCGCCTTGAGCGCTCCCTTGGCTGCAAGTTCGGCGACACCGCTGCCGGCCAGAGCCTGCCCGAGCGCGATTTCGGGAAGGTCGAGTTGCCTGACGTCGATGGAAACCGGCAGCGTCGTCGCTCCGCTTTGGCTCGACTGTGTATTGGCCACCGGCAGCCTTGCCAACTCGATACGCTCGGCCCCAATGCGATCGGCGCTGAAGCTCTTCGACAGGAGTGCCAGCGGCGACCAGTCGACGGCCACGTTGCGCGCCACCATCCAGGCGCCTTCGCGATCCTCCAGAACGACATGATCGAGCCTCAGCGCGCCCGACCAGATACCGTCGATGCCGACGACAGTGACCTTGCGATCACCGGTCGAGGCCATGGTCGAGATGATGCCGGCAAGGTTTTCGCGGCCGCGCTCGGTTTTGGTCAGCACGACGAGCGCCCCCACCGCCGCTGCCACGACGATGAGCAGCGTGTAGAAAAGGATACGGAGGATGCGCCTGAATATTGCCATCAGAATGCCTGGCCGATGCCGGCATAAATGCCGAAATGAGGATCGTCGGGGCCGCGGTTGAGCGGCACCGCCGCGTCGACGCGCAGCGGCCCGAACGCCGTCAGATAGCGCAAGCCTACACCCGCGCCGACCTTCATGTCCGAAAAATCGGGGACCTGCCTGGTCGACACCGTGCCGGCATCGACGAACGGCACGACGCCGATCTTGTCGGTGACGGCGATGCGCATCTCGACCGAGGTCTCGAAGAACGAAAGCCCGCCGATCGGCTCTCCATTGCTGTCCTTCGGGCCGATGCCTTGATAGGCATAGCCGCGCACCGAACCGCCGCCGCCTGAGTAGAAGCGTCGATCTGCCGGAACATCTTGAAGACTGGCGCCGATGATAGAGCCGATGGCGACACGTTCGGCGAAAACGAATTTCGAGGCCGAATCGAGTGACTGGTAGGCCGACCCCTCGCCCTTCAGCTTGACAAACGCAGCCCCGCTCAAAATGTCGTAGCTCGGCTCGCCATAGGCCAGCACCCTGAAGCCCCGGGTCGGATTGAGCTTGCTGTCGCGATTGTCGTAGACATATTGCAGTGGAATGCTGGCGATCAGATAGGTGTGCTTGCCGAAAGCGTCGTGGATCCTCGAATAATCCAGCGCGACTTGCGCGGAAACCGTCTGCTTCTTGTCGAGTTCGTAGGATAGGCCGGTGCTGCCCTTGACCGAGAAATGGTCGTAGGCGTCGGGGTGCTCCAGCACGGTATTGACGCTGGCAATGAATTTCGACGCCGGCCCGATCACGCCCGGCTTTTCGAACATGACGCCGGCATTGTAATTGAGCTGGGTCAAGTCGTTGCTGCCGATGCCGCTGATCTTGCCGTCGATGCGCAGCTTTTCGGCGCGGCCAAACAGATTGCGATGCCCCCAATAGCCTTCGAGGCCCAGCCCTTCGGTGTTTGAGAAGCTGCCGCCAATGCCGAAATAGCGCGGCTTGCGTTCGCTTACCTGGACACCGATCGGGATGTTGCCCTCGGCGTCGAGGGCGTCGGCTTCCTTCACCGTCACGCTGTTGAAGACCTCGAGCCCGAGCAGCCGGTCGCGCGCATCGTCGATCTCATCGGGCGAATATTGGCGCCCGCGCTTAAGGCCGGTCATATATTCAGTGAAGTCGCGGTCGACGTTTTCCGTGCCCTCGACAGTGGTGTCGCCATAGCCGGCGACCGGGCCGGCCGCGACGGCAAGCGTCACGTCGAGCGTCGAACCGGCGTGCTCGGCGACGATCTCGCGGCCCGTCACCTTGGCCAGCGGCCTGCCTTCTTGCTTGAGTGCCCGCACGATCGCCGCCTCGGCCTTGAGCACGGCGCCCGAACTGGCGTCACCGCCGGCGATCAGGCCGAAATCGGCACTTGCCAGCCCCGCCGCATCGCCTTCCAGTCTGATGTTGCCAAGCGTGAATTTCGGCCCGGCTGCTATGCGTATCACCACCGGTATCGGCTGCGGACCCGAAAACTCGGCATCGGGCGGCAGATCGTCGAGCGGCTTGCCCTGAATAGTGATGGTGACGACACCCTCGTAGCGGGCGTCAGTGTAGAGTGCGGCAACAAGTTGCTCACGGTCACTGCGCGCCTTGGCCAGCAGGCCGAGAGAACCGGATACCGGGTGTTCCTCGTCGGCCTTCAGCGCCGAGGCGTTTTCGAGCTTCTCGGCGAGATCCTTGTCGGCGTCCGGCGCCTCGATCGTCACCGCATAGCGCAGCGGGTCGACGATATCGGCATCTTCGTCTTTGGATCCCCACAGCTTGATGCCGAAAATCTCGAAGGCTGCCGCACTTCCGGTTTCGGCAACAAGTGCCGTAGAGCACAACAATGCGAAAAGCAGGGCGCGCGAAAGCGCGCGCCGTGGCGCGGTTCCTCCCGACATCTGCCTTTCATACGCCGGCATTACGCTCCTAGCCTAGCTCGCAAACCTAAAATTGGAATGAAGTTCTGAAGCACTCGTAAAGGGGCCACAATCCAATTGCTGAAATAGACAGGGCTTGGAACTCACACCTTCTGCGTCGCCGCAAGAAAGCGTGATCCCCTGTCCTATGGAGCTACTACCGGTCACCGGCCGGAAAGCAAACCGTTGGCAGGCGGATCCTGCCGCGTCCCGATGTTGACAAGCGCGACTGAAGCTTGAAGATTTCTGGACGTAAGCACTTGTCTGGAGGGGTTTATGGCAATGCGCGCGGCTCGTGGTCTATCGATTCTTTTCCTTCTCTTTTTTGCCTGGAGCGGTGTCGCGCAAGCGGCCGAAGCCCGGCGGGTGGTGACATCGGACAATTCCGACTATTTCGGTTTCGATCTCAGATCCGACCAGAATGTCAGCCTCGACCAGTGCAAGACCACCTGCCTCGGCGACCCGGCCTGCCGCGCCTTCACCTACAACCTCAAGGCCAAATGGTGCTTCCTTAAATCCGATTACAATTCGTTGAAACCCTTCGGCGGCGCCGTCGCCGGCAAGATCGTCAACATCGATGGCGATCCCGACATCGGCGCGCCACCCGAACTCGCCTTCTTCCCCAACTGGATGGCCGACCAGGCCCAGCAATACCGCAACAAGCTCACTGGCCCGACCTACACCAAGCCGACAGAAGGGCTGACGGCGCTGAGAGCCGGCGCCGAACAGTCGGCGTTGACGGGCGATCATCGCTCGGCCATGCACAAATACGAAGCGGCGGTTTCGGTGTTGCCTTATGATGGCCAGCTCTGGCTCGAGCTGGCGCGCGAAACGCTTGCCGTCCATCCGACCGCCAACAGCTCGGAGCCGTCGACCCTACCGGCGAACGCCACTTCCGCCGCCTTCAACGCCTACAAATTGCTGCGCACCACCAAGACGCGCGCCGACGTGCTGGCGCTGCTCGGGGACGGCCTTGATCGCCGCGATCTCTACAGGCCGGCCCTGCAGGCCTACGAGGCGAGCCTCGCTCTCGTCAATTCGCCGGCAGTCAGGGCCGCCTATCAGGATCTCAAGGCCCGCAAGGGCTTCCGCGTCATCGATCATACCGTCGATGCCGACACCAGCGCGCCACGCATCTGCGCGCAGTTCTCCGAGGAACTGGTCAAGACCGGCGTCGACTACTCGCAGTTCGTTACTGTCGACAACGCCGCTCCCAAGGGCGTCGAAGCCAAGGACAAGCAGATCTGCGTCGAAGGACTCGAGCACGGCCAACATTATGACGTGACCTTCCGCGCCGGCTTGCCGGCCGCCATTGGCGAAGTCACCGCGGCACCGGTGGTTCTGTCGATCTACGTGCAGGACCGCGCGCCTTCGGCCCGCTTCACCGGCGACAGCTTCGTGCTGCCCGCAGGCGCACGCCGCGGCATACCGGTCGTCACCGTCAACATGAATGCCGCCGAAATGAAGCTCTTCCGCATCGGCGACCGCTCGCTGGCCCAGCTTCTGTCGGGATATCAGTTCCTGCGCCAGCTTGACGGCTACGACATTTCGAACATCTCCGAACAGATGGGCGAGCCGGTCTGGCAAGGCCAGCTCGACATCGCCAACGACCTCAACAAGGAAGTCACTACCTCCTTCCCAATCGACGAGGCTTTGCCGAAGCGCAAGCCCGGCGTCTATGTGCTGACCGCACAAGCCGTCAACGATCGCAGCGACGACTATGATTCGCACGCCACGCAATGGTTCGTCGTCTCCGATATCGGCCTGTCGACCTATACCGGACAGGATGGGCTGAACGTCTTTGCCCGTTCGCTCGCAACCGCCAAGCCGATCGCCGGCGCCGAGCTGACGCTGCTGGCCAGGAACAATGAAATCCTCGGCACCGCGACCACCGACGCGGAAGGGCGGGCGGTGTTCAATCCCGGCCTGACGCGCGGCGACAGCGGCATGGCCCCGGCCGTGCTGATGGCCAAACAGGGCGACGACGATTTCGTCTTCCTCGATATGGGCCGCGCCGGCTTCGACCTGTCCGACCGTGGCGTCGCCGGACGGCCGGCACCTGGCGCGCTCGACGTCTATGCCTGGACCGAGCGCGGCATCTACCGCGCCGGCGAAGATGTCCATGTCGCGGCTCTTGCCCGCGACAGTGCCGCCAAGGCGGTCGAGAACCTGCCGCTGACCTTCATCTTCTCGCGGCCCGACGGCGTCGAGGACCGCCGCATCGTCAGCGACGGCGCATCGGCCGGCGGTCACGCGGTCGACCTGCCGCTGGAACCCAACGCCATGCGCGGCACCTGGACGGTGGCGATCCATACCGATCCCAAGCAGGCGGCGGTCGCCAGCCAGATGTTCCTGGTCGAGGACTTCGTACCGGACCGCATCGAGTTCGACCTGTCCTCCGACAAGCAGGAGATCGCGCAGGGCGAGACCGCCAACATTACCGTCGACGGCCGCTTTCTCTACGGCGCGCCGGCCGCGGGCCTCGCGCTCGAAGGCGAATTGACGCTGTCGACCGCCCGCGACTGGGACCGCTTCAAAGGCTATTCCTTCGGTCTGGCCGACGAACAGTCGGCGGAACCGACGGTGACGCCCTTCACCGGCCTGCCGGTGGTCGGCGAGGACGGCAAGGCGACCTTCCCGGTCTCGGTCGATCAATTGCCATCCACCACCAAGCTGGTCGATGCAAAGGTCACTGTCAGGATGCGTGAAACCGGCGGCCGTGCCGTCGAGCGCTCGCTGAATATCGGCATCCGCCCGCAGGGCCACATGATCGGCATCCGCCCGGATTTCGACGACGACGAGGTGCCGCAAGACGGCACGGCCAAGTTCAGCCTGATCGCTGTCGACCCAGACGGCAAGCGTGAGGCGCTGAAGGGCGCGCAGTGGTCGCTGGTCAAGGTCGAGCGTAGCTACCAGTGGTACCGCTCGAGCAACTCCTGGAACTATGAGCCGGTCACCTTCACCAAGGCGGTGGCCAACGGCCAGGTCGACCTGAGCGCCGATGGCGAGGCGACGGTGTCGCTCCCGGTCGACTGGGGCCGCTACCGGCTCGAGATCGAGACAGCGGATCCGGAAGGCCCGGCCACCAGCTACGAGTTCGACGCCGGCTGGTATGTCAGTTCCACCACCACCGAAACGCCCGACGGCCTCGAGATCGCCCTCGACAAGGATACCTATGCGGCGGGTGAAGTGGCCAAGCTCAAAGTGTCGCCGCACTTTGCCGGCGAGCTGCTCGTCACCATCGGCGCCGACAAGCTCCTGAAGACCGTCACCGCCAGCGTGCCGGCCGGCGGCAGCACCGTCGACATCCCGGTCGGCGACGACTGGGGTGCCGGCGCCTACGTCACGGCAACGCTGTTCAGGCCGGGCGATGCGCAAGAGACACGTATGCCGGCGCGCGCCATCGGCGTCAAATGGCTGAAGCTCGATCCCGGCTCGCGGAAGCTTGCCGTCAGCTTGGCGCCGCCGGACAAGACCATGCCGCGCCAGCAGCTGTCGATCCCGGTCGCCGTAGCCGGCGTTCAGCCCGGCACCAACGCCTATGTCATGGTCGCGGCCGTCGACGTCGGCATCCTCAACCTGACCAACTACAAGGTGCCGGATCCGGAGAACTGGTTCTTCGGGCAGCGCATGCTCGGTCTCGAGGTTCGCGACATCTATGGCCGGCTGATCGACGGCTCGCTGGGCACAACCGGTAAGCTGCGCACCGGCGGCGACGGCGCCAACATGCAATCGCAAGGCAGTCCGCCGACCGAAAAGCTGGTCGCCTTCTTCTCCGGCCCGGTCCAGCTCGACTCCGACGGCAAGGCGCGGATCGACTTCGACATACCGCAGTTCAACGGCACCGTGCGCGTCATGGCCGTCGCCTGGACAAAGGAAGCAGTCGGCCATGCCCAGTCCGACGTCATCGTTCGCGATCCGGTGGTGATCACCGCCGGCCTGCCGCGATTCCTGGCGCCCGGCGATTCCGCCGTCATGCGGCTCGACGTCGCCGACACCGACGGCCCCGCTGGCGACTACAAGCTGACCATCGACACGACGGGCGACCTGTCTACCCGCAGTGCCGCCTTGCCTGAAAAGCTGACGCTGGCCAAAGGCAAGCGGCAGACGCTGACCGTGCCGTTGATTGCGCAGACCGCAGGCAACGCCTCGATCACCATCAAGCTTGCGCATGCCGACGGCACCGCCGTCGAGCAGACGCTCTATGTGCCGGTGCGCCCGGCGCAACTACCGGTGACCACCCGCATGGTCGTCGACCTCAAGGGCAATGGCGGCGCGCTGCGCGTCGACAAGGAACTGCTGGCGGCAAGCCTGCTCGATGGCGCTTCGGTCAGCGTCGGCGTTTCGCAGGCGGCTGCCTTCGATGTACCGTCGCTGCTGATGACGCTCGACCGCTATCCCTATGGTTGCGCCGAACAGACCACCAGCCGCGCCATGCCGCTTCTCTACGTCAACGAGATGGCTTCCGGCATCGGCATGGCCAGCGACCCCGATCTGCATGGCCGCGTCCAGGACGCTATCTACAAGGTGCTGAGCTATCAGGCCTCGGCCGGCAGCTTCGGCCTGTGGGGTCCGGGTTCCGGCGATCTGTGGCTCGACGCCTATGTCACCGATTTCCTCACCCGGGCGCGCGAGCAGAAGTACGACGTACCGGCCCTGGCGATGAACCAGGCGCTGAGCAATCTGCAGAACGCGATCGGCTACGATCAGGACGTCCAGGATCGCGGCAGCGAGATCGCCTATGCGCTCTATGTGCTTGCCCGCAACAAAAAGGCCTCGGTCGGCGATCTGCGTTATTATGCCGACACCCAGCTCGAAGCCTTTACCAGCCCGATGGCCGTCGCCCAATTGGCGGCGTCTCTCGCGCTCTACGGTGACACCCAGCGCTCGGAGGCAACCTTCCAGGCCGCGCTGCAACTGGCCAAGTCGACGCCCGAATATGACTATTACCGGTCCGACTATGGCTCGCCACTGCGCGACGGCGCGGCGATCCTGGCGCTTGCCGCGGAAAGCAAGCCGGTGCCGACCATCGTGCCGGCGCTGATCCAACTAGTGACCAGGGAACGCGCCGACGCCAGGTGGACCAGCACACAGGACGAGTCCTGGATGCTGCTGGCGGCCCGCGCGCTGAAGGCCGGCAATGATTCGATCGCGCTGACCGTCAACGGCGCACCGCATGCCGGCGGCTATTCGGACCAGATCGCCGGTGGCGACCTGGCCGACAGTCCGCTGACCATCGTCAACACCGGCAGAAATCCGCTGCAGGCGGTCGTCACCACCGTGGCTTCGCCGATCCAGCCTCTGCCGGCCGGCGGCAACGGCTTTACCATCAGCCGTACCTACTACAAGCTAGACGGCACAGAGGCCAACGTGACGGAGGTCAAGCAGAACGAACGCTATGTCGTCGTGCTCAAGGTTTACGAGCAGAACACCTGGCCTTCGCGACTGCTGATCAGCGACCTGTTGCCGGCCGGCTTCGAGATCGACAATCCGGGCCTGGTCTCCAGCGCCCAATTGACGAACTTCTCCTGGCTGGCGCAGACCGATGCCGCCCATCTCGAATTCCGCGACGACCGTTTCGTCGCGGCGTTCAATCCCAACGACGGCGACGGCGACCGCAACATCACACTCGCCTACGTCGTGCGCGCGGTGACGCCGGGCACCTACGCCCACCCGGCGGCAACGATCGAGGACATGTACCGGCCGCAATATTCGGCCCGCACCGCCACCGGCATGATGGAGGTCAAGGCGCCGTAAGGCAAAAAATGGCGGATAGGAATATGGCGATGGCGCCTTCGCAAAGGATTTTGCCAATCTTCAGCGATGCAGAAAGGGAGCCGAGGTCGCGGCCGGCTCTCCCTTCTCCCCTTGTGGGAGAAGGTGGCCTCGCGAAGCGAGGTCGGATGAGGGGTGTTCCAGCTTGGCACCAATAGCGCTCTCGCCAGCACCCCTCAACCGTCTTGGCGCTGCGCGCCAATCCACCTTCTCCCACAAGGGGAGAAGGAAGAAGGGCAGCGCCGTGCTCTCCAGAAAATTCCTGCGCCGAGCGGCCATCACGGGCATTTCCTTGGCCGGTCTCGCTGCAATCACCGCCGCCGCCCTCTGGCAGCTCGACCGCGCATTTCCGCCGCCGCTGCCGGCTGCTTTGACGGTCTCGACCGAGGTGCAGGACCGAGACGGCCAGCTGCTGCGCGCCTTCGCTACGCCGGATGGCTACTGGCGGCTCGCTACCAGCCTGGACCAGGTCGACAAGCAGTTCGTCGACATGCTGGTCACCTATGAGGACAAGCGTTTCTGGGATCATCAAGGCGTCGACGTGCTGGCACTGGCGCGTGCCGCCGGCCAGTTCGCGACCAGCGGCCATATCGTGTCCGGTGGCTCGACGCTGCCGATGCAACTCGCCCGGTTGATCGAACCGCGCGACAGCCGCAGCCTCGGCTCGAAGATCAAGCAGATGCTGCGCGCCCTCCAGATCGAACGGCGGCTTTCCAAGCGCGAGATCCTCGAACGCTATCTGACGCTGGCGCCCTATGGCGGCAATCTCGAAGGTGTGCGCGCGGCTTCGCTTGCCTATTTCGGCAAGGAGCCGAAACGGCTGACGGTCTCGGAGGCGGCCCTGCTCGTCGCTTTGCCGCAATTGCCGGAAAAGCGGCGCCCTGACCGCAACCTCGACGTCGCCCATGCCGCCCGCGACCGCGTGCTGACCCGCATGGTCTCGGCGGGCCTGCTCGGCGAACGTGAGGCCGCGCGTGCCGCGCTCGACGATGTGTCGGGGCTCCGGCGGACCTTGCCGGCGCTCGCTGCCCATGCGGCCTATACGATGCTGTCCAAGGCCATTCCCGGCCAGAAGCTGCAACTGACGATCCGCAAGAGTGTCCAGGAAGGGCTGGAGCAGGTGGCCAAGGATGCGGCCGCCAGGCTCGGCCCTCGCCTCTCGGTGGCCATGGTACTGGCCGATGCCCGTACCGGCGATATTCTTGGTGAGGTCGGCTCTGCCGATTTCTTCGATGCCAGCCGTTCGGGCTGGATCGACATGACCAAGGTCGTTCGCTCGCCTGGCTCGACGCTGAAGCCGTTCATCTACGGCCTCGCCTTCGAACAGGGCCTGGTGGCGCAGGAGATGCTGATCGAGGACAGCCCAGCCGATTTCTCCGGGTATCGGCCGAAGAACTTCGACATGGGCTATCAGGGCGATGTCAGCATCAGGCAGGCGCTGCAATTGTCGCTCAACGTGCCGGCGATCCGCGTGCTCGACGCGGTCGGCCCGGCCCGGCTGATGGCACGCTTTCGCCAGGCCGATGTGACCCCTATCCTGCCCGTCAACGAAGCGCCCGGCCTGGCGATCGGCCTCGGCGGCGTCGGGGTGACCCTGCGCGACCTGGTCCAACTCTATGCCGGCCTTGCCAATGGCGGCAAGGCACACACGCTGCATGACGGCACCGAGCCGGCGAATGCCGAACGCTCGACCACCACCATCCTCGACGGGCAGGCGACCTGGCAGATCACCGACATCCTGTCAGGCGTCAAGCCTCCCCAGGGTGCCGCCCAACGCGGCATCGCCTACAAGACCGGCACCTCCTACGGCTATCGCGACGCCTGGTCGGTCGGCTTCGACGGCCGCTACGTGCTCGGCGTCTGGGTCGGCCGCCCCGACGCCGGCGCTGTGCCCGGCCTGTCCGGCTATGTCTCGGCTGCGCCCATCCTGTTCGAAGGTTTTGTCCGTTCCAGCCTGGCCGCCGTACCGCTGCCGAGCCAGCCGTCCGGCGTCCGGCGTCCGAAGCGCGAGGAGCTGCCGGTGACGCTGACGCGCTTCGGCGCCGGCGCCGATGGGCTGGTACAGGCGATGCCGACCGAACCTGCGCCAACCATCATCTTTCCGCCCGACGGCGCTCGCGTCGATCTCGGCACTTCCTCGGCCGACCCCTCGCCGCTGGTGCTCAAGCTGCAAGGCGGCCGCGCACCATTCCGCTGGCTGGCCAACGGCAAGCCGCTGGTCGGCATCGACCGGCGGCGCACCGCGACCTGGCAGCCGGACGGCGCCGGCTATTCGACCCTAACCGTGATCGACGCGGCGGGACGCGCGGCCAGTGTGAAGGTTTTCGTCGAGTGAAAGTTTCCCTTGAATAATTTCCGGCAGGTGATTCAGGGGATTGTGTTTTACGTCTTGCTTTCGGCCGCCGGTACTTTCTCGGCGTCTGCTGACGCGCTGCCCGCCAGCTTTGTTCGGCTAGCCGACATCGATCCCAATATCCGGCAGGATATCCGCTATGCCGGCCTCGAAAATTTCCTGCATCGCAAGGTAAGCGGCTACGATGCGCCGGTATGCGTCCTCACCAGGCAAGCGGCGCAAGCGCTTTCGGCAGTGCAGAAAGCGATTGCCGCCGAAGGGCTGACGCTGGTCGTGTTCGACTGCTATCGCCCTGCGCGGGCTGTCTCCGACATGGGTGACTGGACAAAAACGAGTGGACCACCGGACCCGCAGTGGTACCCAAAGGTCAAGCGCAAGGATCTCATCGCCAAGGGCTATATCGGCGAACTGTCCACCCATTCGCGCGGATCGACGGTCGATGTCGCGATCGCGCGAGCCGACCGCAAGAGCGCTCCGAAACCGTCCTGCGGCGCGACCGATGCCGACACGCTCGATTTCGGCACGGGTTTCGACTGTTTCGATCCAGCGAGCGAAACGGCTCACCGATCCATAGCCAGTGAAGCGGCGGCTAACCGCAAAAGACTTGTCGAGGCGATGCGTGCCGGCGGCTTCAAGAATTACGCCCGCGAATGGTGGCACTTCACGCTGGAGAACGAGCCGTTTCCAAAAGAGCGCTTCAACTTTCCCGTTACCGCCGAATAGCCGGCCGAAACCTTCGGGCGCGACGCAGCCATTGCCGAAAAGCTAGCCGTCTCTAGATAATCGCGTCGGGAGCGCGATCATGGTCCATGCGGGGAAAATAGTTTCTCGCATCGCCGAAACTAGGCGAAAAATTGCTTCAATAGGCCAAAAAAGGCAACATTGAATGCATCTAAATTCTATCAATTCGGTAGATTGGCGCGAGTTCAACGGAGGCGGAAATGACCAAACCTCATTTCAGGAAACTGCTCGGCGCACTGGTCGCCACGTCTGTCCAGTTCGGCACGCTCGGTTTCGCGTTTGCCGACACCACCATTCTCAACGTGTCCTATGATCCGACGCGTGAGCTCTACAAACAATTCGACGAGGCCTTCACCGCCCACTGGAAGGCCGAGACAGGCGAGACGGTCACCGTCCAGCAGTCGCATGGCGGGTCGGGCGCGCAGGCTCGCGCCGTGATCGACGGCCTCGACGCCGACGTGGTGACGCTGGCGCTCGAAGGCGATATCAACGCCATTGTCTCGAAAGCGAAGAGGATCAATCCCGACTGGCGGACGAAATTCGAAAACAATTCGGCGCCCTACACCTCGACCATCATCTTTCTCGTCCGCAAGGGAAACCCCAAGGGCATCCATGACTGGGGCGATCTGGTCAAGGACGACGTCCAGGTGATCACGCCGAATCCCAAGACCTCCGGTGGTGCGCGCTGGAACTATCTCGCCGCCTGGGCCTATGCCAGCGCCAAGGATGGCGGCGACGAGGCCAAGACCAAGGAATTCGTCGGCAATCTCTATGCGCATGTCCCGGTTCTCGACACCGGTGCGCGCGGCGCAACCGTGACCTTCGCGCAAAAAGGGCTGGGCGACGTGCTGCTCGCCTGGGAAAACGAGGCCTATCTGGCGCTCGACGAGTTCGGCGCCGACAATTTCGATATCGTCTACCCGCCGACCTCGATCCTGGCCGAGCCGCCGGTCGCCGTGGTCGACGCTAATGTCGACGCCAAAGGCACGCGGAAAGTTGCCGAAGCTTATCTGAGCTATCTCTATTCCAAGGAAGGCCAGACGCTCATCGCCAAAAACCATTATCGCCCTTCGAAGCCCGAGTTGGTGCCGGCGGAGGACTTGGCCAAGCTGCCTGAGATCAAGCTGATCACCATCGACGACCCGCTTTTTGGCGGCTGGAAGAAGGCACAGCCTTATCATTTCGGCGATGGTGGTATATTCGACCAGATCTACAAACCGGCCCAGTAGCATTTAGATCAGGACGACATGACCACAGCACCCGCCAAGGCGGGGTGGCGATTCAGGCAGCCGAGCGTCATTCCGGGTTTCGGATTGACGCTCGGCTTCTCGCTTGCCTACCTCACCCTCATCATCCTCATTCCCCTGTCCGGGCTGATCTGGCGCTCGGCGGCGCTCGGCTGGACCGACTTCTGGGCGATCGTCACCGACCGCCGCACCATCAACGCGCTTGAAATCAGCTTCGGCACCGCCTTCATTGCCGCCGCCGTCAACGTCGTCTTCGGCACGATCGTCGCGTGGGTGCTGGTGCGCTACAGCTTTCCAGGCCGCCGCATCGCCGATGCCATGGTCGACCTGCCCTTCGCGCTGCCGACGGCGGTTGCCGGCATCGCGCTGACCACGCTTTACGCACCGAATGGCTGGATCGGAAGCCTGCTGACGCCGCTCGGCATTAAGGTCGCGTATACGCCGCTCGGCATCGTCATCGCGCTGGTCTTCATCGGTCTGCCCTTCGTCGTGCGCACCGTGCAGCCGATCATGGAGGAGATCGACAAGGAGGTCGAAGAAGTGGCCGCCACGCTCGGCGCCAATCGCTTCCAGATCATCAGCCGCGTTCTACTACCCGGACTGGCGCCTGCCATCGTCACCGGTTTCGCGCTGGCCTTCGCGCGCGGCGTCGGCGAGTACGGTTCCGTCATCTTTATCGCCGGCAACCTGCCGTTCAAATCCGAGATCGCGCCGCTTCTGATCGTCATCCGGCTGGAGGAATATAATTACGCCGCGGCGACCGCGATAGCGGCGATCATGCTGGCGCTGTCCTTCGTCATGCTGCTGGTCATCAACCTGGTGCAGACCTGGAGCCGCAAGCGCTATGGCTGACCCGGAGATCAAATCCTACGCGCCGCACCATGAAAGCCAGTCGCCGGCGGTGACCGAGAGCCGCACGGCGAGAACCGTGCTGATGATCGTGACCTTTGCCTTCCTCGGCATTTTCCTGCTCCTGCCGCTGATCATCGTCTTCAAGGAAGCTTTCGCCAAAGGTATCGAGGCCTACACACAGGCGCTGAGCGAACCGGACACGCGCTCGGCGATCCGCCTGACGCTTCTGGTCGCGGCGATCTCGGTGCCGCTCAATGTGATTTTCGGCATCTCCGCCGCATGGGCGATCGCCAAGTTCGAGTTCAAGGGAAAGGCGTTCCTGACCACACTCATCGACCTGCCCTTTTCGGTCTCGCCGGTCATTTCCGGCCTGGTCTATGTACTTCTGTTCGGCGCGCAAGGCCTGCTCGGCGCCTGGCTCAAGGCGCATGGCATCGTCATCCTGTTTGCCGTGCCGGGCATCGTGCTGGCCACGATCTTCGTCACCTTCCCCTTCGTCGCCCGCGAATTGATCCCGCTGATGCAGGAACAAGGCAATGGCGACGAGGAGGCAGCCCTGTCGCTCGGGGCCAATGGCTGGCAGGCGTTCTGGTACGTGACGTTGCCCAACGTCAAATGGGGATTGCTCTACGGCGTGTTGCTGTGCAATGCCCGTGCCATGGGCGAGTTCGGCGCGGTCTCGGTCGTGTCGGGCCACATACGCGGGCTAACCAACACCATGCCGCTGCATGTTGAAATCCTTTATAACGAGTACAATGCCGCCGCCGCCTTTGCCGTCGCTTCGCTGCTTGCCGGCCTGGCGCTCGTCACGCTGGTCTTGAAAACACTTCTCGAGATGCGCTACGGCGCCGAGATCGCCGCGACGCGCGGACACTGACAAATGCATGTCGCCCAAAAGTGTGTAGCGGTTTTTGGACAACGACATGCATAAAACAAAGATTTGATGTCGCCCAAAAGTGGGAACCGGTTTTGGGATAACGGCATGCATCAACTACAAAAGGGATTTGCATGGAAGTTCGCGTTGCCAACGTGCGCAAGGAGTTTGAGCGGTTTCCGGCCCTCCGCGACGTTTCGCTCGACATCAAGTCGGGAGAACTGATCGCCCTGCTGGGACCTTCCGGTTCCGGCAAGACGACGCTGCTCAGGCTGATTGCCGGCTTGGAGCGGCCGACCCGCGGAAAGATCTTCTTCGGCGAAGAGGATGCCTCCCAAAAGTCGATTCAGGAGCGCAATGTCGGCTTCGTCTTCCAGCACTACGCGCTGTTTCGCCACATGACGGTCGCCGACAATATCGGCTTCGGCCTCAAGGTCCGGCACGGGCCGTCACGCCCGTCGGCGAAGGAAATCCGCCGCCGCGCTTCGGAACTTCTCAACCTCGTTCAGCTTTCCGGTCTGGAAAAACGCTATCCGGCACAGCTTTCGGGCGGCCAGCGCCAGCGCGTGGCGCTGGCCCGCGCCATGGCGATCGAACCGGCCGTGCTTTTGCTCGACGAGCCGTTCGGCGCGCTCGATGCGCAGGTGCGCCGCGAACTGCGCCGCTGGCTGCGCGACATCCACGACGCCACCGGCCACACCACGGTCTTCGTCACCCATGACCAGGAAGAGGCGCTGGAGCTTGCCGACCGCGTCGTGGTGATGAGCCAGGGCCGCATCGAGCAGGTCGGCACCGCCGACGAGATCTACGACACCCCGAACTCGCCGTTCGTTTATGGCTTTATCGGCGAATCGAGCTCGATCCCGGTCAAGGTCGAGGACGGCCAGGTCTGGATCGCCGACCGGCCGATCGGGCTTTCCGCGCCGCACGCACCGCAAGGCGAAGCGACGCTGTTCTTTCGCCCGCACGACGTCGATCTGGTGGAAGAATGCAACGGCTGCATCGCCGGCACGGTCGCCGCCAGCCGCCGCGTCGCCGGCACCAGGCGGGTCGAGCTCGAAATCGGCGGCGAACGCCAGCGGGTCGAGATCGAATTGCCCATCGACCATCCGGCGGCGCAGAAAAGTCGAGTGGCTTTTCGGCCGCGGCGCTGGAAGCTTTTTCCGGCCGCTTGATCCTCTATCAGGCGCTACACCAGCCAGTTCTCGACCTTCAGGCCTTTGATCCGGTTGAACTCCCCGGTGTTGGCGGTCACCAGGGTAGTTCCAAGCGCACGGGCGTGGGCAGCAATAAAAAGGTCATTTTGGCCGATGGTCTGGCCCCTGCCTTCCAGTTCTGCGCGAATCGCGCCGTACTCGGCATCCATCGGCACATCGAGCGGCAAGACGGGAATCTCAGCCAGCAATTCCTCGACCTTCTTGTGCAACTTGGCTGATCTTTTCTTGACGCAGCCATATCGCAGTTCCGACGCGACCACGATGCTGGTACACACGGCGGCGTCTCCCACGCGCAGGACAGCGCTTGCGGCTTTCCCGGCCGGATTTCGGATCATGTCGCTGACAATGTTCGTGTCCAGCATGAACCGCATCAAAAAAATTCCTCGGATTTGACAGGCATATCCTCGACTTCGGGAAAGTCTTCCTCGGCATCGGGCGGCGGCTCTTTCGCCCATTGCGCGAGCAGTGCGGTGAGGCCAGGTTTGCGGACCGGCTCGATGATCAGGCGGTCGCCTTCACGGCTGATCAAGACCTTTTCGCCGGGAAGTTCGAACTCGACAGGAATGCGCACCGCCTGGCTGCGATTGTTACGAAACAGCTTCGCCTCCTTCGGCGGGGTTGTTGAATGGCGGTGTTGAGACATGACAACAGCTCCTTGTATATACTATTTGTATATGCCAGACAGGGCGGCGATGCAATCGCCTTGCACCGCGTTGGCCGGCCGGGAACCATCGTGCACGCCGACGGCATCGGCGCCGCTGCCAAGCTGTCCTGAGACTCTGCTTGAAAGAAAAGACTAGAAATCGCCCACAGCGGGAATATTTCTTCTATCGACAACGTGGAGCGGCCGCTCTGCGTGCCTCGTCGCGCACGATGCCTTGCCGCTATGGTCCGGCATTAAGCTCATGGCATTGGAGCCTGTTTTGATGAAGCGATTTTTGCTTGGCGTCGCCACGTTGGCCGGCTTGTTCCTCGCATCCTCCCAAGCCTGGTCGGCCGACAGATTGCTCAATGCTTCCTATGATGTCGGCCGCGAACTGTTTGCGCAGGTCAACAAGGCGTTCGTCGCCGGCCACCCCGGCGTCACCATCGATCAGTCGCATGCCGGAACCTCGGCACAAGCACGCGCCATCGCCGAAGGCCTCGGCGCCGACGTGGTCACGTTCAACCAGGTCATCGACATCGACTTCCTGGTCAAAAAGGGCCTCATCTCCGCCGACTGGCAGAAGGACTTTCCGGACAACGCCTCGCCTTTCTATTCGCTGCCGTCCTTCCTGGTGCGCGCCGGCAATCCGAAGCACATCAAGGATTGGAGCGATCTCGTGCGCGACGACGTGCAGGTGATCTTCCCCAATCCGAAAACCTCGGGCAATGCGCGCTACACCTATCTTGCGGCCACCGCCTACGCCAAGGAAGCCTTCAAGGACGACGACGCCAAGGTGAAGGAGTTCGTCACCAAGCTGTTCAACAACGTGCCGGTGTTCGACAGCGGCGGGCGCGCCGCGACCACCACTTTCGTGCAGCGCGAAATCGGCGACGTACTCATCACCTTCGAGTCGGAAACGCGCGGCGTCCGCAAGGAGTATGGCGAGGACAAGTTCGAGCAGGTAACGCCTTCGGTCAGCCTGTTGGCGGAATTTCCGGTGGCGATCGTCGACACCGTTGCAGACGAGCATGGCACGCGCGATCTCGCCAAGACCTATCTCGACTTCCTCTATACGCCGGAGGGCCAGGACATCGCCGCCCGCAACGGCCTGCGGGCCCGGGACGCGGCGGTCGCCGCCAAATATAAGGCTGAGTTTCCCGATGTCCGCCTGCTGACGGTGGAGGACGTCTTCGGCGGCTGGGCCAAGGTCCAGGCCGAGCACTTTGCAGCGGGCGGTCTGCTCGACCAGACTTATGGTAGCCGCTGAGGCGATCTTCCAACTTTGACAGAAGCCGGCTTTGCCGGCTTCTTTGCTTTCGCGCCGCGAAAGGTGATTTCTGGCACTTTCCGGGCGCATTCCGTCCAAAACGTTACAAAGAATCAACGCGTTTGTGCCTACCGTGAGAACGGACGGCTTGTTTTCGCGAACGGCTTCGCGTGATCAAACCGTTATGATTTGCACACAAACAGCCGCCAGACGCGGGTGGTTGGGGCTTCATGGGTTGACTCGGGGCATGCTTACCAAAAAAGGCAAATACGGCCTCAAGGCCCTCGTGCATCTGTCGGGCCTGCCGGTCGGCCAGCTCGCATTCGTCAACGACATTGCGGTCGCCAATAACATCCCCAAGAAATTCCTGGATGCCATCCTGGGCGAGTTGCGTAACGCCGGCTTCGTCCAGAGCCGCAAGGGCAAGGAAGGCGGTTACCGCCTTGCCCGGCCGGCTTCCGAGATCAAGATCGGCCATGTCGTGCGTGTCCTCGACGGGCCGCTGGCGCCGATCCCCTGCGCCAGCCGCACGCAATACCAGCGCTGCGAGGATTGCGACGAGGCGACCTGCCAGGTTCGGCACATGATGCTGGAGGTCCGGCAGGCGATCGCCGAGGTGCTGGACAACCGCAGCCTCGCGGCCATGCGCGACGCCGACAATGACGATTTCCCAGTCGAACTGACGTCGCAAATCTAGCGCGCGAGCAGGCTCAAGGCAGTCGCAACGGTGTCGGCGACCGGACGCGTGCCATCCAAGGTTATCGCCGCCTCGTCCGCCGCTGGCGCCTCGAGCGTGGCGAACTGGCTGTCGACCAGGCTTGCCGGCATGAAATGACCCTTGCGATTGCCGACGCGCTGTTTTGCTGTTGCCGGGTCGATCTCCAGGTAAACGAAAACGATATCCGGGCAAAAGCCGCGCAGGCGATCGCGGTAGCTGCGCTTCAGCGCCGAGCAGGCGGCGACCACACCTTGCCCGCTTGCGACCGACGCGGCCATCCGCTGGCCGATCGCGTCGAGCCAGCCCTCGCGCAGCGCGTCGGTAAGCGGCTGCCCGCTCGCCATGCGCGCGACGTTTTCGGGCGGATGCAGCCTGTCGCCTTCGATAAAGACGGCGCCCAATGCCGCTGCAAGCGCTTCGCCGACGACCGACTTGCCGCAGCCGGCGACGCCCATCACCACGATGGCGGGTGTCGTTCGAACAGTGCTCGCCGGCTTATATGCCACGTCTTTACCGGTCATGCAGGTCAGCGGCTTGCCGGCGCGCGGCCATAGAGCAGCAGCATGGCTACGATGACGACGCCGTAGATGATCTGCCGTCCCGCCTCCGGCATCTGCATGACAGAGAGAATGGACTGCAAGAGGGTGATCAGGATTACCCCGGCGACGGTGCCGAGATAGGAGCCGCGCCCGCCGAGGATCGAGGTGCCGCCGAGCACCACCGCGGCGATCGACGGCAGCAGATAGGCATCGCCCATCGACTGCGCCGCCTTGGAGGCATAGCCGGCCAAAAGCACGCCACCGAAGGCCGAGAGCCCGCCCGAAACCGCAAAGGCGATCATCACCACGCGCCTTGTATCGATGCCGGAAAGATAGGCGGCACGCTCGCGATTGCCGATGCCGTAGACGGTGCGGCCGAAGCCGGTGCGGGTCAGCACGAACACCATTGCGGCGCCGATCAGCGCCCAGATGAGGACGGCGTTGGGCACGGCAGGAACGGCAAAGCCGGTCGCCAGATAGCGCATCGCACCGGTCGCCGAATCCTGCGGCGAGAAACCGCCCGTGTAGACCACCATCAGCCCCTGCGCGACGGCGTTGGTGGCAAGCGTGATGATCATCGAGGGAATGCGCAGATAGGCGACGCCGATGCCGTTGACGATGCCGATCAGAACACCGCAGAAGATGCCGAACGGAATGGCAAGCGCCACGCCGACGGTACCGTATGCGGCCGCGGCGCAGGCCATCATGGCGCCGGCCGCCACCGACCAGGGCACCGACAGGTCGATCTGGCCGAGCAGGATGACCAGCATCATGCCGGTCGCGATGACGCCGAGAAACGACGCCACCTTGAGCTGCTGCAAAAGGTATTCAGGCGACAGGAAGCTGCGCGAATAGAGGCTGCCGAGGAACAGCAGCAGCACGATGCAGGCGAACGCCGTCAGCACCGCCGGGTCGGCGCGGCGGAGGAATTTCGGCATGCGGCCGGCGAGACCACTCACAGTCGTTTCGCTCACAGGAACCACTCCAGCCGGTTGCGGACCCGAAACAGGGCGAACGCGCCGAGGCTGACCGCGATCAGCAGAATGACGCCCTGGAACAGGGGCTGCCAGAGCGGATCGAAATCGAAGACGAACAGCAGGTCGCCGATGGTGCGGAAGGCAAGCGCGCCGAAGATCGCGCCGATGGCGCTGCCCTTGCCGCCGAACAGCGACACGCCGCCAAGCACGACCGCGGCGATCGAAAACAGCGTATAGGCGTTGCCGCTGGCATAGGCCGCATCACCGGTATAGGTGAAGAACGTCAGGAACAGCCCGCCGATCGCGGCAAGCAGACCGGCAAGCGCATAGGCGGCGAACTTTCCACGCCGGATCGGCACGCCGGACATGTAGGCCGCCATCTCCGAGGAGCCGGCTGCATAAGCGGCGCGGCCTAGCACCGACCGGCTGAACGGCACCCAGACCACGAGCACGACCGCCAGCAGCGTCACCAGACTCGCCGGCACAAAACCAAACAGGCGTCCGGTCAGCGCATCGGCGAGCCCTTCATTGACCGAGCCGCCCGGAAACGGCCGAAGCAGCAGCGCGATGCCGAAATAGACCGCGCCGGTGGCAATGGTGGCGACGATCGGCTGCAGGCGTCCATAGATGACGATGGCGCCGTTGATTGCCCCGCACAGCAGCCCGGTGCCGAGCACGGCGATGACGCCGAAGGCGGTCTCGATGCCGGTGCCGACGACCAGCCACGACGCCAGGCAGTTGGTCAGCGTGAAGATCATGCCGACCGAGAGATCGATGCCGGCGGTGATCACCACCAGCGTCTGCGCCATGGCGACGAAGGCGAGCAGCACACCCTTGTTCGAGGCCGTCTGTACGACATTGGCGGTGAAGCCCGCCGGATGGTTCGAGGTGTAGATGACGAACATGACGACGAAGATGCCGAACGCCAGCAGCGTTCCGCGCTGTTCGGCAAGCCAGTAGCGCCAATCCTTCACGCGTCCGCTCCTTGCCTTGGCATCTCTTCGTGAATGTTGAGCGCGCTGGCGATCAGCGCCCGCTCGGTGATTTCGGCGCCGACCAGTTCGCGCTTGACGGCGCCGTCATAGAGCACCAGCACGCGGTCGCAGCAGCCGATCAGCTCGTCATAGTCGGTCGAATAGAAGAGGATCGCCGCACCCTGGTCGGCAAGCTTGCGCATCAACTGGTAAAGCTCCTGCTTGGTGCCGACGTCGATGCCGCGCGTCGGGTCGTTAAGCAGGATGATGCGCGGCTGCCGCATCAGCCATTTGGCGATGACGACCTTCTGCTGGTTGCCACCGGATAGCGCGCCGACCGGAATGTCGAGGCCGGCGGTCTTGATCGCCAGGAGACCGACCATGTCGTCGATCAGCCGCTGCTCGGCGGCGCGATCGATGATGCCGGCCCTGGACAGCCGGTCAAGGGCAGCGAATGAGAGGTTTTCACGCACCGTCATCGGCAGCATCAGCCCTTCGGTCTTGCGGTCCTCCGGGATCAGCGCCATGCCGATCCGGTCATCGCGCGCGGCGGCCGGGCTGGCGATCGCAACTGGCTTGCCGTCGATCAGTATCTGGCCTGACAGGCCGCGCAGCACACCGAAGAAGGCGAGCAGCAATTCGCGCTGGCCCTGGCCGTCGAGGCCGCCAAGCCCGACCACCTCGCCCGCCCCGACCGACAGCGAGACATCGTGCAGCCGATCCGTCCATGACAGGCTGCGTGCCTCCAGAACCGGCGTGGCCGCAGCAGCCGCCCGCGCGGGCTTGGGCGGAAAGATGTGGCTGTATTCGCGCCCGATCATCAGTTCGACGACTTCATTGTCGCTCTTGGTGCCGGCCGCGTAGCTGGCGACATTGCGGCCATTGCGGAACACCGTGCACTGGTCGGCCAGCTCGGCGATCTCGTTCATGCGGTGCGATATATAGAGCAGCGCCAGCCCTTCCGAACGCAGCCGCTTCAACACGGCGAAAACTCTGGCGACGTCAGCCGCAGTCAGCGCCGAGGTCGCCTCGTCGAGGATCAGGATGCGTGGCTTGCGCGCCAGTGCCTTGGCGATCTCGACCATCTGCCTTCTTGAAAGGGGAAGATCCTTGACCAGCGCCAGCGGATGGATATCGGAAGCGCCGGCGCGAGCAAGGGCTTCTTCGGCGATGCGGCGCTGCGCCTTGCGGTCGATCATGCCGAAACGCTTCGGCGGATCGGAAATGACGATGTTGTCGGCAACGCTGAGTTCGGGGACGAGCGACAGTTCCTGGAAGATGCAGACGATGCCGGCCTGATTGGCAGCGGCCGGCGAAGCGAAGGTAACTTCGCTTCCGTCCAGCATCATGCGGCCCTCGTCGGGCGCAACGACCCCCGCCATAACCTTGATCAGCGTCGATTTGCCGGCGCCGTTCTCGCCGAGAATGGCGTGGATGCTGCCTGGAGTGACCGACAGTTCGGCCTTCTCCAGCGCCCGCACGCCGCCATAGCGCTTGGATATGCCTTCCATGCGGAAGAGCGGAACCGCACCGTCCATCGGCCCTCCCCAGGCGCTTGGCAATCAGGATGTCGAGCGCCGACGCCGCGGGATTCCCGCGGCGTCGGGCTGTCGGAGTTTACTGGTTTTCCTTGCTCTGGCCCATGATTTCCTGCGCCGTGAAATTGATGCCGCAGGTCGGGAAGGAATTGCCGACGAAGAAATTGTCGGACTGATCGGGGAAGAAATCCTGGCCTGCCTTGAAGTTCGGATCCTCGACGATCGCCAGCGGCAGCTTGACCGCTTGCGGCACGACCTGGCCTTCAAGTGCTGCAATCGCCGTCTTGATGGCAACCGCGACCTGAGCCGGGCCGGTGCCGGCCGACGAGCATTTCAGGCCGTCAGCGGCGAACTTGGCGCAGAATTTGCGGAAGCCGTTCTCCGTCTCGCCGCCGAACGGCACGAACGGATGCTTGGCATCGATCATCGCCTGCACGATGCCGGTATCGCCGCCCTGTCCGGTAATGCCGTCGAAGGGGCCGTTGGTGGCAATGGCATCGGCCGTAGCCTTTTGCGCAACGCCGTCATCCCACTTGCCGACGACCTCGGTGACATCCCATTTCTTGCCGGAAGCGTCGAGAACCTCGTGGATGCCGTTATGGCGATCGGTGTCGACGGACGTGCCGGCGACGCCGCGCACTTCCAGCACCTTGCCGCCGTTCGGCACGTGCTTGACCAGCCAGTTGGCCCACAATTCGCCAAGGCCTTTCTGGTCGACATTGACGTTGATGGCATCCTTGGTGTCGAGGATGTTGTCGAAGGCGACCAGCACCACGCCGGCTTCCTTGGCCCGCTTGATGACAGGACCGAATGCGGTCGGGTTCTGGGCGTTGACGACAATCGCGTCATAGCCGGAATCGATGAAATTGTTGATCGCCGAAATCTGGGCCGGCACGTCTTCGCCGGTCGAGACCACCTTGAATTCCTTGAGCTTGGCCGCGACGTCCGGCTGCGCTGCATAGGCCTTTGCCGTCTGCACCATCTGGATGCGCCAAGTGTTGGCGATATAGCCGTTGGCCAGAGCGATGCGGTACGGGCCGTCTTTCTTGGGGAACTTGAAGAACTGCGTATCGGCCGACCAGGGCGCGAAGCAGTCAGGCTCGGCCGATGGCCCCTTGACGATTTCAGGATCGGCGATCGCCGACGAGCTCAGCATGACGAAAGCAGTGGCGGCAACGATACCGCCAACGAGTGACTTGATCATCGATATTCCTCCCAGTTGCAGTTTTGTTTGTTGTTACGCCGATGAATTTGCGCGTTTCCGGCCCGGCACCTCCCGCCGTACCCGTCGCGCGTTCAGGTGGCCGAATGCCGACCCGATCCCCTCCTTTGCTGCCCGGCTAGTCCCACAAAAACTATCATATTATACATAATAAACAAGCATGAGCTGTCGCTTATGTATAATAAACAGCCTCCCATCGTCGGGGCGAAGTATCGCCCGGCGATAACTGGTAGCGCTACCATGACGTAGTGTAAAGCGCCATTGCGTCGAAGCTCGCTTCAGCGCGCCGTGCTCTCACGTCGCTTGAGTTCGAAGCCAAGGTCGACGACCCGCTGCTCTGGCCTGTTGCCTTCGATCGCCGCAAGCGCCATGGCGACCGCCCGCCGGCCGATCTCGTAGCGGTAGGTCCGAACGCTGGTGACCGACGGAAAGGCCACCTCCATCATGTCGAGATCGTTGAAGCCAACGATACCGATCGTCTTCGGCACGGCGATCGAAGCGCGGTGGCATTCGAACAGCACGCCAAGGGCGATATCGTCATTGTTACAGAACACCCCATCGAGGCTCGGCACCTTGGCCAGCGCGTCGCGGAACAATTCGCGGCCGAGGGTGACGCTGGAGGGCACCGGCGTCGTGGTGGTGAGCCTCGGATCGAACAGGCCGGCCGCCTCCATCGCCGCGCGATAGCCGGCAAGCCGCCGCTGCGAACGCGGATCCATGCGCGCACCGATGAAGCCGATCCGGCGATAGCCTGCCTCGATCAGATGTTCCGCAGCCGCCTTGCCGCCCTCGAAATGCGAGAAGCCGACCATCATGTCGACCGGATCGGGCCCGGTCTCCATCACCTGCACCACCGGACAGCCTGCCGTTTCCAGCAGTTTTCGCGACGCCGGCGTCTGGTCGATGCCGGCCACGATCAGCGCCGCTGGGCGTTGCGGGCCAAACACCTGCAGCAGCCGCTCTTCCTCGAGGCCGGAATAGTGGGTGTTGCCGAGCTGAATCCGGAAAGGGCCGTCCGACAGGCTGTCGTAGATGCCGCGCACCACTTCGGCAAAGACGTTGTTGGTAAGCGACGGCACCAGAACGCCAAAGACCTCGGCGCGCGCCGAAGCCAGCGCCCGCGCATTCGGGTCGGGCACATAGCCGAGCTCGTTCACGGCCGACTCGATCTGGCGGCGCAGATCTTCCGAGACACGCCCCGGCTCACGCAGGGCGCGCGATACGGTAATGGCGCCGACGCCGGCCTTGCGGGCGACATCGGCGATGGTCGGGCGGCCGCCGCCGCGGCGCGAGCGCGGCTTGATCACCGTACTCGTCCGGACGCCGGGCAACCGCCCACACGCGACCGTGAAACGATGTTCAGCGTTTTTGAAACTGCTGCCATGCCAAACTGGCCCGTTGCCACACCTTGTCTGGCGTCGCGCAGCCTTCGGCTGTTGTCAAGCGACGGCCGGAGAGACTGTATCCGTACCGCTGTGCTTCAGGCCGCCACAGCAGCGCTGCGCCGGGCCTTCCACAGCAGCAGCAGCATGGCCAAAATATTCAGCAGGTTCCAGGCAATGCCGTTGAGGAACGCGGCGGCATAAGAACCGGTCAGATCGTAGATCCAGCCCGACATCCAGCCGCCGATCGCCATGCCGAAAATGGTCGCCATCATGACGATGCCGACGCGCTGGCCAGCCTCCTTGGCTGGCATATATTCGCGCACGATGATCGCATAACAGGGCACGATGCCGCCTTGCGACAGGCCGAAGACCAGCGAGACGACATAAAGCGAGGCAAGCCCGTCGAACGGGATATAGAACAACAGCGACAGGCATTGCAGCACCGAGCCGATCAGCAGGGTTTTCACGCCGCCGATGCGATCGGCAAGGAAACCCGAGCCAAGCCGGCTGACGACGCCCGCCGCCAGCATGATCGACAGCATATCGGCGCCATGCGCCACGCCGTAGCCGAGATCCATGCAATAGGCGACGATATGGACTTGCGGCATCGACATCGCCACGCAGCAGCCGAGCCCGGCCACGATGAGCAGCGCCTGCAAGGCCGCCGGCGACAGGGAGATCGGCTGGACCACGCGGCTGCCCGGCGATCCCGGAGCCGCCTGGGGCGGTGCGCCGCGCCGGAGCAGCAGGATCAAGGGCACCATGGTGACCAGGCAGACGACGCCGATCGCGGCATAGGTGAAGCGCCAGCCTTCGGTCTGCATGACATAGGGCATCGCCGTCGGCCAGATCGCTCCGGCGAGATAGTTGCCGGACGCGGCAGCCGTCACCGCGACGCCGCGGCGACGGTTAAACCAATGCGAGATATCGGCGATCAAAGGGCCGAAGATCGCCGACGAGCCGACGCCGATCAACAGGCCCTGGACGAGGGTGAACTGCAGGATCGAACTGGTCAACGACGCCAGCATGAAGCCGGCGCCAAGTGTAATCGCGGCAATCAGCGCCGGGATCCAATACCCCATGCGGTCGATGGCGCGGCCGAACAGCACATTGCCCGCGGCAAAGCCGACCATGGTCGCGGTGTAGGGCATCGAGGCAGCGGCGCGATCGACGCCGAATTCTGCCTGCACGGCAGGCAGCACCACGACCACCGCCCACATGCCGACCCCGCCGATCGTTGCCAGCAGCATCGAGACGCCGAGCCGTATCCAGGCATAGGCACTGTCGATGCCGGAACTTCCTGCCTGGCTTGAGACGATTGGGGTCAAGAGCGTTTCCTGTCCGCAGTTCTTGAATCGGCGGTTCTGACCACTATCGGCGCATTCGCATCGCCGAGCAGCGCCACGACAGGCAAATCCGTGGCTCCAGCGATTCGGGCCGAAGTGGAACAGGGGTGCGCCATAAGGCGTTTTCCGGCAACGACCTAGTGGAAGGAGTTTGCCATGACCGCGCAACGGAAATGGTCCGCCGACGTCACCGAGCACAGTGACGCGCTGGACCTCGAGGAACATATCTTCGAATCCCACGATCCAAGGAAAATCGCCGCCTCGTTGAAGCGATCGGCCGAGCACAGCGACCGACGCAAGGCAGGGCCGTTTCAATCCGCCATGTCGATGCTGAATTTCTACATCAACCGCGCCGGCAAGAACCTGCCGGCGGCGCAGAAGGAAGTGCTGGAGGACGCAAAGGATGAACTGCGCGTCCTTTTTGGCCGCCCAAAGGAAGACTAGAATCGGTCACCATTAATTGGTTCTGCCAAATTCGGCTGAACTGGACCTAGTGACAGGGCCTCTTTGTCGCCAGTCTGCAGGCTCGGCTTGTCTTCCCAAGCCCGCAAAAGCCTGGCGTCATGACGGTCAAGATCGGCATCAATCCCATCACCTGGAGCAATGACGACGTTCCGGCGCTTGGCGGGGATACGTCCTTGGAGACTTGCCTGTCGGAAACGGCGCTGGCCGGCTACCGCGGCACCGAACTCGGCGGCAAATTTCCGCGCCAGGCTGAAGTGCTTGGGCCGCTCCTGTCTTCCTATGGCCTGGAACTCGTTTCCGGCTGGTATGATGGCCGCATTCTCGACCGCACGGTCGACGAGGAATTCGCGGCGATCACCCCACATCTTCAGCTGTTGCGCGACCTTGGCGCCAGGATCGTCGTCTACGCCGACACCTCGCGCGGTCGCCATGACGGCATTTTCGCACCGATCTCCGAGCGTCCGCGCCTCGCCGACAGGGACTGGCCGTCCTATGGCAAGAAACTGACCGCCCTCGCCGACCGCATGGCTGCATTCGGGGTCGGCATGGCCTTCCACCACCACATGGGCACCATCGTCGAGACGGACGATGAAGTCGACAGGCTGATGGCGGCGACGGGCCGAAGCGTCGGCCTTTTGTTCGATACCGGCCACTGCCTGTTTTCGGGCGGCGACCCGCAATCGCTGCTGCAACGGCATCTCGACCGTATCGTGCATTTCCATTGCAAGGACGTTCGCAGGGCGGTGCTGGAACGGGCACGCCGCGAGGACATGAGCTTCATGGCGGCGGTAATGGACGGCATTTTTACCGTGCCCGGCGACGGCTCGGTCGATTTCCTGTCATTGCTGAAACCCCTCGCTGCGCGCGGCTATGAAGGCTGGCTCGTTGTCGAAGCCGAGCAGGATCCGGCCAAGGCGCATCCGCTGACCTATGCCAGCAAAGGCTATTTCTCGCTGCTCGCCACCGCCCGCGAGGCCGGCTTCGAAGTGGCGACTCGGAAGGCAGGCTGACCGGCCCGCATTGCGAGCCGGAGGAACATAATGGGCGCGCGCCTCGATGGGGTTAGCGACGCGAAAGCGCCCGGCGATCCGCGCCGCCTTGCTCCCTGCGCGGCGCGGATCGCAGAATCCCGGCTCTGGATTAAAACCCCGACTTTCAAGCTTGAGGCCGGCCGGAAGCCGTGCCTTGATGCAACCGAGGAGGAGCGACATGGCTTTCGAAGCTGCGCTTGGCATGGAACGGCTTTGCACCATCCGGGAGATTGCCGAGAAGGCGGAACTTGGCGCCGCCACCGTGCATCGCGCGCTGAAGAACAGCCGCGAGATCCGCCCCGAAACCAGGCGACTGGTGCTCGACACTGTCTGCCGGCTCAACGAGGAAAAGATCGCCCGCGCCGCCCGGTCCGTCGGGGGATAGTGCCGTGGCCGACCACATGCGCCTTTCCCTCGACATCATGTCGGTCGACCGTGCTTCGGAAGAACCGATGCATCGTCAGATCTACGGCGCCTTGCGACGCTTCATCCTTGACGGCCAGATCCCGCAGAACACGCTGCTGCCGTCGACGCGCTCGCTGGCCGAAGATCTGAAGGTCGGGCGCAACACGGTCATCGCCGCCTATGACCAGCTCCTTGCCGAAGGTTTTATCGAGGCGCGTGCCGGATCGGGCACCTGGGTGGCGCCGATCCAGCAGAACCGCCCCTTGGCATCCCTGCGCGCCGGACTGGCAGCGCCGCAAAAGCTGTCGCGGCGCGGTCAGACCATCGTCAACGGCCCGCAACCGCCGCGTAATGCCGGCGTCATCAATTTCCATCCGGGCGTGCCTGAAACGGCATCGTTTCCGTTCACCATCTGGTCAAGCCTTCTGGTGCGCAATGCACGCAGCCGCGACGAGAGCCTGCTTGGTTATCTCTCCTTTGCCGGCCACCCCGGCCTGCGTCAGGCCATTGCCTCGACCATCGGCCTGTCGCGCGGCATCAGCTGCACCGCCGACCAGGTGATCATCGTCACCGGTGCGCAAGCAGCACTCGATCTCGTCTCGCGCGTGCTGATGGACGAAGGCGACCATGTCTGGATGGAGGAGCCCGGCTATCTCGGCGCCAAGAGCGCCTTTCTCGCCAGCGGCGCCAGGCTGGCACCGTTGAAGGTCGACCGGCGCGGCTGGCATCTTGCCGATCCGGAGCTGCCGCCGCCGCGGCTGATCTATGTGACGCCATCCTGCCAGTGGCCGTTCGGCACCATCATGCGCATCGAGGAGCGATTGCAGTTGCTCGACATCGCCGAACGCAACGGCGCCTGGATCGTCGAGGATGACTATGACGGCGAATACCGGTTCCGCGGCCGGCCGGTGCCGGCGCTGCGCGGGCTCGATCATGCCGACCGCGTCGTCTATATCGGCAGCTTCGGCAAGACGCTGATCCCGGCGCTGCGCATCGGTTATCTGATCGTGCCGCGCGAATTGTCGGTGCCCTTCGACCGGGCGGTGAGCATCACCGGTCAGTTCGCGCCGCTGATCCTGCAGGCAACGGTCAACGACTTCATCACCCAGGGCTATTTCGCCACGCATCTCAAACGCATGCGCCGGCTCTATGCGCGCCGGCAGGCGAACTTCGTCAAGCTATGCCAGGAGCATCTGGCCGAATGGCTGACCGTCACGGAAAACGATTCCGGCATGCAGCTGCTGGCGAGCTTCGTCAGGCCCTATAAGGACAGCGACGTGGTTGCCGCGGCCGTCAAGGAAGGGCTCGACGTCCAGGGCATCTCGATCAACTACCATTCCACAGAACCCGAGCACGGCCTGTTGCTCGGCTATGCAGCGATGGACGAACGCCAGATCCTGCGCGCCGTGCTGGCGCTGCGCGCCGCGTTTCTAAGATTGGACAGAAGCTAGAGCCGGCTCTCCATCTCGTTCACCGCGGGGTTGAGTCAATCGCCCGCAGTGATTAGGAAGATGGGGCGTCGGTCCTTGTTTTTCGGCGTTCGCGCAAAGCGCGCTTCCCAAGGCCGAACCACCCCGAAAACCAGAAGCATGCCCACCGCCGGTACGGCGGGCACGCATTCATCTGAACCATGAGGATTGCCATGAGAACCGCATCCTGTGCCTGTGGGCAACTGAGGATCTCCTGTAACGGAGAGCCGCAGCTGGTCGCACAGTGCCACTGCCTCGACTGCCAGAAACGGACCGGCAGCACATACGGCGTCGCCGCCTTCTTTGCGCGCGACAAGGTAGAAGCCGAAGGCGACGCCAGTACCTACAGGCGATCGGCTCGGAGCGGCCATCACGTCATTTTCCATTTCTGCCCGGGCTGCGGCTCGAGCGTCTTCTGGGAGCCCGAGCGAAAGCCTGAATGGATCGCCGTCGCGGTCGGCTGCTTCGCCGATCCCGCCTTTCCGGCCCCGGCGCATGTTGGGTGGGAAGAACGGCGTCATCCCTGGGTTTCCGGTTAGCGACGCCAACCCGCCAGGGCAGCGCTTTATCTTACTGGTTGATCTCGGGTTCAACGAGCTTCGCCAGATTTCGCAGCGACTCCTGCCAGCCGAGATAGCAGGCCTCAACCGGGATGGCGTCTGGAATACCTGCCTGCGTGATATTCACTTCGGTGCCGACCGACACTTTCTTCAATGTCACGGTCACCTCGATCTCGCCGGCCAGGTTGGGGTCGTCGAAGCGGTCGGTGTAGCGCAGCTGCTCATTGGGGACGAGCTCGACATATTCGCCGCCGAACGAGTGGCTGTCGCCGGTGGTGAAGTTGCGGAAGGACATTTTGAACGTACCGCCGACTTTCGCCTCGAAGTGATGAACCGTGCAGGTGAAGCCGTTCGGCGGAAGCCATTTCGCAAGTGCATCTGCTTCGAGGAACGCGCGGTAGACTTTCTCCGGGCTTGTTGTCAGAACGCGGTGCAGCCGTACGGTGCCGGGCATATCGTTAATCCTCCGTGTTGGTGATCGATGCCCCCTAGGACGAGCGGAGCCCGGCCTATCCGACACGGGCCTGCGGATTTTTTGGCGACCGGTAATGCCGGCCGGAATCCTCGCCCGGCCGCCGGACAAGGAACTCGGCCGCAGGGTAGCAAACCGCGCCGGATCTGGTCTAGTTCACACTGTCGAACTTCTGCAGATCAACCGGTGCCGCCTTGCGCAATTCGATATCATCGAGCGAAGCATTCTCCAGCGCCACCCGCGCCGCCGCGTCGATGTTGTGGATCATGTCCTGAATGTCGGTATCGCTGTGCGCCGGGTTCATGGCGACCATCACGGTGCGGTTGAGGATGTCGAGCGAGCGCTTGCCGAGGTCGTCGGAATAATCCAGCCGCAGGCCCTGGTTCTCGGGCAGTGCGTAAGGATTGAGCGCCGGATGATGCGCGCCTTCATGCATCAGCACCTGGTCCCACTGGGTGAAATTGTGACGGCCGGTCTTGCCGGCAACGACGCTCGGAATGGTCTTCGAAAAAGTCTGCGCCGCCTGCTCGCTCGGCAGCAGGTACATCACCTGTGCGGCACAATCGTCGTCCGCGCTGTTCATCGGCGACGGCGTCAGCCCAAGATTGCTGAGGTGGCGGGTACCGGCCAGCACCGTCTTCTTCTCGGCCCGCATCGCCTCGATGATGCCGTCCAGCCGGTCCAGTTGGACGTTGAGCATCGCCCCCATCAGTTCGGAAGCACGCGCGCCGATGCCGGCGAAGGGTTTGATGCTGTCGCTTCTGCCCTGCCAGTAGAAATGGCAAGGGTCGATGGCGCAGCGCGCCCGCTCCGCCACTTTCGGATCGCTGGTGGCGATGCCGCCGCCCTCGCCCGAGGTCATGTTCTTGAAGTAGTTGAAGGAATAAGCGCCGGCATGGCCGATCGAGCCGAGCTTGCGGCCCTCATAGCCGCCGCCGATGCCTTGGCAGACATCCTCCAGCACCAGCAAGCCGCGCTTGGCAGCAATGTCCATGATCGCATTCATGTTGCAGGCCGCGCCCCACATATGCACCGGGATGACCGCCCTGGTGCGCGGCCCGATGGCATCGCGCAAGGCGAGGGGATCGATGGTCAGGCTCTCGTCGATGTCGACGATGACGGGAATGGCCCCTACCGACAGCACCGCGGTCGCGGTCGCCATATAGGTGTGCGCGGGCACCAGCACTTCGTCCCCCGGGCCGATGCCGAGGCCGATCAGGCCGGCGGCGAGCCCATAGGTGCCGCTGGCGGCCAGCGCGAAATGCCCGACGCCAAGATGCTGCGCATAGCGGGCCTCGAAGCGGTCGCATTCGCTGTCCTTGCCGTAACGAAACAGCGCGCCCGAGCGGATCACCCTGGCAATGGCTTCGATTTCCTCTTCGCCGGCGGTGTACATGACAGGCCTCCAAGTCACTTGATAATGTGGTCGCTTGATGGTGTGGACAGCTGTAGGCTTGTCGGCACAGTTTGAAAGAACCACTCCGCCGCTATTCGACCAAGCCATCTGCGCCCGGAAGACGGTTCCTATGACTGGTTTTGAACCGTGATTGGGGAAATCGGTAGCTAAGTGTCTCAGCCGGCAGGCAAATCGTACCCATCCGAATTCGCCAAAGTGGCCCTGTCGGAAACCCAGCTTTCGGCGTTCCATTCCGGCCAGTTGGGCAAACGGTTGGTTCCATGAAATACGGGACACACTTTGGAAGACCCTCGAAACCGGCGCGCCGGCGGGAAGGCGGCCGGTCGTGAACGCCGCCGGCTCCAGCAAACGGATCGTGCTCCACGAGGACGATGTCGGCATGTGCCACGGCGCCAACAGCGCCTTCCTCGAATTGAGCGGGCTGGGTGTCTGCAGTTCCGGCGCGGTGATGGTGCCGTGCCCGTGGTTCCTCGAAATGGCCGAGAGCGCCGTCGCCAAACCTGCCGTTGACCTTGGCGTTCACCTGACGCTGAACAGCGAGAAGCAGCATTACAAATGGCGGCCGTTGACCGCGCCGTCGCGGGCGGCCGGCCTGACCGACGAGTTCGGCTTCTTCTGGCCCGATGTGGCGACCACGCGCCGCAAGGCGGTGCCGCAGGCGGTCGAGGCCGAGCTTCGCGCCCAGATCGACACCGCCTATCGCGCCGGCATCGACGTCACCCATCTCGACACGCATATGGGCGCGGCATTGTCGCCGGAATTTTGCGACATCTACATCAAGCTCGGGCTCGAATATCAGCTGCCCGTGCTGCTGACCAAGACCCTGTCCGCCTATTCCCCCAACGACAATCTGGTCGGCGTCACCGAGGAGGCGTTCCAGCGCGGCGTGGCGCTGGCCCGTGCCGGCGGCTTTGCCATTTTCGACGCCGCCATCCAGACGACCTGGGGCCGGCCGCGTTCCAGGCCGATCGAGCCGGCTTACAAAGCGCTCATCGAGGGTGTGCGCGAGGGCCTGACCTTCTTTTGCCTGCATTGCAACGCGCCCGGTGAACTTGAGCTGATCGAGCCGCGCTCCGCCTATATTCGCACCGAAGAGTACGAGCTGTTCCGAGACCAGGGCTTTCGCGACTGGCTCGCCGCACAGCCGATCGACGTCATCGGCATGAAGCCGTTGCGCGAGGAGCTTCGCGCCACGCTCTCGGCCGGGCGATCATCAACCCGCGGCAACAACGCGGGCGAACAGCGATTGGCGTCGGCAAAGGCCCGCAAAGCGGCCACCCGATCCGCGACGTGAGCCGATCGTCGCGGCCGGAAAACGGCGCCAGAGGGATTGGAACTGCAACGACAAATGGGAGAATAAGATGAAAACTCTTCTGAAAGTGGCATTGGGCGCCTTCGTTTCGGCGGGCCTGATGACAGGCATTGCGCATGCCGCGGGGCTCAAGGATCCGAAGGACGTCCGCATCACCTTCGTGGTGCATGGGTCGGCGTCCGATCCCTATTGGTCGGTGGTCAAGCGCGGCGTCGATGACGCGGCCGCCCTTACCGGCGCCAAGGTCGAATATTACGCGCCGCAGGTCTTCGACGTGGTCGAGCAGGCCCGTCTTCTCGACGCCGCCATCGCCACCAAGCCGGACGGTATCGCCGTCTCCATCGCCGACGCCAATGCGCTCGGCAAATCGGTCAAATCCGGGCTTGCCGCCAATATTCCCATGGTGGTTCTGGATTCCGGCGAAAAGGAAGGCGCCGAGCTCGGCACGACGCTCTATGTCGGCACCGTTTCCGAATATGATTCCGGCAAGAAGGCCGGCGAGCGGCTGGCCAAGGAAGGCACGCTCAAGGTCGTCTGCATCAACCACGAGGTCGGCAATGTCAGCCTCGACCAGCGCTGCCAGGGCCTCAATGACGGGCTGAAGCCCTCCGGCGGCGGCACCGAGGTTCTGGCCGTGGCGCCGGATCCGGCCGACATCCAGCGCCGCACCGAGGCCTATCTGTCGGCGCATCCGGACACACAGGCGGTCTTTGCGCTTGGCGCCACCGCCGCCAATCCGCTGATCCCGATGTTCCGCGACAAGGAACTGTTCGGCAAGCTCAAGCTCTACACATTCGACATCAGCCCGGAGGTCCTCGACTCGGTCGTGGCCGGCGAAATGGGCTTCGGCATGGACGCCCAGCAATATCTGATGGGCTATCTGCCGGTGATCTATCTGGTCGAGCAGGCGACGCACGGCTTCTGGCCGCAGAACAACGCCTATACCGGACCGCTGTTCATAGACTCGCCGGAAAAAGCCAAGGCGATCCTGGCGCTCGCCAAAGAGGGCATCCGCTAAGCCAGCACTCCGACGGAACGGGAGAATGCGCCAAGCGCTCTCCCGATCCGTTCGAAGATTGCGAATTGAGCGATTGGAGAGCCTAATGGCGGTCGTGGAAGACAAGGCGATACCTCCAGCCGAACTGAAGGCGACCGACCGCTTCGGCATGACGTCGAAGCGGGCCGCCGGCGCCGACGAGCGGCTGGCCAGCACCGGCAAGCTGACCCAGTGGCTGCGCCGGCCGGAAGCCGGTGCCGCCGGTGGGCTGCTTGCGACGATCATCATCTTTGCGCTGCTGCCGGGCGCGGCGAACCTCTATTCGCTGCAGGGATCGATGACCTTCCTGACGCTGTCGGCGGAGCTCGGCATCGTCGCCACCGCGGCAGCACTCCTCATCATCGCCGGCGAGTTCGATCTTTCGGTCGGCTCCATGGTCGGCTTTGCCGGTGTCGTCATCGGGCTGACGGTGAAGTACTGGGGCCTGCCGCTATGGGGTGGCATCGCCTGTGCCTTCGCCGTTGCCATCCTCACCGGCTATCTCAACGGCCTGATCGTGGTGAAGACGCGCCTGCCCTCCTTCATCGTCACGCTCGCCACGCTCTATATCCTGCGCGGATTGTCGATCGGCATCACTCGCGCCGTCACCGGCCGCACCCAGATCCCCTACATACTCGAAGGCGTACCGGACCCGGCAACGGCCGGCATTTTCAACGGCCATCTGCTCACCGGCCTGTTCCGCTGGATGGGCGCGCAAGGCTGGATCGCCACCCGCAGCGACGGCATTCCCTTCGTCGCCGGCATTCCGATGTCGATCGTCTGGTGGCTCGGCCTGACGGCGCTGGCCGGCTACGTGCTTACCCAGACGAAATACGGCAACTGGATCTTCGCCACCGGCGGCGACCTGATCGCAGCCCGCAACGTCGGCGTGCCGGTCGATCGCGTCAAGATCAGCCTGTTCGTCTACACCGCCTGCGCGGCGACGCTGCTTGCGACCATCCAGGTGATGGAGGCGGGCTCCGCCGACACCACGCGCGGCCTGCTCAAGGAATTCGAGGCGATCATCGCCGCCGTCATCGGCGGCGTGCTGCTCACCGGCGGCTACGGCACCGTCTATGGCGTGCTGTTCGGCGCGCTGATCTTCGGGCTGGTGCAGATGGGCATCTTCTACACCGGCATCGACACCGACTGGTTCAAGGTCTTCCTCGGCATCGTCATCCTGATGGCCGTGCTGGTCAACAACTACATCAGGCTGAAGGCGCTCGGCCGCGGAGGTGGCAAATGACCGAACCGGCCCAAATGACCGAACCGGCAATGGAACTGCGCGGCGTCAGCGTCAATTTCGGCTCGGTGCGCGCCCTCCAGGACATCGACATCAAGGTCTATCCGGGCGAGGTCCACTGCCTGCTCGGCGATAACGGCGCCGGCAAGTCGACACTGATCAAGGTTCTGTCCGGCGTCTACCGGCCGAGCAAGGGCGAAATCCTGGTCGACGGCAAGCCGGTCACCTTCCGCAGCCCGCGCGACGCGCAGGAGCTCGGCGTGGCAACGGTGTTCCAGGACCTCGGCATGATCTCGCTGATGTCGATCACCCGTAACTTCTTCCTCGGCCGCGAGCCGACCAAAAGCAGCCTGCCCTTCTCGCGCATCGACAAGGAGCGCGCCAACACCATCGCCAGGCAGGCGATGGCCGATATCGGCATCGACGTGCGCGATCCGACGCAGGCCGTCGGCACGCTGTCGGGCGGCGAGCGCCAGTCGGTGGCGATCGCCCGGGCCGTGCATTTTGGCGCGCGCGTGCTGATCCTCGACGAGCCGACCTCCGCACTCGGCGTCCACCAGGCGGCGATGGTGCTGAAATTCATCATCGAAGCGCGCATGCGGGGCCTGGCCGTGATCTTCATCAGCCACAACATCCACCATGCCTATCCGGTCGGCGACACCTTCACGCTGCTCAACCGCGGCCGCAATCGCGGTACCTACGCCAAATCGGAAATCTCACGCGACGAGGTCATCTCGATCATGTCGGGCGGCGAGGATCTGAAGGCGGTCGAGGCGGAGATTGCCGGCCTGCTCGCCCAGATCGGCAACCGGCCGCCTGCGGCGCCTTGAGCTGACAATCGGACATTGCGGGGAATGATGGCATGAGCAGGTTACGCGTCGGGGTCGTCGGCGCCGGCATGGTCTCGCAGGTCGAGCATATCCCCAATCTGCTGCGCCTTGGTGAATTGTTCGAGCTGGTCGGCGTCGCCGATCCCTCGAGGATTTCGCGGCAGTTCGTCACCGACACCCATGGCATTGCCAATTTCGAAACGATCGACCAGCTCTTCGACCAACGCCTCGACGCGGTGGTGATCGGCTCGCCGGACCCGCTGCATCATGAACAGGTGCTGGTGGCGCTGGCGCGCGGCCTGCATGTCTTTTGCGAAAAGCCGCTCTGCTATTCGCTGGCGGAAATCGCCGAGATCATCGCCGCGCGCTATGCCGCCAGGAAAATCGTTCAGGTCGGCTATATGAAGCGCTTCGACCCGAGCTACCGGCTGGCGCTCGCTTCGCTGCCTGGAACATCGAGCACGCTGCGCGCGGTCTCGGTGGAGGTAAACGATCCCGACGCCTGGCCGTTCATCGCCCATCAGCCCTACAGGCGCGGTACCGATATCCCCAAAGACATGATCGCCACTGTCGCCGCCAAGCAGAAGCGCCAGGTCGAAGAGGCCGTCGGCGTGCATCTGACCGATCTCGCTTTCCGTGGATTTACCGGTGCTTACAGCTCGGCCTTGATTCACGACGTCAATGCCGTCCACGGCCTGCTCGACGCGCTCGGCGTGCCGGACGGCGAGGTCGTCGGCGCGCAGATCTTTGCCAATGGCGACGGCGGCCAGGGCGCCGTCAAGCTGCTGGATGGGCAGGCGCTGTGGACCATGACCCACCTCACCGTGCCCAAGCTCGCCGACTACAAGGAGCGGATCACGCTGTTCTTCGACGATGCCAGCCTCGAGCTCGAATTCCCCTCGCCCTGGCTCAACCATCATCCGACCCGGCTGACGGTGACGACCTCGGACGGTCACACGCTGTCGAAGAAAGATTTGCGTGCCGGTTACGCCGAAGCCTTCGTCGAAGAGATGCGTGGCTTCTGGGCAGCGATCGTCAATGGCGATGCGGTCGTCAACCCAGCCGAACACGCCGCCCGCGACCAGGCGCTGCTGATCGGGCTGACCCGGCGGCATCTCGCGACCGCACCCTTCGACTGAGCACTGTAGCCGAACGGCGGCTATCTGGACTTGATGACGCTGTCGGTATTGGCCAGCAGCTTGCGCACCGCATTGCGCGCCGCGTCCGGCCGCTGCAGACGGATGCTCTTCTCGATTGCCTCATGCAGCCTCTGCGCATGCTGCAAATCGTCGAGTTCCCGCGTGGTATAAGCAAATAGATGATCGAATGCTGATTCGATCAGCACGCCGAGCGGCACCAGCAGGTCGTTGCCCGAGGCCCGCAGGATGGCGAGATGAAAACGCGTGTCGGCGCGCGTGCGCTCCTGCAGGTTGGTCGCCTCGCCCATCTCGCGGCAGGCCTGGCTGATCTCGGCCATCTGCTCGTCGGTGCGCCGCATGGCGGCAAAAGCGCTGGCCTCCGGCTCGATGATGTGGCGGAACTCCTGCACCGTCCGGAGGAACACCTCGCGGTCCGGCGAGGTCGCATACCAGGCCAGCACGTCGCGATCGAGCAGGTTCCAGCGTTCCTTCGGCTCGACCCAGCTGCCGATTTTGGGACGTGACGACAGCAAGCTCTTCGCCATCAGCATTTTTATGGCTTCGCGCACCGCCGAGCGGCTGACGTCGAAGGTCTCGGACCATTTGGCTTCGTTGGGCAGGATGGTTCCCGGCGGATAATCGCCGCGCACGATCCTCAGCCCGATTTCGTTGGCGAGCGACGCATGCACGCTCGAGCCCGGCATGCGCGCCGCATCGGCCCGGCGGATACCGCTCGTGCGTTCGGCGAACGCCTCGGCCGCTGTCTTTCCCTTATTCGGCTTCGCGTCCTGCATGGCTCCACAAAGTCCGGATTTGGAGGCGTGTCAAGGAGATGAAATCGCCGGCAATATCTCAGCTTGATTTTCCGCATCCGTCGCCTCGCCGACACCGCGCTTTGCCGAGCCTTCACGCCGGGGAGGCACGAACGGCTTCTCCTTGTCCCGACTGAATTCCTCGATCAGGAAATCAAGGAAGACGCGGATTTTCGGGGCGAGATGCTGGCGTGCCGGATAGACCGCGTAGAGCGTGGTTTCGACCTTGTCCCAGTCATCCAGAGCCGATTGCAGCCGGCCTGCTTTCAGGTCGCTTTCGACATAGAGATAAGGGATCAGGCTGACGCCGAAGCGGGCGCGCAGCGCATCGCGCACGGCAAGGCTTGACGAGACCGAATATCGTCCGTCGATGGCGATCCGCTCGGCTCGGCCGTCCTTGCGGAACTCCCATATGTCCGCATGCCCCGAGAGGCTGAACCGGATGCAATTGGCCGCCTTCAAATCGGCGGGCGTTTTGGGCCGGCCATGCTTCTCGAAATAGGACGGAGCTGCGCAAATCACATGCGGCATGATCGCAAGCTTTCGGGCGACCAGGCTGGAATCCTCGAGATTGTCGCTGCCGCGAATGGCAAGGTCAAATCCCTCCCGCACGATATCGACGCGCCTGTCGTCAAGGTGCAGATCGAGCTTCAAATCGGGATAGCGCGATAGAAACGCGGGCATGGCAGCCGAAAGCCGCGTCAACGTGACAGTCATCGGCGCGCTGACCCGCAACGTGCCGCTCGGCGCCGTCTTGATCGGGCCGAGCACCTGGTCGGCCCTGGCCAGCGCATCGAGCCCCTGCGTGACATGCTCCAGGTAGATCCTGCCCTCTTCAGTCAGCGCCATGCGCCGCGTTGTCCGGTTGATGAGCCGCACCCCCAGATCCGCCTCCAGCTCGGCGATATTCTTGCTGATCGCGGGAGGCGAGAGACCGAGCCGCCGTCCGGCTTCGGCAAAACTGTTCAGTTCCGCCACCTGGCGGAAAACCTGCAGCGCAGTCAGGCGATCCATCTCACCATTCTCTTCTAGTAAATAATGTCTTTCAATTATCGCATATTATCGCTCATTGGTAAATTCTCTATCTGCTATCCGAACGGCTTGCTCAATTTCGGAATGACATGATGACCAACCCCGCAATCTCCCTTATCGAGCGACGCATGTCGGCCAATCGGTTCGATGCCTCGCATGCATTGACGGATGCCGAGGTCGAGGAACTGGCACGCCTCGCAACGCGCGCGCCAAGCGCCTACAACCTTCAGAATTGGCGTTTCATCGCCGTGCGGACGCCGGAAGCAAAGGCGCGGTTGCGCAGCCTGGCCCACGGCCAGGTCAAGGTGCAGGAAGCAGCGGTCACCTTCATCATCTGCGGCGTACTCCCCGACCACGCTGCCCTCAATGCAAGGCTGCGTCCTTTCGTGGAAGCCGGCTTCATGCCGGTGGATATGGCTTCGGGCTGGCAGGAAGGCGCCCGCGCACAATATGCCGATCCTCTAGCGGCCCGCGACGAAGCGGTGCGCTCGGCAACGCTTGGCGCCGCAACGCTGATTTTCGCGGCCGAAGCGCTGGGCCTCGGCTCCGGTCCGATGGCCGGCTTCGACGCCGAAGGCGTGGCCCGCGAGTTTGGCCTTGGGCGCAATGAAGTGCCGGTGATGCTCATCGCGGTCGGCCGCGCCGCGCCCGGCAACTGGCCGCAAAAGCCGCGCCGCCCTCTTGCCGAAGTACTGGAAATCTTATGAAAACGCACCGTTCCGATCTGTTGCTTACGGCCATCGCACCCGCGATATGGGGCAGCACCTATATCGTCACCACGCAGTTCCTGCCGAACTTCTCGCCGATGACGGTAGCAATGCTGCGAGCCCTGCCCGCCGGATTGCTGCTGCTGGCGATCGTTCGGCAACTGCCAACGGGCATATGGTGGCTGCGCAGTTTCATCCTCGGAGCCCTCAACATCTCGATCTTCCTGAGCATGTTGTTTGTCGCCGCCTACCGGCTTCCGGGCGGGGTCGCGGCGACCGTGCTGTCGGTCCAGCCGTTGATTGTGATTTTCCTCGCCGCTGCCCTGCTTGCCAGCCCTGTCCGCCGGTTGGCGATTGTCGCCGCCCTTGTCGGGATAGCCGGTGTTGCATTGCTGGTGCTGACCCCGAACGCGACGCTCGATGCGGTCGGCGTTGCCGCCGGCCTCGCCGGGGCGGCCTCAATGGCCTTCGGCAGCGTGTTGAGCCGCAAGTGGCAGCCGCCAGCATCGCTGCTCGCCTTTACGGCATGGCAACTGACTGCCGGTGGTCTCCTTCTCGTTCCGGTGGTCCTGCTTTTCGAACCACCCATCCCGTTCCCGACCGCGGCCAACCTGCTTGGACTGGTGTGGCTCGGCCTGATCGGTGCGGCGCTGACTTATGTCCTCTGGTTCCGGGGCATTGCGCGACTCGAATCTTCGGTGGCGTCATCGCTGCTTTTCCTCAGCCCGGTGACCGCCGTGCTGCTCGGATGGGTAATCCTGGATCAGACACTGATCTTGCCTCAAATCGCCGGCGTCGTTTTCGTCATCGGCAGCATCTGGCTGGCTCAACGCCCTAGTCGGAACGAGGCTTGAGCCTAATGCATGTCGCGCAAAGTGTGCAGCGGTTTTGCGATAACGACATGCATACAACAGGCACCTGAAGCGCGTCGTACGAGGCCCGTCGAACGCGACGCGCTTACCGACTTGAGTCGGCGGATTGTTCCGCACTATGATCTAGCGGCGCTGCCGGAGATCCGCCGATGCCACAACGCCCCTATGATGAGCGCCTGCTCCGTCAGGCGTTCGAAGTCGCGCGCAAGGCCCGCGATGCTGGCGAACATCCCTTTGGTTCGCTGCTCGCTGACAAAGACGGCAATGTGTTGCGCGAGCAGCCCAACGCTTACAAAGCCCACGGGGGCGACCGCACCGCTCATGCCGAAAGGCTGCTGGCCTCGTGGGCGGCGATGAATGTCAGTCTCGAAAAGCTGGCCTCTTGCACCCTCTACACTTCGGCCGAACCTTGCGCGATGTGCTCCGGCACAATCTATTGGGCGGGCATCGGACGGGTCGTCTTTGGGCAGAGCGAACACGACCTCAAGCGGCTGACGGGCGCACATGTCGAGAATCCCACGCTCGACCTGCCCTGCAGGATCGTCTTCGAAGCCGGGCAGCGTCCGACTGAAGTCGTCGGCCCGCTGCTTGCCGATGAAGCGGCGCAACTCCAGGCCGAATTCTGGAAGGACAAGTAGCTCAATTGCCGCGCGGCGGGAAAACGAGTGAGTGCTAGGCTCAGGACTTATTGATTAAAAGTATTGTCCCCTTCAAACAAGTGAAGCGGGGATCATCGGGGAGCCTTAACCCCTTTGGGCCTAAAGAGCAGTGGGGATGGGGTTGCCGGTTCCATCCCTGCTCAACTGCGAGATGCGCAATCGGCCAGCTGAGATTTCCTCCCCGTCGCGAACGACTACGACCACGAGTTTTGCAGGCTCCTGGAAGACCAAGGTTGACAGTTGAATGTTCATGCTAAGAGCCAATAATTTGACTGCATCCTTCTCAAATTCGAGGGGTCCTCTCTGGGGGATGATGTCGGTCTTCGGCACTGGAGCTTCTATCAAATCAACTACCCCACCGGCCTTGGATTCAAGACGAACTTTTATCGCGAGGGTAGGCAAAGTTTCTGGATACGGCTCAAGGTATTTAATCAGACACCATAGCCCAGTGGGCAACGCCCACGGCAAAGGTCCGTCGAATAAAACGGCATCATTATAGACCCCTATGTGCAGTTGCTTCCCGTTGGCCTCCTGTCGAAGGTCATCGCAAAACACGACGCTAGCATGGGGGTTCAAAATCATGCTGCCTCAAGGCGTATTGAGACCGCACTGACGGTATCGGTTCCCGGCAGGATGGGATGCTGCCCGGAACTTGGTGTGGTCCCCGCTCCGAGCGTGAGCGGCTGTATCTCGCCCGCGGGCCCAAACCGACGGTTCATTTTTCTGTCTACGACCACAACCTCTACGTCTACCTCAAGGGCAATCGCGAGGTCCGAGATAGTGTCTATTTCCCAGTTCGGCTTTGTTCCTGAAAACCAGCGAGAGACCGCAGACTTGTTAATTCCGAGGCGATCAGCAAGCTGACTGAGGGTGAGCCCTGTTTCCGCTTTCCTGGCTTGGATGACCGCCCAAAAGGCACTCACAAAAGCCGAACGAAGCATCCCACGTTCGAACTCTTGAACGAACGCTTGGTCGGAAACCTTATTAGATTTTTTCATCCACATCTCGACATATTCCCTTCACGTACTCTAACGCTGTTGCTGCACGAAAAGGTTGCGCATTACCCATGGTGTTGCCCCAAAGATCGGGGATTCCAGCGGCGGTTTCGCTATAGTTCTTTTTGATTCCTAGCCAGTGTCGGCAATGCAGTCCTAAACCTATGAATACACCGGCGTCGAGGAACCTACCGAATAGACGCACTTGGACATGCCTGGGCTTTCGCGCACAAATTACCCAGACCTCGTCAACAGAATGCAGCCGTTCGATGTCTGGCCCCCGATCGTCTGGGTCTCCTTTGAGGCTTGCCGTCACGAACCAACCGAAACAAAAAATCGCGATCAGTTCTTCCATTTTCGCCATCGGCAAATGGCTTAAGTCGGGATCCTTCCCAGCTAATCCTCTATAAACATTTGGCGTCACATACAGAAACCGCTTGGCCTCCACCTTCTGGTTAAGCGCAGGCCGCGCGACGAGCCGACCGGTTTCGACCGCCCGATACAAAATAGAGTTAGTTGCGTTTAAAGTCAACAATTTCCCCCGCTGGCCGCACCGTTCCTCTCGAATGGGGAAATGTGTTATTACCAGCCAGGAGATAGCCTATGTCAGATTCGAGCTTGAGTCAGGCCCTGCAAGCAAATCGATTGGAAGATTTCATCAAGCAACGGAAGCCAAAGGCGTTGGCCCTGTGGATAAAGCCGTTCTTATCCCAAAGTCATCAAACACAAGACAGGATCAGATCAACATCGCGTTCTGCATCAGGCGATAGTTCGACCGGAAAGTGAATTCGGCAAGGTAGCGATCCATGTATTTGGCCGGCGCGTGAATGTGGTCGAGCGAACCGAGTTCTTGAACAGGCTCCAAAAAATCTCAACATAATTGGTCGAAAGGAATTCGCCGGTGGCGTTGTAGAACGTCGATCAAATGTTTTTGCAGTGCCTCACGGTGCCGAGCTTGTACCCGTCACCCTCTATAACCCATAGGACATGAGTTCGTCGGTCGAGACGACAGAGCCCTTCTCAACGTTGCGCGTCGGGGCTGGCCCAGTGCCGCCATCGCGTCAGCTGCGCCCGTCAGCTCGTCTTGACGTATTTCCGCCAGCTGTGCTCCGGCCGGAAGCCGAGCATGTCGCGTGCCTTGCGGTTGGAGAGCAGCGTCTCGTAGTCGCCAAGGTCGCCCTTGACCGGCACATCGGGGTAAAACCGCTTCAGGAGTTCGGCTGTCGGCAGGTCGGACGAGGTGTCGTCGTTGGCGGCGTTGAACACCTGATAGCCGAGCCCGTCCTTCTCGATGGCGTGCAGCGTGATCTGGCCGAGGTCGCGCGCGTCGATATAGCTCCAGGCGATGCGCTTGCGGAAACCTGGATCGGCGAACCATTTCGGAAACAGCGAATATTCATGCGGCTCGATGACGTTGCCGATGCGCAAGGCATAAATGTCGAAGCCGCTGCGCAGGGCAAAGGCGCGCGCGGTCTTCTCGTTGACGACCTTGGACAGCGCGTAGCTGTCCATCGGGTCGACGTCGTACTCCTCGTCGAGCGGAAAATGCGTCGGGTTGCGCGGCTCGTTGGCGAATACCAGCCCGTAGGTCGTTTCGCTGGAGGCGATCACCACCTTGCGGATGCCGAGTTTCACCGCGGCCTCGATGACGTTGTAGGTGCCGAGCGCGTTGATGCGGAACACCTCATTGTCGGGCGTGATCATGATGCGCGGGATCGCCGCGAAATGCACCACGGCATCGACCGGCTGCGTACGCAGCGACGGGTCGAATTCGTGCAGGCCGATATAGCTCGACAGCGCATTGAACACCTGCCCGCTGTCGGTGATGTCGGTGATCAGCGTGCGCACCTTGGGATTGTCGAGCGGCTTGGTGTCGATGTTGAGCACCTGGCAGCCCTGCTCGACCAGATACTGCACGACGTGGCGCCCGGCCTTGCCGCTGCCGCCGGTGAACATGATCCGCTTCGTCATTTTGCTCTCCCTAAGATTCATGTGTATTGTCAGACAATATCGAACTCTGCAATCGCCTGCCATGGCGTGCGGCAAAAACCCGCTTCAACAATTCGCCGGCAAGGTGCAGCGCCGTCATCCATCATTGCAAAATAGGACGAAACGACATGAACACGACTGCCGCGAGCGAAAAGATCGGCTTCATCGGGCTTGGCCTGATGGGGCACGGGATCGCGAAGAACATCGTCGATAAGGGCTATCCGCTGACGTTTCTCGGCCGCAAGAACCGCACGCCTGCGGAAGACCTGCTCGGCCGCGGTGCCAGGGAAGCGGCGACCTCGCGCGACGTCGCGGCGGCATCCGATATCGTCTTCATCTGCGTCACCGGCTCGCGCGAGGTCGAAGCCATCATTCGCGGCCCAGGCGGTCTCAAGGAAGGCCTGAAGCCGGGATCGGTTGTCGTCGATTGCTCGACCTCTGATCCCGTTTCGACGGTGGCGCTGGCCGCCGAACTCAAGGCGCTCGGCGTCGCCTATGTCGATGCCCCGCTCAGCCGCACCCCGAAAGAGGCTTGGGAAGGCACGCTCGATGCCATGGTCGGCGCGCCCGATGCGGTCTTTGCCCGGCTGAAGCCGGTGCTCGAAACCTGGGCCGGGCGTATCGTCCATATCGGCGACACCGGTGACGGCCATCGCATGAAGCTGCTCAACAATTTCATCTCGCTCGGCTACGCCGCGATCTATTCCGAGGCGCTGGCGCTGGCGCAGAAGGTCGGCATCTCGCCGCCGCGCTTCGACAGCGTCATCCGCAACGGCCGCATGGATTGCGGCTTCTACCAGACCTTCATGCGCTGGACGCTGGAAGGCGACCGCGACGCGCACAAATTCACCATCGCCAATGCCTTCAAGGACCTCACCTATCTCGAATCGATGGCGGGTGCCGCCGGCATCGCCAACCCGCTCGGCAACGCCACCAAGAACGCCTTCGCCGGCGCCTTCGCGGCCGGCCCCGCCGACCAGTATGTGCCGATGCTGGCGACGCATATCGGCAAGGTCAACGGCGTCGACCTGATGCCGACCAGGGATGGCAAGAAGCAGACGATCTGAGGCGGCCGATCAGCTCTCTGCCACGCAAGCTCACTTCATTCCGAGGCGTAAGCGCCACTGGCGAAGCTGCCGACCTCCCCTGAGGCAGTGCAATCGCATGTAGGCAGGTGCCCCCTCACCCTTTTTGCCAACACAATTCAAACGGCAAATTGGGGGAAATCCGACCTCTCCCCGAGGGGAGAGGAGGTCGCCAGCGCCGGCGTCAGCCTCTTCTCCCCAGCGGGAAGAAGGTGGCCGCCCACGGGTCTTGCCTCCGGCAAGCCCGAGGACAGGCTCCGCGGCCGGATGAGGGGAACTCCCTATGCGATTGCCCCGCCTTGTTGGGGCGATGTCCGGCAGGGCAGAATGGGTTCCATCCGACGTTGGTATCGGCAGCACGCGCAACGCCAGAAACAAAAAACCCGCCTCGGGAGGCGGGTCGTTGGAGCCAATTAGCACCATACCGAAATTAGTAGCATAGCTGCCGGCACAAAGCAAGAACAAAATAGCTGCGACGGCAAAAAGTCCGAATTCCTTTCCCACCCGAGGTCGCCGCCCTCATTGCCTAGCGTTGATGATCAGCGAAAGCCGAAGTGGCATCCAATCTCCCCCCTCGTGGGGGAGATGTCCGGCAGGACAGAGAGGGGCGCGAAGGAAGGCGAGTTTTGCAATCGTTCGGAGCAACGCCAGCCCTGGCGCATAAATCACCGCCGCGACCGGCCGATGACATCGTCGGTGTTGGCAAGAAGCCTGTGCACCGCGGCGCGGGCTGCGGCGGGCCGCTGCAGGCGGATGTTCTTCTCGATCGCCTCGTGCAGTGCCTGCGCCCGCCGCTGATCGCTGGTCTCGCGGGTGACGAACTGGAACAAATGGTCGAGCGCCGATTCGATCAGCACGCCGAGCGGCACCAGCAGATCGTTGCCCGAGGCGCGCAGGATGGCGAGGTGAAACCGCGTGTCGGCGCGCGTGCGCTCCTGCAGATTGGTTGCCTCGCCCATCTCGCGGCAGGCCTGACTGATCTCGGCCATCTGCTCGTCGGTGCGCCGCATCGCGGCAAAGGCGCTGGCCTCCGGCTCGATGATGTGGCGGAATTCCTGCACGGTCCTGAGGAACACCTCGCGGTCCGGCGAGGTCGCATACCAGGCCAGCACGTCGCGATCGAGCAGGTTCCAGCGCTCCTTCGGCTCGACCCAGCTGCCGATTTTCGGGCGTGACGCCAATAGGCTCTTCGCCATCAGCATTTTTATGGCTTCGCGCACCGCCGAGCGGCTGACGTCGAAGGTCTCGGACCATTTGGCTTCGTTGGGCAGGATGGTTCCCGGCGGATAGTCGCCGCGCACGATCCTCAGCCCGATTTCGTTGGCCAGCGACGCATGCACACTCGAGCCGGGAAAGTGTGCGGCATCGGCACGTCGAACGCCTGCCGGCCGCTCAGCCTCTGCCTTGAATTTGGCGGGTCGCTTTTTTGATGTCGCGTCCGGCATTGGTATTCCCCGGCAACTGCTTGTCGAAAGCCTGAACTCAGGGCACGGCAAAGCAGCGGCCTACGCTCCAAAGCAGCGTCGCCTCGTGCGTTTTGTATGGACAGTGCGAACGGGGCGCCCGTTGAAGGGCGCCCCGAAATTGCCGACCTACTTCTGGATGCAGGTGTCGACCGTGTCCTTGGTGCATTCGTCGAGGCCGGTGAACACCGGATCGGCGACCGGCTTGCCGCCGACCAGGTCGATCATCACCGAGGGCGCCTTGTAGCCCATCTCGAACGGCCGCTGGCCAACCAGCGCGGTCACCAGCCCGTCACGAGCAATCGCCACCTCGTCGCCGATCGTGTCGGCGGCGCCGATGACGAAGGCGTTGCTGGCGATCTTGTCGGCCATCGGCTTGAACAGGTCGCGGTAGGGCTGCGGAGCACCGAACAGCGGCCAGCCGCCCATGATGCCGAAGGCGTCGAGATCGGGATTGGCGGCGAGGATGTCGGTCATCGCCTGCACGCCCTTGGCGCCGTCGTCATTGGTGAACACCGGGCAGCCGGCAACTTCCGTCCAGCCGCCTTCGCCCGCCAGCGCCGCGAGGCCGTCCTTGCCCGACAGCGCGTCACGCATGCCCTGCGCGCGGCGCAGGATGTTGTCGGCGGCCGGATTGCCTTCGATGGTGCAGATCTTGCCGCCATTCGGCTTGGCCTTCTTGATGTATTCGCCGATCTTGTGACCCATCAGGTAATTGTCGGTGCCGAGATAGGTCTTGCGCAGCGCCGCATCTTCCTTGCTGAGGTCGGCGTCGAGGGTCATGATCGGGATCGACGGATTGGCGCTTTTGATCGTCTGCGCGATCAGCGGCGCGTTCGATGGCGAAATCGCCATTGCCACCGTATCGGGCTTGCTCAGCATGTCCTGGACGATCTGGGCTTCACCGGCCTCATCCGAGGTCGATGCCGGTCCGGTGTAGAAGCACTCATATTCCGAGCTGGCGTTTTCCTTGTTCCACTTCTCGCAACCCTGGTGGATGGCCTCGAAGAATGGATTGTCCAGACCCTTCACCACGATGACGAGCTGTTTCTTGGCCATAGCCGGCCCGGCACCCAACGCCATGACGGCGGCGGCAGCGAGCAATAGTGATTTCCTCATGTCAGTCCTCCCTTTTGAAACAAACGGACACCGCGTGCCCGCCACACACAGATCGACCCGGAGCAAGATGACAGAGGACGTCGCACTCGTGTCGCCAAGCCAGGTCGATAAGCATTTTCATATTCAGTCTCAGACCGGCACCGACAGATATCGCTGGTTACCAAATCCCTGACCGACAAACCCTCACCGATTCCTTCCGGCAACCCGGGGGCTCGGCGCAAGCTCCTCCGACACTTAGCTAATATCGCCTTGTCACCGACGTCAATGCTATTTGTCCTACAAAACTGATTTTTCGAAAGAAGCCGTGGTTGACGCCAAGGAGGCTTATGCGTAAATGGGCAAAATCGCTGCTTCCGGGAGGAACTGGGGAGAGCGAATGGCCGCGGCAGAACCGCAGGCCGCAAAGCACGGGGAGGCAAGAAGGCTGGTGGCGGTTCTCGAACTCACCAAAATCTCGAAGCATTTTGGCGCCATCCAGGCGGTCAACGACGTTTCGTTGTCGATCGAGGCCGGACAGGTTGTCGGTCTGATGGGCGACAACGGCGCCGGCAAGTCGACGCTGGTCAAGATGATCGCCGGCAATTTCCCACCGAGCCATGGCACGATGCAGATGGACGGCAAGGAGCTGATCCTGCACAAGCCGGTCGAGGCGCGCCAGCACGGCATCGAAATCGTCCATCAGGATCTGGCACTGTGCAACAATCTTACGGCCGCCGCCAACGTCTATCTCGGCCGTGAATTGCGCCGCGGCCTCGGGCCGCTTCGTATCCTCGACTATGCCGCGATGTACAAGCGTGCCGGCCAGATCTTCGCCGAGCTGAAATCCGAAACGCGCCCGCGCGACCTGGTCAAGCAAATGTCGGGCGGCCAGCGGCAGGCGGTGGCGATCGCCCGCACCATGCTTTCGCAGGCCAAGATCGTGCTGATGGACGAGCCGACGGCGGCGATCTCGGTGCGCCAGGTCGCCGAGGTGCTGAACCTGATCCGCCATTTGCGCGACCAGGGCATCGCCGTCGTGCTGATCAGCCACCGCATGCCCGACGTCTTTGACGTCGCCGACCGCGTCATCGTCATGCGGCGCGGCCGCAAGGTCGCCGACAAGACGATCGCATCGAGTTCGCCGGAAGAAGTCACCGGACTCATCACCGGCGCCATCGAACAGGTATGATTGACGCCTCAACCATGAGTAAAAAAGGTCGATAATGGCAGTCACCCTTGATCAGACGATTGCGCACAAGCAGCACACCTTGCTGAGCAAGGTGTTTGCCAGCCAGACCTTCTGGGTGGTGATCGCGGTCATCCTCGCCTGCCTGTTCCTGTCGGTGGTCACGGATTCCTTTGCCACGACCAAGAACCTCTACAACATCACCCGCAACGTCACCTTCGTCGCCATCGTCGCGCTCGGCATGACCTTCGTCATCATCACCGGCGGTATCGACCTGTCGGTCGGCTCGGTGCTTTGCCTGTGCTCGATGGTGCTGGCCGTGACCATGCATGCCGGCTACGGCATCGAGATCGGCATTGGCGCTGCGATCGCCACAGCGCTGATCATCGGCGCCTTCAACGGGGTTCTGATCGCCTATCTCGGCTTTCCGCCTTTCGTGGTGACGCTCGGCATGCTGTCGATTGCGCGCAGCCTAGCCATGGTCGCCTCCAACAACACCGTCGTCTTCCAGTTCGGGCCGGACCACGACAAGCTGCTGGCGCTGGGCGGCGGCGCCTGGGTGTTCGGCATCGCCAATCCGGTGCTCTACATGATCGTGCTGGCGTTGATCACCGGCTTTGTGCTGCGCTGGACCAAATTCGGCCGGCACATCTTCGCCATCGGCGGCAACGAGCATGCGGCAACGCTGACCGGCGTTCCGGTGCGCCAGATCAAGGTCGTCGTCTACATGATCTCGGCATTGGCGGCTGGCCTTGCCGGCATCATCCAGACCGGCTGGCTGGGCGCGGTCACCACCAATCTCGGCAACGGCATGGAGCTTCAGGTGATCGCCGCCACCGTCATCGGTGGCGCCAACCTGGCCGGCGGCATGGGCACGGCTTTCGGCGCGGTCGTTGGCGCGGCGCTGATCGAAGTCATCCGCAACAGCCTCGGCCTGCTCGGCATCAATGCCTTCTGGCAAGGCGTGTTCATCGGCGGCGCCATCCTACTGGCGGTCCTGTTCGACCGCATCCGCAATTTCAGGCGCAACGACTGACGTTCAAGCGCAGCCCCCCTTCTCCCCTTGTGGGCTAGCGTGCGCACACATCTGCTTCGGAGAGGTGTCAAGGGAGTTTTGGTTGGGTAGCAGGTTTGGCT
>NZ_JAMYTK010000021.1:0-99196 GCF_040322355.1 Mesorhizobium sp. M0145
TCGGGGGGTCGCCCCGCGGTTTGGTCCCCCCACCCTTGGCAACACCCCCCCTGGGGCGGGGTGTTGGCGGGGGGGGGGCGCCCACCCCCCCCACCACGCCAGACAATGGTTTGGAAACGCAAAACAAAAGACGCCGGCTGCGTCCTGCAAAGTGCAACGCAAGCCACGAGATCGTACGGAATCGTACAAGCTCTTTCGCTTTGCGGCAGTCTTGCTATCGTTGGCTGGGAGAGATGGGTGGAGGCTTCCGTGGGGCAGATCAAGTCGCCGCTAGGAATCGGTATTGACACCGACGCTGCCGTTCATACCATCATGGCCGACTATCATTCCGGCGACATTCTCTCGACCACCGTCGTCATAGCCGATTTGCGCAAACGCTTTCCCTGGTTCCGGCAAACCGACGAGGAGCTGGTTGGCTTCATCGTTCGGGCGCTGGACGGTCGGGATATCGCGGTCAGCTTCGACCACCGCGGCCGCTAGGCTGATTTTACGGCAAAACCAGCCGGCCGCGGAGCTTAAGCTCCGCGGCCTCGTCAGGCTGTGATAACCGGGCGCTTACTTGCCGCAGTGGTTGTCGTTCACCGTCGGCGCCATCGTGCCCGGAGCCTTGCCGGTCGCATCGGGCAGAGCCCCCTGCGGGCCCGGCGGGCAATTCCGGTCGGCATTCGAATTCGTCGTTGAGAAATCGCGAATGCTATTGGTGATGGTCGAATCCGTGCCGGTGTCAGGGCCGCCATTATCCGGGACTACGATCGTCCGCCCGCTACCGTCGGCAGCGGCTCCGGAAGGGTCGCCGACGTTCTGCGCCATCGCTGACGTAGCCAGACCGATCGTAAGCGCCGAAGCTGCGAGAATTTTCGTGAGCATGATGCTTCTCCTTTTTACGAGGGTCGTCGCGTTGCGACTACGAAAACAACCGTTCGGGCGAGCGAAGGTTCCGACAAATTTCCTATGAATTCAGCATGTTCTCAGGTGTTCAAGGTGGCCGCCATGCCATTCTCCGCGGGCACGCATCTGTGGACTTTTCTAACGGCACAGCCCGGCATTTTGCTCGCCGCATGAGCGTACGCCTTACCGTTCCGCCGGAACAGGAATGCTTCTTGCGAGTTCATACCTTTGTACGATGCGACGCGCTGATGCGAATGGCGGCAGCGCAAACAAGGAGAGCAGACATCATGGGCCTTGGAACCATTCTCATCATAATCTTGGTCCTTGCCTTGCTTGGCGGCTTCAGCGGCTTGGGCGGCGGACCGTTCTATGGCACCGGCTATTACGGTGGTGGCGGCCTCGGCCTGGTGCTGCTTATCGTCATTATCCTGGTCCTGCTTGGGCGCATTTGATGCACGTCGCGCAAAAGTGTGCAGCGGTTTTGTGATAGCGACATGCATAAAACAGGAACCTAAAGCGCATCGCATGAGGCCAGTCGAACGCGACGCGCCTTAGTGTCACGCTCGCGACAAAAACGCCTGCCGCTTGGTAACAAGCGCCGGGCGTTTTGGAGACAAGATTTCCATGATCCTTGGCCAACCAGGATCCCTGGCTAAAAAGGGCGACCCGGTGCCGAACCTTTCGGCACCGAGGACACCACCATAGCAGCAGCTTAGTGTTGGCGATCGGCGGCCAGCGCTTCTTTCAGATCGGCGCTGAGCACGCCTTCGTTGAACAGCGACATGATACGGGCGGCCAACCGCTCGCGGACAGGACTGTCGTCCGCAACACCCAACTCGCGGCAGCAGTCGTCGAGCGCTTTTTTCAGCACGCTCAGTTCGGCTGGAGTTGCTGCACCTTGCATCGACATGCCATCCTCCCTTGAAAAAGGGCGAAAGCGCGAAGCGTCTTTCAAGCGTCCACTCGCCATGTCTGTGTGGACGACTCCAATTCAATTAGCGCCGCTCTCGTCCAAACTCAATGTACGGAAATTACCAAACAGACAGTTTGGGAACGACTGCCTTGCACCTGCATTGTTGCTGCGATCCAACCCACCCCTCATTTGGATCATTGGGCGTAGCCCACGACGCCCGAATGGAGCCCGTTGCATCCCTCGCGACGGGCTCTTTCGCGTCCGGTGACCTCAATTGTCGTTTTCGTACCAAACCGTCTTTGGTACGTTTCCAACTCTAACTTTCAGTCGGATGTTTTCGTAGGCAAGCGGCAGGAGAAACTGTCGTGCATCGATTCATTTTTTTATTTAGTAGGCTCCATACCTTTCAGTGCCTATATGAGCGTTATCGTCCGCAGGTTATACCGGGCGCGGACGGCTGGGAGATAAAAAAGCTCTTGCCCTGTTTTGGGGCTAGCTATGTCTGATCCAGCAATTTCCAATAGAAATCGATACAGAAACAAGCTGTTGCGCCGGATGAGCGCCGGCGATTTCGCATCTCTCGAGCCGCACATCGAGCGCTGTTCACTGGAGTTACGGCAATCGCTCGAAGTGTCCGGATCCCCGATCGAGGCCATTTATTTCCTCGAGGACGGCATCGGTTCGGTGGTTGCGAAAATGCCGAACGGCAGCGATGCGGAAGTTGGCCTTGTCGGCTTGGAAGGTATGACCGGCTCGGCCCTGATAATGGGCGACGACCGTACGGTCCATGATTGCTATGTGCAGCTGGCGGGAGAAGCCGCCAGGATCGACGCCGAGCCGTTCAAGGCGGCGCTGACGCAAAGCCCGACGCTGCGGCTGTTCTTGCTGCGCTACGTGCAATATCTGCATGTCCAGACCGGCTATACGGCGCTGGTCAACGCGCGATCGAAACTTGAAGACCGGCTGGCGCGCTGGCTGCTCATGTGTGACGATCGGGTGGACGGCGGCCGGCTGACGATCACTCACGAATTCCTGTCGATCATGCTTGGCGTAAGGCGTCCGGGTGTCACGGTCGCGCTGCAGCTGCTCGAGGGGCGAGGGCTCATCCGGTCCCGCCGCGGCGAAATTATCATTCGCGATCGCGATGGTCTCGTCGCACTGGCGGATGGCGGCTACGGCCTGGCCGAGGCCGAATATACCCGCCTGGTCGAGCATATCGGCGAGCGCTGACGGCGCTTTCCTGGCCGATTGCTGCCGCAGGTCGAGGCCCCTTGCGACACTACACGGCGGGTCGGAAAAATTTTCAAAGCTCCCGGACCGTCAGGGAACTTGTTTCCCGTCGGAGGGTTATGGGACGCCTCTACTTTGCGAGGCGGCACCAACCATTCGGGAGAGGATCATGGCGACCACGAAAAAGGCCGCGAAGGCGGCAAGCAAGGGCCTTGAGGATCTGTTCCTCGACGGGCTCAAAGACCTCTACTACGCCGAGAAGAAGATACTGAAAGCGCTGCCTAAAATGGCCAAGGGCGCGGAGTCGGAAGAAGTGACCGCCGCCTTCGAGAAACACCGCATGGAAACCGAAGGACATGTCGACCGCCTGGAGGAGGTGTTCGAGAAGTTCGGCAAGCCGGCCCGTGGCAAGACCTGCCCGGCGATTGACGGCATTATCGAAGAGGGCTCGGAAGTGCTCGAGGAGTATAACGGTGCTCCCGCGCTCGACGCCGGGCTTGTCGGCGCGGCGCAGGCCGTCGAACATTACGAGATCGCTCGCTACGGCACTTTGATCGCGTGGGCGGAAGAACTCGGCAAGAGCGACGTTGTCGAGCTGCTCAGGGCAACTCTAAAGGAAGAGGTCGCGACCGACGAAGCGCTTTCCAAGCTCGGCGAAAGCGGTGTCAACGAACGCGCAATGCAAGAAGCCGCTTGATTTCAAAACCGCAACCGAGCCTCGGAAATGGTTGCCAAGGCTCGGTTGGCCGCGGTGAACCGGTGAATTCTGCATTGGTCTGTCATGAACGGTAGAGCGGGCAGCTAGAGCCTTGAAGCGGTGCATCGCTGCGGGCTTACTCGATCTGATCGAACGTGCATTGCCGGGGCTCTTTGTCCGGCCGCCAGCGCAACAGCTTGGTTCCGTGCCGGAACCGGTCGCCTGTCACATGGTCGAAACGAACCTCGACCACCAGTTCAGGCTTTATCGGCTCCCATTGTCCGCTGCGCTCCGTGCTCCAGCGGCTTGGCCCGCCCGGCGCCTTGCCGGTGAAACCCGGTTTGGCCCGCAGTTTTTCCAGCCGCCTGGTCAGCGTCGCGCGGTCGTCCTTGCCGATGGTCGAGGTGAACCCGACATGGTCCAGCCTGCCTTCGTTGTTGTAGAGGCCGAGCAGCAGGGATCCGACTTCGTTGCTGCCGGCGAGATAGCGAAAGCCGCCGACCACACAATCCGCAGTGCGCAGCCGCTTGACCTTGACCATGGCGCGCTCGCCGGGCCGGTATGGCCCGGCGATCAGTTTTGCAACGACACCGTCGGTCGAGCCATGGCCGGCGCCTTGCAGCCAGCGCTCGGCGGCAGCGGCGTCATGCGTATATTTGGACAGGTGCAGTTCGGGCCGTGCCGCCGACGCGACAAAGGCCTCAATCGCCTGCCTCCTGGTGGTGAGAGGCTCTTCGATGATGATCCCGCCGCCGGGTTCGGCCAGCATGTCGAACAGGACCAGCATGGCAGGCGTCTCGAGGCTCAACTTGCGGATCCTGCTTTCGGCGGGATGAAGGCGCATTTGCAGGGCCTCGAACGAGGACGATCCGTCGACCTCGATGACGATTTCGCCGTCGGCAACAAACCGCCGCGACCTCACATCGCGCAGCACCGCGACCAGTTCGGGAAAATAGCGGCCAAGCGGCTTGCCCGATTTTGCACGCAGATCGACGGCATCGTCGCCCTTGAACACGAGGCAGCGAAACCCGTCCCATTTCGGTTCGTACTGCCAAAGCCCGTCGCCGCCAGGAATTGCGTCGGCGGCTTTGGCTTCCATCGGACGAAGGTCGAGCGGCAACGGAAATGCGGTCATGGCTGGTCCGCGCCGCCGCTGAGGCATTCGCTACCGCCGTCGGCCATTCCCCTGCGCCCCGCTTTCCCGCCTCGGCACCTTGCGGCCGGTTTGGTCGGGTGAAGGCGACCGCGGATCGACCTCGTCGGACCCACCGATCTCCTTGGTGATGCGATAGGCCAGATAAGCGACGGCTCCGGCAAGCAGCAAGCGGACCATGACTGCAAATCCTTCGTTGGCGTGAACCCACCAACCCGCAGGCCGAAGGTTTTGTTCCGCCGCTGCCCATCGCCGGGGTGAATCGTCGGCGGCGCAACCAAAATCCAAGCGCATCGTTTGTTGCTTATCGACGAAAAGAATTTGCGATGAAGACGCTCTTGCCCTTGTTCGCTTTGACCCTGGCGCCATTCCTGGCCAGCAGCGCTTGGCCTGACGGGTGACCGCGATGCTCCTCGTTGTTCCGGTCTGGCAGGACATCGCGGCACGACTGCTTCTGACCGCGCTCGCCGGCCTGTTGATAGGCCTCAACCGCGAGGCGCGCGGGCACGCGGCGGGGCTACGCACCACCGTGCTGGTCGGATTGGCCGCCGCCATCACAATGATCCAGGCCAGTATTCTGCTCGAGACCGTTGGCAAGCACCCGGATTCGTTTGCATCGATGGACGTCTTGCGCTTTCCGCTGGGCGTGTTGACCGGCGTCGGCTTTATCGGCGGTGGCGCCATTCTTCGCCGCGGCAATCTTGTCAGCGGCGTCACCACGGCGGCCACATTGTGGGTGATGACGGCGATCGGATTGGCTTTCGGTGGTGGCCAATACGGCTTGGGCGCTGCCGGCACGGCGCTGACGCTGGCCACCTTGCTGGTCCTGAAATGGGTGGACCTTCGAATGTCGCGCGAACACCATGCCCAGTTGGCACTGACGTGGAAGGCCGCGGCTCGACAGGAGATCGATGCGCTCATCGGGCCGCTTGGCTACCAGGCACGCCTCGTCGCAATAGAGAGGCGCCCAGATCTCAAGGACCCTGTGTTCTCGTTCGAGATCAGTTGGAGGCGGCCCGACACTGGCGCACCGCCAATGGATCTGCTGGCATCGGTGGGCGAGCATTGCGAGATTCAAAAGTTTGATCTCCTCAGCGAGCCTGCCCGCTAGAGCGGTTCATCGTTTCACGGAAACGCCGAAACGCTCTATCTCTTTGTTTCTGCGCAATCCCGGACGGAAAACCGTTTCACACTTTTCCTGGAATTGCTCTAGCGGCTCGCAACGATCGCGGCCTGGAATCAGGCCATCGCTTCTTCGCGGCGCTTTCGATACCTATCTGTGGAGGCAGGACTCAAGGAGCAAGCAAAAGAGCGTGGCACAGCGATCGGGAAGTGCTGATCTTCCACTTCACGGCGGACGCGTGCCGAAATGGCTCGGCGACCGCATGACGCGGCTTGGCGCGGTCATGTGCGAGGCGATCATCCACCATTACGGCCGCGATGAGTTGCTGCGCCGGCTGGCGCATCCGTTCTGGTTCCAGTCCTTTGGCGCCGTAATGGGGATGGACTGGCACTCTTCCGGCATCACCACCAGCGTCGTCGGAGCGTTGAAGCGCGGTCTGTCGCCGCTTTCCGGCGAACTCGGCATCCACGTTTGCGGCGGCCGCGGCGCGCATTCGCGCAAGACCCCGCACGAGCTTGCCCTGATCGGCGAGCGTGTCGGCCTCGACGGGCAAGGCCTCGCGACTGCCAGCCGGCTTGTCGCCAAGGTGGACAGCGCCGCGGTCCAGGACGGTTTCGATCTCTATCTGCACGGCTTTATCGTCACCGACGACGGCAAGTGGGTGGTGGTGCAGCAGGGCATGAACGGCGACAGCAAGGTGGCGCGCCGCTATCACTGGCTGTCCGAAGGCCTGAAGAGCTTTGTCGACCAGCCGCATGCTGCCATCGAGGGCGCCAACCAGGGCGAGATCGTCAACCTGACCGACCGGCGCGCTGAAGCGTCGCGCCAGGGACAACTGGACCTTCTGCACGACCTTGGACCGGATCGCATCGTGAGGGAGCTTGCCGCTTTGGAGCGGGGTTCGGCGCCAGCGCCGGAGCCGGCACAAAAGCTGCTGCCGCATCTGGTGATGCCGGCGCACCACGATGTGCGCGAAAGCGACGTCGTCATGCGCCGCCTGCACGGCAACATCGCGGCGGCGGCCGAGCGCGGCCCGACAGATTTCGCCGGGCTTCTCCTGGTGCCCAATGTCGGCGCGCGCACGGTGCGGGCGCTGGCGCTGGTCGCCGAAGTCGTGCATGGCGCGCCGTGCCGTTTTTCCGATCCAGGCCGTTTCTCGCTGGCGCATGGCGGTAAGGACAGGCACCCGTTCCCCGTGCCGCTGAAGGTCTATGACGAGACGATCGGCGTGCTGAAGTCGGCTGTCCAGAAGGCCAGGCTCGGCCGTGACGAAGAGATCGGCGCGTTGCGGCGGCTGGACGACCAGTCGAGGCAGGTCGAGCGCTATGTCACCGGCCCAAGCCTGAAGGAAATCGTCGCCGGGGAGTTCGAGCAATCGCATCTGCTCGGCGGCCGCAGCGTCTTCGGTTGGGAGGTCGTACCCGAAACGGCCGCAGTCAAATCAACGAAGTGATCGGCTCGGATCAAGCCTCCAAGTCGATCAGGGCGACGCCGAGTTCGGGACGGTGCCTGCGGCGCAGATGGCCAGGCGTCTCCACCAATGTGACCTCGAGCGTCGGCCGCACGATGCCGTCCAGCAGATGACCGCCCCTCGTGGTGCCGTCACTCAATCCAAGGACTGCGTGGACGTGCAGGCTGGGCTTGCCGTCGTCGCCGATAGCAACATCGCCGATCGCGCTCAGCACTTCGCACTGTTCCCGGACGGGGATTTTCCGGTAGGTCCTTTCTCCAGGGTCGAACCAGCCGACGGTTGCGCTTTCGAAAGCGCCGAGCGCGGTCAGCGACGCGCCGCCGACGCCACGGTCGACTGCAAATGACGTCAGCTGCGCAAACGCCTCTTCGCCGGGATCAAGCACAACGACGAACGTTCTCTGTCCGGCGCTTTCGGCAACAAGCTGTGATTTCATGATTTCGCTCCAGCCGTCAGGAATTCAAATCCACCACACCAGCAATGCCAGCAAGACGAGACCCACTAGGCCGGCGATGAAAATGATCCGGCGCGCCCGCGTCCGCAGGATGATCTCGCCCTGCCGCGCCTGTTCCGCTGAAAAGACAGGACCATCCTTGTCCCGGTCGTTGCTCATCCATCGTCTCCTTTCGAGCAATTATTCAGCATTGAATAGATCTGGCGCCCGATAGAACACAATCTCGTTTGGCGGATGAGGTTCCACGATGGACCATCGACGGTTGGAACTGACTGGGACTCGGCCGTCTGCCGAGGTGGGACGGAGATCGACCACGAGGTGAACCCAGCCGGCTTGGGACCGGCTGGGCGCCGTTTGCATCTATTCCTTCGGCGCGGTCGCGGGCGCGGTATAGCGGCGGCGCACCGCGTCCAGGACGTGCTTGCGGCTCTCCTGCGCCGAAAGTGTGCCGTCTTTCTCCGCTTCGGCGGTTTCGCGCGCCAGTTCCTTGTCCCTGATCTGGTGGCGAAACCATTCGGAATAGTCGCCGGCGCGCAAATGATGTTCCCAGGTCCTGTCGTCGATGCCCTCGGCGATCTGGGCGAAAATCATCAGATTATGGGCGCGGAGGTTCATCGCATTGTCGGGGCCGCGGAAATAGAAGCTGCCCTTCTCGTCCAGCTGGCCCTCGGCATATTTGCGGCTGTGCCGCTTGAGCGATTGTCGCGGTTCGATCGGCTCGACCATGGCAGGTTTCTTGCGCGCCTGCGGCCGCCAGAACAGCACGCGCTCGTCTTTTGGAGAGTTCAGGTCCTTGTCCTTTGGCGGTTCGGTGCCGGTCTCGTGACAGAACGTCTTGATGACCTTTTTCGCCTTGGGGCCGAGTGCGATGACGGCGGTGACCAGCCGCAATGCCTCGGTTGAGATCGCGTCCGGATGAACCGTGATCAGGATCGTGCCCGGCAATTCCATGGCCAGCACCATTGGCGTGTCGTCGCGCCGCTTCGGCAAGAGGTGATGCGCCTCGTCGATGATCAGCCAGTGTGGTCGTGCCGTGCGGAAGCGAACACCGCCAAGGCCCGGCAGCAGGTCGGCAAAGAAGTCCGGCCGCTCGTTAACGCGCAGCGCCAGGCCATTGACGACCAGATTGTTGTCCGGCTTCTCCAGGAGATCGAGCAACTGCGTCTTCGTCGGCGCGTTCGAGCCGTCGCCCAGCCGGACGGCGCCTTCGAGACCGTCATAGTCGCCTTCCGGATCGAAGATGCAGAACTGGAACTTTCTCTCGACGAAGCGCTCCGTCAGTGCAGTCGCCAGGGTCGATTTGCCGATGCCGGAGCTGCCGGCGATCAGCACCGTATCGGTTGGCGACAGATACACCTCCTTGCCATCCTCCGAGCCAAGCAGAATGCCGTCGCGGTTCGGCACAAGCTCGCGATCGCGCTCGACCACCTTGGCGATCAGTTCCTCGACGCCTTTTCCGCGCGCGCCGCGTGTCACGAGATCCGCCGTATCCTTGACTGCCGGCAGTGCGTTGTCGACGGCCACGCTGAAGCCGCAGGCGCGCAGGAAGGCGTGGTCGTTTTCGGCGTCGCCGACACCGACGACGTTGTGCGGCGACAATCTGAGGTCCTGAAGCGCGGCTGTCAGCCCGGTCGCCTTGTTGATGCCGCTGGGCAGGATCATCACCGCGCCCTTGTTGAAGATGATTTCCAGCTCCAGCCCCAATTTCTTGATGACCTCGAGCGCGGTAGCCTGATGCGGTTCCCAGGTTGCGACGATCGAGCGTCCGACCGAAAGCGGTTTGACACCGCGTTTCCTGAGTTTGGCGATGAACTCGGGGGCGGGCGGCGGAGATATCGTCCGCTCCTCCTCGCTGGCCGGCGTGTAGATCAGCGCCCCGTTTTCCGCGACCACCTTGTCGAAGATCGCGACTTCGGGAAAGACGCGTTTCAGGTCGGGCAGCTCGCGCCCGGTGACGAGAATGAGTTTGCGGCCACTCTTCTTGAAGCGTTCAAGCGCCGCAAGCGTCTTCTCGGCAACGACCCCTTCATGCGCCAGCGTGCCGTCATAATCAGTGGCCAGGGCAATGAAATACATGCCGTCAATAGCCGCCCACGATCGGCAATATCTCGCCGGTGATGTAGCTCGAGCAGTGCGGCGAGGCGAGGAACACGTAGGCCGGCGCGATCTCCTCCGGCTGCGCCGGCCGTTTCATCGGCGTATCAGCGCCAAATTTCGAAACATCGCCGGCTTCCTTGTCCGAGGGGTTGAGCGGCGTCCAAACCGGGCCTGGCGCCACGGCGTTGACCCTTATGCCCTTGTCGACAAGGTTGCCCGAGAGCGCGCGGGTGAAGGCATGAATGCCGCCCTTGGTCATGGAGTAATCGACCAGTTGCTTCGAGCCCTCGATGCCGGTCACTGAACCGGTATTGATGATCGCCGAACCGGGTTTCATGTGCGGCACGGCCTCCTGCGCCATGTGGAAATAGCCGTAGAGGTTGGTCTTCAGCGTCGTATCGAAATGCTCCTCGGTCAGCTCGCTGAAATCGCTGGAATGGACCTGGAAAGCGGCATTGTTGACCAGCACGTCGATCCGCCCAAACTCCTGCACGATCTCAGCCACCGCGTTGTGGCAGTGGTTGCGTTCGCTGACGTCGGCCTTGATCAGGATGCAGCGCCGGCCTTCCGCTTCGACGGCCCTTTTGGTATCTTTGGCGTCCCTATCCTCCGAGAGATAGACGATCGCCACATCGGCGCCTTCACGCGCATATAGCACGGCCACCGCACGGCCGATGCCTGAATCGCCGCCGGTAATGACGGCCACTTTGCCGTCGAGCTTTTTCGATCCGATATAAAATGGCGCATCGTAAAGCGGCGCCGGCTCGATCGCCCATTCATGGCCCGGCTTCGGCTGGTGCTGCTCGGGGAAGGGCGGCTCGGGATATTTGCGGGCGCCGGCCTGCATGGCGCCTTTTTGCTTGCCATTGGATTTGGACTTGTCCTTCTCGTCGATACGGCGCTGGATATGCCGTTGCTTGGCGGCCTCGCCGGCGATTTCCGATTTCATCTGCATGGTCATCTCCCTGGCTTGAAACCCAACAACGCATATCCGGCGAAAAGGTTTATGCGACCACGTCATTCCTTGAGCCCGGCGACACGCTCAGCAGCGGCCGTTGCAGCAGCGGCAGATGGCCGACGACGCTGAAGGCCGCGTTCCTGACGCCTTGCATGATGCCGTTGTCCGATTGGGCCAGCGAGAGGATGCGCTCGCTGAGCGTGATCCACCGTTGCCCCACCGGGTGGCGTTCGCTTGTGTAGCCGGCAAGCGTGCCGTCGACGAAACGCCTGGCGAATGACGCGGCGTCCTCGATGCCGAGATTCATGCCGCGCGCGCCCAACGGCGAATGCACATGCGCGGCATCGCCTCCCAGGAAGACGCATGCGGTTTGATAGCGCGGCGCCTGTCGTACCGGAATATGGAAGCGGTCGGCCCGCAACAACCGCGTGATCCGGTAATTGCCGGGGATGCGCGCCAACGCATCCTCGCTGTTTGAAACCGCGCGATAGCGCTTCTCGCCGATCGGGATGACGAAACCGACGTCGCCGTTCCTGTGAAGAAATGCGTGGGCGGCCATCGGCTCATAGGGCCAATCGTCGATGTCGGCGTCGGCAATGCTCCATTGCCGCCGATGCGTGTAGCCATCGAAGCCGATGCCCATGGCATCACGCACGGTGCTTTGCGCACCGTCGGCTCCGAAGACAAGGTCGAAACTTGCCTCGTCACGGCCGTCTGGCGCCTCGATCCGCACCTCGGCGCGGCCTTTGTGCTCGGCCATGCCGACAAATGTGCTTCGCCATTCGACGTCGATGCCAAATCCCTTGAGCGTATCGGTCATCAGCGATTCGGTGTCGCGCTGCGGCAGCGACAGCAGGAAATTATGGCGGTGCGGCAGGATCGAGAAATCGATCTCGCCGAGCGCTCGTCCTTCGAAGTAGAAACGGGCTCGGCGAATTTTCAATCCTTCGGCGAGCAATCGGGCAGCGACTTTGGACGGTTCAAGGATGTCGAGGCTGTGCGAACTGATGCCGACCGCCTTGGCGAGCGGCGTCGGGCCTTCCTTGCGGTCGATGATGCGAGGTGCAATGCCGCGCCTTGCCAGTTCGACTGCCGCCGTCAGCCCGGTCGGGCCGGCGCCGACGATCAGGATGGAAGCGTCCCGCGAAGCCGTCATCGTCGGGCGTCAGCTTTTTGGCAGTGCGTAGGCAATGATGTCGTCGCCGATCCTGGTCTCCATGAAATGGTGGCCGCCGGGTGCAAGGGTCGCCAGCCAGGTCAGGACGTAAAGCCATACACCGGCGGCATTGCCGGCAAGCAGCAGGCTGCCGGCGGCCAGCAGGGCGATCCCGGCGGGCAGATAGTACCAGGATCCGCCCAGCGCGATCAGCCAGGCACCGCCCCCTCCGATCAGCAGGCCGAGGATCGTCAGCAGCGCGCCGACGAACATCGTCCACCAGAAGGCAACGCCGGACCGGCGGCGAATGGGATGGGGGTGGGGGATGGTCATGATGCTTATCCAGGTGAAACAGAACGTGACCTCATCCGAACGTATGGAGGGTTCGATGGTTTCCGGTCAGCCCGACCTGATGGGCCAGGGCGGGGTAACCATTCTGTGATCTCCGCTGCTCCAGCCGGAACTTACCCACGCAGCCGCAGTTAGGCACTTTGGGGGGTGAGTATGGTTTGCTGGATGCGAAATCGGCGAGGGGATGCCGCAGGTCTTTTCAAGGAGTGCCAACGGCATTTCACGCTTCGCTCTGTGGGGCGCGTGTTTCATGGCCATCTTTGCGGCTCTCGGCGGTACCGCCGTCTTGCGTTCGGACTTCGTCACCGGCGTTGGCCGGCCGTTGGCGCAACCAGTGCCGTTCAGCCACAGGCACCATGTCGGCGAGCTCGGCCTCGATTGCCGTTATTGCCATAGCGGCGTCGAGACTGCGTCATCGGCGGGTCTGCCGGCGACCGAGGTGTGCATGACCTGCCATTCGCAGCTGTTCACCAACGCGGACATGCTGGCGCCGATACGGGCAAGCCTTGCTTCCGGGCAGCCATTGCAGTGGCAGCAGGTGAACAGTGTCCCCGACTTCGTCTATTTCAATCATTCGATCCATATCGCTAAAGGCGTCGCCTGCGAGACGTGCCATGGCGAGGTCGACGACATGCCGCTGATGCGGCGGGCGCACGCACTATCGATGGAATGGTGCCTGGCATGCCATCGCGATCCCGAGCCTAATTTGCGTCCGCCGCAGGACGTGTTCCTGATGCTCTGGAAGCCACCGGCCGGCATCGCCGAAATCCGCCGGTCACTCATCAGCCTTCTCGATATCCACCCCGAGACCATGACCGACTGTTATGTCTGCCACCGCTGACAAACCGATCGCGGCTCCAGACATGGCCGGCCTGCGCGAACGGCTTTCGCCCGGCCCGGAGCTGTGGCGAAGCCTCGACGAGCTCGCCGATACGCCGGAATTCCGCCGCTTCGTCGATGCCGAATTTCCCTCGATCGCCGAGCGCATCCCGCGGCTCGACCGGCGCACGCTGCTGAAGCTGATGGGTGCATCGCTGACGCTGGCCGGGCTTGCCGCCTGCAGCCGGGCCGAAGACATCCTGCCTTATATCCGCCAGCCGGAAAACATCGTTCCCGGCAAGCCGCTTTATTACGCGACCACGCTTTCGAGCGATGGCTACGGTATCGGTGCGGTGGTCGAAAGCCATGAGGGCCGGCCGACCAAGGTGGAAGGCAATCCCGGCCATCCGGCCTCGCGCGGTGCGACGGACGCCATCATGCAGGCGGCGGTGCTGTCGCTTTTCGACCCAGATCGCTCGCGCATGCCGCTGAAACACGGCGAACCGGCGGCCTATGGCGACTTCCTTGCCGACATGGCCGAGCTCACCTCGCAGCTGGCCGGCTCAGGCGGTGCCGGCGCGGCGCTGCTGATCGAGGCGACGACCTCGCCCACCATGAAGGCGCAGCTCGAGGCGCTGCGCGCGCGCTACCCCAGGCTGAGGCTGTTCCAGCACGATCCCCTGGCAACGCCATCCGGCGCCGAAGCCACGCAGACTCTTTTCGGCAGGGCGCTTGCACCGGTCTACCGGTTCGATCGCGCCGACGCGATTGTCAGTCTCGACGCGGATTTCCTGGGCGAGGGCCCCGGCCGTCTCGCTTACGCCCGTGACTTTGCCGCGCGGCGTCGCGTGCGCCGGGCGGACGATACGATGAGCCGGGTCTATGCGGTGGAATCGACGCCGACGATCACCGGCGCTGCCGCCGATCACCGCAGGCCGGTGCGGCCGAGCGAGGTCGAAGCCGTCGCCGCGGCGCTGAGCGCGGTGCTTGGCGGCGAAGCGGCGCCAAGCGCCTTGGCACTGGACCCGGCCTGGTTGGCTGCCACTGCGGACGACCTGAAGGCGGCCGGCCGCTCGGCGCTGATCGTGCCGGGCGCCCATCAAACACCGTTCGTCCATGCCGCGGCTCTTGCCATGAATGCGCGGCTTGGTGCGCTTGGCAACACCGTGGAACTGATCGAGCCGCCCGACGCGATGCCCATCGAGGGCGACCTCGCTGCACTTTGCCAGGCGATCGCCGCGCGAGATATCGACACCGTTGTCATACTCGGCGCCAATCCTCTCCACACCGCACCTGCGGGGCTCGATGTCCGCGACGTGTTTTCGCAGCTGAAGCTTCTTGTCCACTGGGGTCTCTACCGCGACGAAACCGCCTTCGTCGCACACTGGCATGTCCCTGCTGCGCATGATCTCGAGAGTTGGAGTGACCTGCGCGCCCATGACGGAACCGCGTCGATCGTGCAGCCGCTGATCAGGCCGCTTTACCAGGGGCGGGCGGTGCATGAAATCCTGGCCGTGCTTGGCGGTGAATTAGCTGTTTCTGCGCTGCCGCTCGTCCGCCGGACATGGGCACAAACGACTTGGGCGCAAGCACTGGACGATCCCGCGTGGCGAAAGGCGCTTCGCGACGGCTTTGTATCCGGCAGTGCCAGCACTCCAGTCGATGTTGCGATGCCGGCGGATTTGCGCGGCCTGAACCCGCGCGTCGAAGCGGCCAAAGGCGTCGAAATCCGTTTCGTCGTCGATCCCTGGCTGCGCGACGGACGCAATGCCAACTCGTCCTGGCTGCAGGAATTGCCGCGGCCACTGAGCAAGATCGTCTGGGGCAATGCAGCGCTGATGTCGCCAGCGACGGCGGGGCGGCTTCAGGTGGAAAACGCCCGGGTCGTCAATATCGCCTCGAACGGCACGGACATCGATGCGCCGGTCTGGATCATGCCTGGCCATCCCGACGAGACCGTGACACTTGCTCTGGGCTTCGGCCGGAAGCTCGGTTCGGTGGCAGCACTCGCCGACGGCCACGACGCGTACAGGCTGCGAAGCCTCGAGGCTCCCTGGATCGTCTATGGCGCCACGGTCGCGCCGCGGGACGGCAGTGCGCGGGTCATCACCACGCAACACCATCAGGCGATGGAGGGCAGGGCGATCGTTCGCCATGCCTCGCTCGAGGCCTTCCGCAAAAATCCACACTTCGTGCGCGACGGCGCCCCGCCCGCGCCAACCGGATCGCTCTATCCCGACTGGCAATACAGCCAGGAAGCCTGGGGCATGTCGATCGACCAGTCGGCATGCATCGGCTGCATGGCTTGCGTTTCTGCCTGCCAGGCGGAAAACAACATCGCCACCGTCGGGCCGGACGAGTCGGCACTCGGCCGTGAGATGCATTGGCTGCGGATCGACCGCTACTACTCCGGCCCGCTCGACGATCCCGACGTCTTTTTCCAGCCGGTGCCTTGCATGCATTGTGAGAAGGCGCCGTGCGAGGTCGTCTGTCCGGTCAACGCCACCACCCACACCCATGACGGGCTGAACGCGCAGGTCTACAACCGCTGCATCGGCACGCGCTACTGCTCGCAGAACTGCCCCTACAAGGTGCGGCGCTTCAACTTCCTGGACTTCCAGGAATTCGACAAGGATGCGGCCGGACCGGAACAGGCCGCGCACAATCCAGACGTCAGCGTCCGTTCGCGCGGTGTGATGGAAAAATGCACCTACTGCGTCCAGCGCATTTCCGAAAAACGCATCAAGGCGCAGATCGAAAACCGCCACATCGCCGACGGCGAAGTGGTGACCGCCTGTCAGCAGGCCTGCCCGACACAGGCGATCGTTTTCGGGGACCTCAACAGCAAGGGCGCCGCTGTCGTGCAGGAAAAAGCAGCGCCGCAACACTACGCCTTGCTCGAGGACCTCAACACGCGACCCCGCACCACCTATCTCGGCAAGATCAGGAATATCAACGGCCGTCTCTCGCCAGGCGGGAAAGCCGATGGCTGAGGCTATTGCTGGAAAACCGGGCGCACTGCCCGTTCTGCGCGGCCGGCACGACCTTCCGGAGATCAGCGGCCGTATCAGTGCGATCGTCCTCGACGGCAGGCTGCCGCGCTATTTCTGGACCGCGTTTTTCGCCTGCTTCGTCTTCGTCCTCATCTTTCTCTATTCGATTACCTATCTGATCTCGGTCGGCGTTGGCGCCTATGGCGTCAACATTCCGGTTGTCTGGGGCACGATGATTGGCAATTTCGTCTGGTGGATTGGCATCGGCCATGCCGGCACGCTGATCTCGGCGGTGCTTCTGCTTCTGCGCCAACCATGGCGCGCCTCGATCAACCGCTTTGCCGAGGCGATGACGCTGTTTGCCGTGGCGATGGCGGGGCTTTTCCCGATCCTGCATCTCGGCCGCCCGTGGTTCTTCTACTGGCTGCTGCCGCTACCCAACACGCATATGCATTGGCCGCAATGGCGCAGCCCACTGGTCTGGGATTTCGCGGCGATCGCCACCTATGCCAGCGTTTCGCTGATGTTCTGGTATATGGGCCTGCTGCCCGATCTCGCCGTCCTGCGCGACCGGGCGAAATCGCGCCCGGCGCAGCTGTTCTACGGGATACTGGCGCTCGGCTGGCGCGGTTCGGCCTTTCATTGGGCGCGCTACCAGACGGTCTATTTCCTGATGGCGGCACTGGCCACGCCGCTGGTCGTCTCGGTGCATTCGATCGTCTCGCTCGACTTCACCTTCGCCATCACGCCGGGCTTCCATTCGACTATCTTTCCTCCCTATTTCGTTGCCGGCGCGCTGCTGTCCGGCTTCGCCATGGTGCTTACCATCGCCATCCCGCTGCGCTGGGCGTTTTCGGTCCAGGATCTGATCACGCCGCGGCACATGGACAATGCCGCCAAGCTGATGATCGCCGCCGGCATGATCGTCATCTACGGCTATGCCTCCGAGGCTTTCTTCGCCTGGTATTCGGGCGAAACCTATGAGCGCACGATGATGTGGCAGCGCGCCTTCGGACCTTATGCGCCGCTGTTCTGGACCATGCTCGCCTGCAACGGCGCTGTTTTGCAATTGCTCTGGTTCCGCCGGGTGCGCCTCAACATGGCGGTGCTGTTCGCCATTGCCCTGATCATCAATGTCGGCATGTGGGTCGAGCGCTACGTCATCGTCGTCACCGGGCCAAGCCGCGATTACCTGCCGTCGTCCTGGGGCGAACAATCACTGAGATGGCTCGACTTCGGCATCCTGTTCGGCTCGATCGGCACCTTCTTCGCATTGGTCTTCCTGTTCATCCGCGTCCTGCCGGCCATCACCATTTTCGAGGTCGAGGAGCTGGCCGGGGAGAGGGGCGGCGCAAGATGAGCCTTTACGGCGTCATTGCGGCTTTCGCCGATCCCGAAGCGCTGACCGAGGCGGTCCGCACCATGCGGGCGCGCGGCTACCGGCGCATGGACGCGTTCTCGCCGTTCCATGTGCATGGGCTGGCCGACATGCTCGGCATGCGCAAGACGCGCTTGCCATGGGCCATCCTTGGCGGCGCCGTCGCCGGCGCGGTGTTTGTCTATGGCCTGATCCTCTATTCGGTCGAGATCGATTTTCCGCTCAATGTCGGCGGCCGGCCGCTGCATTCCTGGCCGGCCTTTCTCGTCATCGCCTTCGAGGCCGCGATACTTGGCGCTGCGCTGGCCGCATTCTTCGGCATGCTGGCCGCCAATCGCCTGCCCGAATATTACCACCCGGTCTTCAACGCCACGAGCTTCACCTATGCGCGCGGCGGCAAGTTCTATCTGCTCGTCGAGGCCGCCGATCCGAAGTTCCGCAAGGGCGTGACCAAGGGCCAGCTGACACGGCTCGGCGCCGAAACCGTCGAGGAGGTGGAGGCGTGAACATGCGCACGATCCTGCTGTCGGCAGCCTTGCTGGTCGCCGGCTGCCGGCAGGACATGGAGGACCAGCCGCGCTACGATCCGCTCGAAAGCAGCAACCAATTCGCCGACGGCATGTCGGCGCGGGCGCCGGTCGAGGACACAGTCGCACGCGATGCCGATCTTTCGCCGGTACCCGACACTTTTCCCTATCCGGTCACGATGACGCTGCTGCGGCGAGGCCAGCAACGCTTCGACATCTTCTGTTCGCCTTGCCACGGCCGCGCCGGCGACGGCCACGGCATGATCGTCGAGCGGGGCTTTCCGGCGCCGCCGACCTATCACCAGGACGCGTTGCGCAAGGCGAGCGACAGGCATTTCTACGACGTCATCAGCAACGGCTATGGCGCCATGTATTCCTACGCGGCGCGTGTCCCGCCTGCCGACCGCTGGGCGATCGTCGCCTATATCCGCGCCCTGCAATATTCGCGCGATGCACCAATTGCCGAGCTGCCGGAAAGCCTCCGCGCCGAGCTCAATGCGGAGCCGGATCGATGATGCGGGCGATGATGCGGCTTGCCGCCGAACGTTTGATTCTGCCGGCGCTTGCTGTGGCCGCCGTCGGACTTGTGCTTTGCGCCACGGGATTGGCCTTCGACTTCAGAGCCACATTGGCCGGCTGGCTGCCTGCGGCGCTCTTCCTGCTCGGCCTGCCGCTCGGGGCGCTGACCATCCTGATCGTGCATGGGCTGACCGGCGGCCGCTGGGGCGAGGCAATCCGCCAGCCGCTGCGCGCTCTCGTCGCGACGCTGCCGCTGGCGCTGCTTCTGCTGCTGCCGGTTCTGCTCAGGCTCGACCTGGTCTTTCCCTGGGCGAGTGCCGACGCGGCTGCATTGCCCGAGACGGTGCGCCAGAAATTCTCTTATCTGAACGTTCCGTTCTTTTTGCTGCGCTTTGCCGCCTGCGCCGCGATCTGGCTGGTGGTGGCGTGGCGCGTGCTTGACTGGACAACGACCGATAGCGGCCGTGGCAGCGCCGGCCGCGGCAAGGCCTATGCCGCTGGATTGATTGCGCATGGGCTGGCGGTCACGATCTTTGCCATCGATTGGATGCTCTCGCTTGAGCCGGAGTTCTCCTCGACCATCTATGCGCTGCTGGAAGCGTCCGCCGAAGTCGTTGGCGCTTACGCCCTGGCGATGACGGTACTGTGCGTGAACCGCTCGATCGAGGTCATGCCGGGCGGCGAGGAGGATGTCGCGCTCGGCGAGGATTTGGCCAACATGCTGTTCGGCTTCGTGTTGCTCTGGACTTACCTGTCGTTCATGCAATGGCTGGTGACCTGGGGCGGCGACCTGCCGAACGAGATCCGTTGGTACCTCATCCGCAGCAGCAATGGCTGGCAGTATCTGCTCTGGCTGCTGATTGCGCTGCAATTCGCGGTCCCCTTTGCCGGGCTGCTCAGCCGGGATCTGAAGCGCAGCCATGCCGGCCTGCTGTCGATCTGCGGCATCGTGCTGGCCGGCCACTACGTCGATGTCCTCTGGCGGATCAGACCGCCGTTGGCGGACGGTAATGTGATCGCATTCTGGTACGATCTTGCCGCGCTGGCAGGAGCTGGCGGCCTCTGGCTTGCGCTGCTGCTTTTCGCGCTTGGCCGGCCGGACCGGATCGCCCTCTGGTGCCGGAGGCCGGTCCATGGCTAGGGCAGCCCGCCATCCCGAAACGCGCGACGTCTGGCCGGGCGCGCTGCTTGCCTTCGCGGCCGGCCTGCTGCTGCTCCTGGCCGCAACAGTCATCGTCCTCGGGCTCGTCTTCGACACCAGGCCGTTCGGGCCGCTGCCGGGGCCATCATCGGTCGGCAACCGGGCCAGTCCAGCCTTGCAGCGCTTTCCAGAAGACGACCTCGCTGCCTTCCGCAAGGCGGAGGAGCAGGAGCTGAACAAGGTCGGCTGGGTCGACCGCACCGCCGGCATTGCCCGCATTCCGATCGAGGACGCCATGTGGGCGATCGTCAGCCATGGTTTGCCGAACTGGGGGCAGCCGGCGCCGGCCGCCGGCGCCGACTGCCGATTGGTCGAGGCCGAGATACCACGCGCGCCACAGGCCGCGCGCTGCCGGACCGCGCCAGGCCAGGGAGGCCGGCCGTGAAGGCCTGGCTAACCGCTTTTTCCCTTCTCGCGGCACTGCCGGCCATGGCTTTCGCACGCCCGGCCTTCGATCCCGAGATCGGCGCGCAGCTCAGCCTCGACCGGGTGTTTCGCGATGCGTCCGGCGAGCAGCGCACGATCGGCCAAATGCTTGCCGGCCGGCCGGCGCTGCTGATTTTCGGCTACGACAAATGCCCGAACCTTTGTGGTGTGACCCAACAGGCGGTCGCCTCGGATTTGAAAAAGACCTCGCTCGACCCCGACACCTATCGCGCTTTGTTCGTCTCGATCGATGCCGCCGACACGCCCGAAGATGCGGGCGATGCGCAAGCCACGGTCGCCGCGGCGGCCGACGCGAGGAACCTGTCGGCGTGGCGGTTCCTGACCAGTGCCGACGGCGCCGGCGGCGCCCTTGCCGCGGAAGCCGGCATCAGTTTCGACACCCGCGCCAGGATCGACCAATTCGCCCATCCGATCGCGGTCATCGCGCTGACGCCAAAAGGCCGGATAGCGCAGGTGCTGCCGGCGCTGAGCTTCACGCCGCGCGATCTTGAGCTTGCCCTTGTCGAGGCATCTTCCGGCAGGCTCGGCTCGATCGCCGATCATGTCTTCCTGCTCTGCGCCGGCTTCGATGCGTCCAAGGGGCGATATACGCCGGCGATCTGGGCTGCGTTGAAGCTCGCCAGCATCGTCATGGTGGTGGGGTTGGCGACGGCCATACTGCTGGCGCGCGGGAGGCGGGCGTGAGCTTCGGCATCCGGTTTTTCCCGCAGGAAGCCTCGTCCATCGCAGGCAGCGTCGATGCCTTGTTCTACACATTGCTGGCTTTCTCACTCGCGCTCGGCCTGTTCCTGACCGTTCTCGTTGTCGGCTACGCCGTCAAATATCGTATCGGCTCCGCAGCCGACCGTACAGGGGCGCGTGCCCGCAGCCTGCCGCTGGAGATGACGTGGACCATTGCCAGCCTGGTGATGGCCTTCATCTTCTTCGGCTGGGGCGCAGTCCTTTTTGTCCGGCGCGACCGTCCGCCACCGGACGCCGTCGAGATCGCCGGCCTCGGCAAGCAATGGATGTGGGAATTCCGCCATCCCGGCGGCCAGCGCGAGATCAACGAGCTGCACGTGCCGGTCGGCAAGGCGGTGGTGGTGTCGCTGGCATCACAGGACGTCATCCACTCCTTCTACGTGCCAGCCTTTCGGGTCAAGCAGGATGCCGTTCCCGGACGCACGGCCAATGTCTGGTTCATCGCCACGCAGCCGGGGCGTTATCACCTGTTCTGCGCCGAATATTGCGGCACGCAGCATTCCGAGATGGGCGGCTGGGTGACGGTGCTGGCGCCGGAGCAATATGCATCATGGCTCGGCAGTCAAGGTGAAGGCGAAAGCCTTGCCACGAGCGGCGGGAAACTGTTCCGCGCGCTCGGCTGCTCCGGCTGTCACGGCAATTCCAGCAAGGTGCGGGCGCCCGGCCTCGATGGGGTTTTCGGCCAGCCGGTGGCGTTGGCCAACCGGCAGACGGTCATCGCCGACGAACGCTATCTGCGCGATTCGATCCTTGTCCCGAACAAGGAAATCGCCGCCGGCTACCAGCCGGTGATGCCGAGCTTCGACGGTCTCGTTGACGAAGCCGAACTGCAGATGCTGATGGCCTATCTCAAATCCCTATCGCTCCAATCTCCCTCGTTACCGGCGGCAAAAAACGAGGCGCCGCAATGAGCAGCGATTTGGCGTCGGCAAGCTATCTCGCAGAAGGTGCCGGGCCGCGCTCCTGGCTGCTGACAACCGACCACAAACGGGTGGCGTGGCTCTATTTCGTCTCGCTGACGGCCTTCTTCTTCCTCGGCGGAACCTTTGCCGTGCTGATGCGCATCGAGCTTGCGACGCCGGCCGGCGACCTGGTCTCCGACGATGTCTACAACCGGCTGTTTTCGCTGCACGGCATCATCATGGTGTGGTTCTTCCTGGTGCCGTCGATCCCGGCAACGCTCGGCAATTTCCTGCTGCCGCTGATGATCGGCGCGCGCGACCTCGCCTTTCCCCGGCTCAACCTGGCAAGCTGGTACGTCTTCATGTTCGGCAGCCTGTTCGCGCTCGCCTCGGTGGTTTTGGGCGGCGTCGACACCGGCTGGACCTTCTACACGCCGCTGTCGACGCTCTATGCCAACGGGTTTGTCTCGACCGCGGCATTCGGCGTTTTCATCGTCGGCTTTTCGACGATCATGACCGGCATCAATTTCATCGTCACCGTCCACACCTTGCGAGCGCCTGGCCTCACCTGGTTCCGGCTGCCGATCTTCGTCTGGACCCTGTACGCCACCAGCCTGGTGATGGTGCTGGCGACGCCGGTGCTTGCAGCATCGCTGATCCTCATCGTGCTGGAGCGCGTCTTCGGCATCGGCATCTTCAATCCCGCCCTCGGCGGCGATCCGCTGCTGTTCCAGCATCTGTTCTGGTTCTACTCGCACCCCGCCGTCTACATCATGATCCTGCCAGGTATGGGAGTGGTCTCGGAAGTGCTGCCTTGCTTTAGCCGCCGGCCGCTGTTCGGCTACAAGGCCGTCGCCCTGGCTTCGATGGCGATCGCCGTCTTCGGCTTTCTCGTCTGGGGCCACCACATGTTCGTCAGCGGGCAGTCGGCCTATGCCGGCGTGGTGTTTTCGTTCCTGTCCTTCTGCGTCGCGATCCCATCGGCGATAAAGGTCTTCAACTGGAGCCTGACGCTGCGCAAGGGCGAAATCAGCTTCGAGACGCCGATGCTTTATGCGCTGTTCTTCCTGGCATTGTTCACCTTCGGCGGGCTGGCCGGCCTTTTCCTTGCCGCGCTCGCCATCGACGTCCACGTTCACGACACCTATTTCGTCGTCGCCCATTTCCACTACATCATGGTCGGCGGCATGGTGACCGCCTACATGGCAGGGCTGCATTTCTGGTGGCCGAAACTCACCGGCCGAATGTATTCGGAGGTTTGGGGGCGTATAGCCGCGGCGGTCACCTTCATAGGCTTCAACCTGACCTTTTTTCCGCAATATGTGCTCGGCTTTCTGGGCATGCCGCGGCGCTACCATACCTATCCGCCGGAATTCGCTTTCTGGCACATCCTGTCGTCGGCAGGCGCCGTGGTGCTGGCGATCGGCTATCTGATGCCGCTCCTCTACTTGGCATGGTCGCTGTTTCGAGGCGCGCAGGCGCCGGCCAATCCGTGGCGAGCGACCGGGTTGGAATGGCAAACAAGCTCGCCGCCGCCAGCGCATAATTTCGATCGCATGCCGACCGTCACCAGACCAGCCTACGACTATCCGATGAAAGGCCTGACCGAGAAACGGTCGGACCCGGTGGAGGATCTGGTTTGAAGTCACCAACGACAAGCATCGCCTTCGACCGGCCGGCTCGCGAAACGGCAGCCGACAGCTTTGCCATGTGGGTGTTCATCGGCTCCGAGGTGATGCTGTTCGGCGCCATCCTGCTCGTCTTCATGTTTGCCCGGTTGAGTTATGGCGACGCCTTCGCCGGGGCGGCGAAGCATCTGTCGCTGCCGTTGGGCACGGCCAACACCGTCGTCCTGATCACCAGCAGTTTCGCTGTGGCGCTCGCCCATATGTACACGGCCGCGCGGCGATGGCGCGCCGCTGGCTGGGCATTGGCTGCGACGGCGCTGCTCGGCGTCGTCTTCCTGGCGATCAAGGCGACGGAGTACGCCAGGGAATTCAGCGAAGGGCTGGCGCCGGTGCTCGGCGCACCTTTCATCTATAAGGGCCCGGATCCTGTTCATGCCGAATTCTTCTTCGGCCTCTATTTCGCGATGACGTCACTGCACGCCTTGCATCTGATTTGCGGCGTAATCGTCATCGGCGGCATCCTCGCGCTGTGGCCACGCACGATCGAGGCCAGCCGGTTCCGGCGCGTGCAGGCAATCGGCCTCTATTGGCATTTCGTCGATATCGTCTGGGTCTTCCTGTTCCCCGTCCTCTATCTGATCAACAGATGAGCGAGTTCCGCAAACTCACGCTTGCTTATATCGGGCTTTTAGCCTTGCTGGCCCTGACCGTCGGCTCGTCCTTCCTCGCGCTCGGCGGCTTCAATTCGGCACTCAATCTGGTGATCGCCGCGGCCAAGACCGCCGTCATCGCCATCCTGTTCATGCATCTGGCCAGCGACGGCGTCCTGCCGCGTCTTGCGGTCGCTGCTGCCGGGTTTTGGCTGATGATCCTGTTCGGGCTGACGCTGATCGGACAATAGGCCGAAGCGGCGCACCTCGTGATGCCTTGCCTGCGCTCGGACCGGCCTTACAGGGCCGGCTTTTGCTCGGCCGCTGACGTAGAAATCTTTTGGCCATGGCCATTGCCATTGAGTTGCCTGGCCTCGTCCTCGGCTGCGTCTTCGAGCTTGGCGACGAGCAGATCCTTGAGGTCGCCAACCTCTTCCTCGATGTCTTCGATGGGTACGCCGGCGTCGGCCGCCTCTTCCTTGCATTCCCTGGCGAGGATTTCCGCCTCCCTTTCAAGCCTGATCGGAGGCGGCGGCACATGAACGTTTTCGTGGATCCAGTCCTGCAAGAATTCTATCGCACTGTCGCTCATGGCGCTCACCTATAGCGGCAACCCTGTAGTGCACATTAACGTACGTGTTGCAAAATGGATGCTTGGCAACGCCGGATTTCGGGTAGCGATACTTGACGATAGCGTGATCGCTTAGGAACTGGAGCTTCTGCAGCCAAATGGAATCACTTGGCGTCGCGGAATTGCGTCTAACCAGACAGTTGGAGCGGGATCTAATTTGAAAGCATCCCGCCCTAAGACGTGTTGCGCCGACGCGCCGGTGTTGCTCGATTCGGATCGCTTGTCGGCCGACCATCGTCATCGGCAGCAGCCGGTCGTGTCGGCCGCTCAGCGGCGCGGTCGGCGCGCATTTTGCGTTTATGCGCCATCCAGAACGGCAAGAGCTCGGCAAGAAAACTGTATATCGTGGTCTTCATCGGCATGCTCCGGACAACGGTTACAACTCGTGGTCCCGCATTTCCGTTCCGACAAAGAGTTGCGTTCCGACAAATCCGTCGCTTCTATAATTGCGATTCGATCGGCAGGCAGCCAACCAACGCTGCAACGATACGCCGATAGAGACTGGCCTCCGGTTCACGCGAACATTGCCGCATCTCGCCATCCGCGATGCCGAGCCACCGCACGGCGCCTTTGTCCAGGACCAGTTGATAGCTCGTCTGCGGCGACTTTTCGTGCTCGAACAGCCGGCGCAACTCCATCACCAGATTGGCATCGTGGAAAAGCACGCCCATTTCCGCATTCAACGACACCGAACGCGGATCGAAATTGAAGGAACCGACAAACCCGAGCGTATCGTCGACCGTGAAGGCCTTGGTATGGAGGCTGGCTCCCTTTGAGCCGAAAACGGAGATGTTGGCCTGGCGGTTGAAGGGTTGCAATTCGAAAAGCTGGATACCTTTTTTAAGCAGCTTGCGGCGGTATTTGGCATAAGCGCCGTGCACTGCGGCGACGTCCGTCGCGGCGAGCGAGTTGGTCAGGATTGCAACCTCGGCGCCACGGTCCACCAGCTTCGACAGGATGGCCAACCCGGTGCGGCCGGGGATGAAATAGGGCGAGACGATTTCGAGCCGCTGTCTGGTCGCCGCGATAGCGGGAAGCAGCTCCTTGGTCAGCCAGTTCCTGCGCCGCTTGCCGCGCACCTTTTCCGGCGGATCGGAAATGACGCGAACGCCTTTCGTCCAGCAGACCTCGTTATGCGCCGCAATGAACTCCGTGATCGTGCGCCAGGCACTGAGGCTGTTCAAAAGCTGGCCGTCCATCGACGCATCGAGATTATCGAGGAAATCGGCGCGCGAGCCCACCGCAGCCGGGTTGAGCAGCTGGATCGGCTTTGCCGCCTCGCAATTCCAGAACGCCTCGAAGATCTGCATCGTCTGCCCAACGGCAGGACCGAGAAGCAACAGGTCGAGATCACGGAAATTTGTCTCCGCGGCGTCGAAATAGGCATCGCCGATATTTCTTCCTCCGACGATGGCCAGGCTCCCGTCCGCGATCCAGGCCTTGTTGTGCATGCGGCGGGTCATCGCAAACAGCCGGGCGACCATCTCCAGCGAGCGAAAGATGCTGCCGTTCCTCATGCCGCTGGGGTTGAACAGCCTCAGCTCGATGTTCTTGTAGCTGTTGAGCGCCAGGTAAGCGGCGTCGCTGTTGCGCGGATTTATATCGTCCAGCAGCATGCGGACGCGGACACCGCGCTCCGCCGCCCTGACGACCTCTTGCATCAGCAGCCGGCCGCTATGGTCGTCGTGCCAGAGATAGTACATCAGGTCGAGGCTGCTGGTGGCACTGCGCGCGGCAAGGATTCGTGCGGCAAATGCATCATAATTGTCGGCGATCAGCAGCAGCCCGCTATCGCCGGCCGCGATCTTGTCCCGGGCAACCCGCGAAATGGCCGTATCCATGAAATACACCGGCAAATATCAGCGAAGCAAACGATCTGAATCTGACTAACAACCCTCCAGGTTCATTCTGGTTGCAGTCGCGGCTGCCTTATCGCGTCAAGGTTCAGGCGGGCCTTGATGGGCAGATGGTCGGAGGCGCGCTGCGCCAGCGGCGTCTTGTGCACCTCGATGCTGGAAATCAGGTGCGGCGGCCTGGCCAGAATGCGGTCGAGCGCAAACAGCGGAAAGCGCGACGGAAAGCTCGGCAGAACCGCATCGATCGGACCGAAATGCGGCAGCAGGGCCAGCAGCGAAGACCTGTTGCGGACCCGCCATTCGTTGAGGTCGCCGAGCAGGATTGTTGGCCGCAGAACCGGGTGCGTGGCTTCGACAAGTGCGTTGGCTTGCTGCGAGCGCGAGCGCCGCAGCAAGCCGAAATGCGCGGCTATAATCCTGAGCGAGACGCCCTTCAGCTCCAGGTCCGCGATGACCGCGCCGCGCGGCTCCAGGCCGGGCAGCCGGATCTGGTTCACGCTTTCGACCACGCCGCGGCGTGCCAGGATCAGATTTCCATGCCAGCCATGGCTGCGGCGGTTTTCCGGGATGTGTGTGGGGACGAGGTCGCTGTCGCGCTCGAGTGCTGCGAGATCCAGCAATCCCTGCCTGCTTCCGGTTCTTTCGTCGGCCTCCTGCAAAGCAATGATATCGGCGTCGAGTTCCTTGACCACGGCCGCGACCCGCTCCGGATCGAACCTGCCGTCGGTGCCGACGCATTTATGCACATTGTAGGATGCGACCGTAGTGCATGAAATTTCATTGCCGGGTGCCGCAAACCGCGGCACTTCCCTTCGCAGCGCAGCGCCAAGCGACCTTGGGAGGGTAGGCGATCGATCCAGCATGTGGTCCATTTGCTGTTGAGTCGGCGAGTGGCGGCCATTGCGATTATGGCGCGTGCGGAGGTCTGAAACAACGACGACCTTGCAGAACCGTTCCCGTCGGTCTTCTTCCACCGCGAGCAGCGGTGAGGTTTCACTGGAAGTCTGCCTCTGTCATGGAACAATCGCAGCCACGCGCGGTTCAGCAAACTTGCGCCGAAAACGATCTGACGCCATGCGGCGTGATCGAAACGGGATGGCCGGATCATGGAAACACCCGCCTTCTGCACCACGCCGTTGCTGCGCATCGCGTACATCGCCGGTGGCCCTGGAGCCGGCGCGCCCGTCCTGCTTCTCCACGGCTGGCCGGACGACGCAACCACCTTCACGCGCATTGCGCCTGTCCTGCATCGTGCTGGCTTCCGCACCTTTGCGCCGTGGCTGCGTGGGTTCGGCAAAACCACCTTCCTGTCGGACGAGACCATGCGATCCGGTGAAATTGCCGCCATGGCTCAGGACGTGATCGATTTCGCCGACGCACTTGGCCTCGGCCGTTTTGCGGTCGTCGGCCACGATTGGGGCGCTCGGATCGCTTACCTGCTCGCCTCGGTATTTCCCGAACGGATACGGTGCTGCTCGGCATTGTCGCTTGGCTGGCAGCCGGGCGAACTCGCAACGCCGCCGCTGGGCCAGGTCAGGGCATTCTGGTACCAATGGTTCATGGCAACGGATCGCGGCGCCGAGATCGTTCGCCAACAAGGCAAGGCGTTCGCGCATTTTCAATGGGAAAGCTGGAGCCCGCCCGGCTGGTTCGAGGAAGAGCTTTTTGACAGCGTTTCCGCTTCCTTCGAAAATCCCGATTGGGCCGACGTGACGTTGCACTCCTACAGGGTTCGCTGGGGCGAAGCCGATCCCGATCCGCGCTACGCCGATCTTGCCCGGCGCCAGATTTCCGCCAAGTCCATTCCCGCGCCTACTCTGACGATCCACGGCGATGCCGACCGCGTTGTGCTGCCGCAATCGTCCGAAGGCAAGGAACGATACTTCACGGCCCATTACGAGCGCCAGCTTCTGGCTGGCATCGGCCACTTTCCGACGCGCGAAGCACCCGAGCGCGTTGCCGATCACCTTGCCAGGTTCCTCGACAGTTTCGGAAGAGGAGAAGCGTAGAACTGGAACCCTGACCGGCGATAGTACGTTTCGGGAAGGCAGCGCAGTCAACGGAGAAGTCGAATGCAGTCCTTAGCCGCAGATTCCGCCCCCCGCCCAGGCCCGCTCAGGATTGTCCCGTTTGATGGAACCGTGACCATCCGGTTCTCCGATGCCATTATTGCGTCGAGCGAGCGGGCAAAGGTGCTCTATGAAGACGGCCATGATCCTGTTTTCTACATACCCTTCGAGGACATCTATTTCGACCTCTTGGAGAAGACGAACACGACGAGCCACGGCCCGCTGAAGGGCACGGCAAGCTATTGGCGTGTTCATGCGGTCGGTTCGTCGGCAGAAGACTTCATGTGGGCCTACGAGACGCCCGACACCCCGGCATTGGCGATCGCCCGCCATGGTGCGTTCGATCCCGGCAGGGCGCGGATCGACGCCGATCCCGCGGAAGACAAGCGGCACACGCCGCACGTCACCGAGTAGACCCACATCGGCGACAGCCGCCAGCTGTCCGTCAGCTCGCGAACTCTTCCCTGAGAATGCGCAGGCCGTCTTCGTATTTCGCTGTCGAGGCACCGATCTGCCGTGCCTGCCATAGATTGTCGGCGAGATCGGCGCGCTTGACCGGCAATGCCAGCGGGCTGGCCGCAGCCCTGCGAACGAACGCGGCATCGCCCTCGTTCGGCCGCCGCGTCATGGCATCGACGGCCGATACGATGGATGGCCCGAACCCGGCCGCCTCAAGCCGGTCGCGGTTCCAGCCGTCGCCTTTTTCGATGACGTCGTGAAGATAGGCGATGGCTTTCTGGTCGAGCGTTTCGACGGCATCGACGACCCGGCGGCAATGTTCGATATAAGGCCGCCCTGTCTTGTCCGTCTGCCCGGCATGAGCCTGTTCGGCGATTTTCGCTGCGCGATATAGCACGCTCATTGGGTCGACCCCGTAACGAACAGCGCATGTCCTGGCTAACGCGCCATCGTCAGCGCGAGTTCCGATGCACCGCGGGAACCCTGCTGCCTCACTTGCGAGCTGAATGCCGCGGCGGCGGGCGCGATAGTCAGGAGACGCGTTCAAAACTGTCGAGGCTGGTTCCAAACGCGCGCCAGGCGGGGAGTTTCCTGGCACGGGCCGGGGCACCTTCCTGTTCCGCCGACAAAGCAGCATCCGCAACGGTGTGCCACAGCATCTCCAGCTTCCCGTTCCTGAGGATGCCGGTATAGCTCACCGCCGCGGCTCCGACCCGCCCTTCGGCCGCGCAGGTGAATCCGATGACGTCTCCATGGCAGGCTCCGAACAGCGGCACGGTCATGCCGAAGAAGGCGCTGTCCTCTAGCGCCGTCCTGAAGGTTCCGCTGATCCGTCCGCCCTCTTCGGTGGTCAGTTCGACCACCGACCCGTACTGATTCCGCCAGGTGCCCAGCCAACTCATCGCTGCTCCTCCTGATTGCTACCAAAGGGATTGCGTTGCCACACGGCCGCCAAGCCGCGGCCGGTGTAGCGGCCTTCAATCAGCCGCGATGCCAGCCATCGACATCTGAACGAAGCGCAGCGGCGCTTCCAGCGTCCAGGTGATGCCGTGCCTGGCGAATTCCAGGCGGCCGGTGCCGCTGAGCGCCTGCGGCGTGACGCGTTTGAGCACAACCGTTCCGAAACCGCGTCGCGTGTTTTCATCCACCAATGGTCCGTCCAGTTCCCGCCAGACAAGGCGGAAGCCGTCGCTGCCATCGGCGGCTGGGGTCACGGTCCATTCGACCTCGACCCGTCCGTCATGGTGCGACAGCGCTCCGTGTTTTACCGAATTGGTGGCCAGCTCGTGAAAGGCAATGCCGAGATATTGCACCGCGTTCGGCTGCAGCATGATCGTCGGCCCGCTCATCGACAGACGGGCCTGTGTCGCGAAGGCCTTGGTCTGTGCATGGATCAATTCGCCGATGGTCGCGCCACGCCATTCCGCATCGACCAGGAGGTCGTGCGATTCCGAAAGGGCCATGATGCGTTCCCGGACCCGTGAAAGGAAGGCCTCTGGCGTACCCGCCAGCTTGCTGGTCTCGCGGATCATCGAGACGATCACCGAATACTGGTTTTTAACGCGATGGTTGACTTCGCGCATGAGTGTGCGGATGCGCCGTTCGCTTTCCTTGTGGGGGCTGATGTCGCGCGCGATCTTGGAGGCGCCGATGATACGCCCGATGCCGTCGCGTATCGGCGAGATGGTGAGCGAAACCGGAACCAGGGTGCCGTCCTTGCGCTGCCGGATAGTCTCGTATGAAGGAATCCGTTCGCCGGCGCGAATGCGGCTGATGATCATGGCTTCCTCGTCCAGATGGTCGGGCGGGATGAGGATCGTCACCGGGCGCCCGATCGCCTCGGCGGGCGTATAGCCGAACAGGCGTTGTGCCGCGTCGTTCCAGCTGGTGATAATGCCGTTCAGGTCTTTGGACACGATGGCGTCCATCGAGGATTCGACGATGGCGGCGAGCCTTATGCCGGCGTCGTCGGCCAGCGTCTGCACGCGCAGGTCGAGCAGGGTGTTGATGGCGCCGACAACCTCGCCGGCTTCATTGCGAAGCAGGACCGGATGCGCACTGAACGGGATGAGTTGGCCGTCCGGCCGCTCGGCGATGGCTCGGCCCCCACGAACGTCCCGCTCCTCGAGCAAGGCAACGGCCATTGGACACTCGTCATGCGCCATCGGTCGCCCGTCGAGGTGGCGAAGCTTCCATGACCCGCACCAGCGATCCTGGCCGATAACCGGACGATATCCCCAGAGATCGGCAGCGGCTTCGTTGAAGAAGGTGATGTAGCCTTGTTTGTCGGTGGTGTAGACGGCCACAGGCAACGCCTGCATCAGATCGGCGGAGGAAACTTGCGGGATCCCGCCAGTCCTTAGTTCAACGACGTCCACCAGTCCCCCGCTCCGCTTGGCTTGCCGACGGATTGCTACGTCATCTAAATGCGCGCGAGCGTTTTCGGTTCCGTTCGATCCGCTTTCGGACATTCAGGCTGAGTTGCGTTTCGGGGCCGTTCTCGGCTTCTTGCTGGGAGCCTTGCCGCCTTCCTGCGCCAGGCTTTTGCGCAGAACATCGGCGAGATTGATGACGTTCGTCTTGGGCTCAGGTGCCGGCTTGGGCGGTTTCTTGCCCTTGCGCTTGGCCTCGATCATTGCAACCAGCGCCTTTTCATAAGTATCGTCGAACTTCGACGGGTCGAATTTGGCGGGCTTCTTGTCGATCAGCAATTGCGCGATTTCCAGCATCTCGGGATCGACCTTGCGAGCCTTCAGCCCTTCGAACACCGCGTCCGCCGCGACCACTTCATTGTGGTTGCGTAATTCCGTCATCAGCATGCCCTTGCCCAGCGGCTGGATCAGCACCTCTCGGCCTCGCTGGTACAGCACGACGCAGGAGCGGGCTGCTACCTTTTTCCTGGCCATGGCGTCCCGGATCACCGCGAAAGCCTCCGTGGAGGGCGCGTCGGCCGGAACGAGATAGTAGGGTTTTTCGAGGTAGCGTGCGTCGATTTCGGCGGCAGGCACGAACTCGCCGATCTCGAGCGTATGCTGCGATACCATCTTCAGTTTCTTGATTTCGTCCGGCTCTATATGGATGAACTCACCCTTTTCGACCTCATAGCCTTTTACCTGCTCCGCCGCCTCGACCGTATCGCCGGTCTCCTCGTCTAGATAGGCGCTCTTGACCGGGAGACCGTCCTTGCGGTTCAGGATCCTGAAATGCACTTTCTCGGCCTCGCTGACGGCACCGATGATCTTGACGCCACAGGAAACCGATCCGACTTTCATAAAGCCCTTCCAGGCAGCTCGCGGCGTCGCCATGTCGATCACTCATTTGTCGAACGGACGGAACGGCTGCGCGCGGAAATCGTTCCGCCATGGCAGGCTGTTCCATATGCCGGCCCGGACGTTCGTTTCATTTTCGTCAGGGGAATAGCGGAATGGCCCAACGCAGCGCAGGATTGCTCATCTTTCGCCGAAGGGAAGGACATCTCCAGGTCTTGCTGGTGCATCCGGGCGGCCCATTCTGGGCGAAGAAGGACGACGGCGCATGGTCGATCCCGAAGGGCTTGGTCGACGAGAACGAGGACGAGCTGGCGGCAGCAAAACGCGAGGCCGAAGAGGAACTCGGTCTTGCCATCGACGGGGATTTCGAAAGCCTTGGCAGCTACAGGCAGCCGGGCGGCAAGCTCGTCATCGCATGGTGCGTCGAGGCGGATTTCGACAGCGACGCCATCAGCAGCAACACCTTCGCCATGGAATGGCCGCCAAGGTCCGGCTCGATGAAGGAATTTGCCGAAGTCGACAAAGCGGGCTGGTTCTCCCTGCCTGAAGCCAACCTCAAGATCCTGAAAGGCCAGCGCGCCATGCTGGCGGACTTTGCCGGCCGGCATGGCGACGGATGAATTTGTTTCAGCCCAGTTCTTAGGGCAGTGCTCGGGCTTCCTCACCGCTCTGCTTTAAGCGCGTTGCGGCCGCAGCGTGCGCAAGGTGATCGAATAGCGGTGCTCCGCAACCGGCGGAATGCTGTGCTCCCATTCGCTGCGCGCGGCGCCCGTCATCAGATAGGCCGATCTTGGCTCGACGGTGACCGTCTTGCGGTCCCATCGCGTGCCGTTTTTCCGCCGCAGGCGAAAGCTGCAGGCGGCCAGCAGGGAAACACCGGCGACGGCCTCGAAATGAGGCTTGTCGCGGTGCCAGCCGATACCGGCGCCCGGCCGGTACTCGTTGATCAGCACCTGCACGAAGGTCTCGGCGGGCAGGCGGGCGAAGGCTGCAACCTTTTCCCTGAGCGGCAGCAGAAAGCCGGGTATCGGCGGTGCCTCGACGACTTCGCGCCGGTCGTAATCATAACGCAGCCCAAAACCGACCACCCGCCGGTTTGCCAGATGGCCGTGAAAGTCGAAGGCCTGAAAAGGCAGGCTTGCGAGCTGGCTCGCCAACGCTGCTTCTTCGTCCGGCGTGATCAGTTCGGGCCGGTAGCGGAATCCTTCCGGCAGGTCGTCGGCGGCGGCAAAGAGATCGCCCTGGCGGGCTGCAGCCGATGTCTTGGGCGATGGCATCAACCGTATTTGGTGAAGCCGGCCCGTAGCGGCAAGGCTGCTTCGGCAGCAAGGAACCTCGCTCTCCGTGCAGGGTTATTCACATGACGATATGGAATGGAGCACTGCCGAGCATTGGACCTGTCGAGGATGCCTTCAACTGCGATCAGAAGCATCGATTACCAACCGGCGACGAGGATCCTCTCCGTATGGTTCGTCCCGAGCGGAAACCGCTATGATTACGAGGACGTGCCGCCGCAGGTCCACGCGGCATTCCGCAAAGCCTCGTCAAAGGGCCGGTTCTTCAACGAGCATATTCGCGACCGGTACAAATACCATCTGGTCGAGCAGAGCCAGTCGAGCTGAGCCTTCAGCCGCTTCTCAACCACGATCTCGGCTCTCCGCCATGCCTGGCCGCGTGGTGGCAATGAGCGGCCTTCGCAGTTGGCGAGCGACCTGATATTGATCATGGTCCCACCCAAAACATCGAAAGCTTGGAATGTCCGCCGAGCCGAAAAAACCGAGCGAAGGCGAGACCTGGCCGAAACCCGGCAAGCTCGGAGCACTGATCGCTCAATCGCTGACCGAAAAATGCCAAAGCCCGGTTCGAGGTGGATTCTGCCCCCGGCAAAGGAACGCGGGTGACCATCGTGTTCAACAGATCGGCCGCCCTCGCGACGTAGCCGGTCGAGCAAGCGCCGCCATTCGAGGCCATCCGCCTCAGCCGGGCCCCTCCATCACCTTGCGCGTGTGGCGGGCGATGACACCTTCTTCGTCGGTCGCCACGACGCGGACTTCCACCTTGCTCTCCGCCTGGCTCATCAGCGCGGCATGAGAGCTGTTGGCGGCCTCGTCGATCGCCACGCCGAGCCAGTCAAGCCTGTCGCAAATCGCTTTACGGGCCGTGGCCGAGTGCTCGCCGATGCCGGCGGTGAACACCAGGCATTCGAGGCCACCCAGCGTGTTGGCGAGGGCGGCAACTTCCCTGGCGGCGCGGAAGGCGAAAAGCTCCACCGCTTCGCGGGCCCGGCCGTCGTCGCTGGCTTCCAGCGAGCGCATGTCGCCGGAAATACCGGACACGCCGAGCAGCCCGGATTCCTCATAGAGCATGTGCTGCAGTGCCTCTCCCGAAAAGCCTCTTTCCAGCAGCAGGTACAAAAGCACGCCCGGATCGATGGCGCCACAGCGCGTGCCCATGACCAGGCCGTCAAGCGCCGAAAAGCCCATCGTCGTATCGACGCTGCGCCCGGCGCGCATGGCGCACAGGCTCGCCCCGTTGCCGAGATGGGCGACGATGGTTCTTTTCGCCGCCAGATCGGGCGATATCTGCTTGAGCCGGCCGGCGACATATTCGTAGGAAAGCCCGTGAAAGCCGTAGCGGTGGATGCCGTCTGCCTCATAGCGGCGCGGCAGCGCGAAACGGCTGACCAGAGGCTCGATGGTCCGATGGAAGGCGGTGTCGAAGCATCCGACCTGCGGCAGGTCGGGCCGCAACGCGGCAAGCGCCCGGATCGGCGCGAGGCTGCGCGGGTGGTGCAGTGGCGCAAGCGGCGTCAGCCTGTCGAGAGCCTCGACAATTGTCGGCGTCAGGCGGACAGGTTCGACGAAGTCGCGGCCGCCATGGACGATGCGATGGCCGGCGGTGATGAGTTTCCTTCCGCCAAGTTCGTTCTCGATCCATTGCAGCATCTGGCCGATGCCTAAATCGGGCGATGCGTCTGCTGCAAGTGGCCGATCGCACTGCACCGCCCCATCGGCGGCTTTTGCGGTCAGCCTTGGCGCATCGCCCAAATCCAGCGAACCGCGCGAGGCAAGATCCAGCTCGGCGGACACTCCAAGATCGTAAAGCCCGAACTTGATGCTGGAAGAGCCGGCATTCAGCGCGAGGATCGATCGTCGCATCAATCGCCGGCCCTCGTCGCGCCGTCCTGCGGCCAGGACCATTTCTGGATCTCGGGCATGTCCTCGCCATGTTCGCGGACATAGGCCGTGTGCTCAGCCAATTTCCCGTGCAACGCCGCGGCAAGATCCTTCGCCCGCTCGGCCAGCCCCGGCACACGCGCGATCGCGGCGAGCGCCAGATGATAGCGGTCGAGCTGGTTGACCACCACCATATCGAACGGCGTCGTCGTCGTGCCTTCCTCGCGAAAGCCGTGCACATGCATGTTGTCGTGGTTGGCGCGCCGGTAAGTCAGACGGTGAATGAGATAGGGATAGCCGTGATAGGCGAAGATGACCGGCTTGGCCCTGGTGAACAGCGCGTCGAACCTGTCATCGGCAAAGCCATGCGGATGCTCGGAATTCGACTGCAAAATCATCAGGTCGACGACATTGACGACGCGGATATTCAGGTCCGGAATGCCCGAGCGCAGGATATCGGCTGCAGCCAGCGTCTCCAGCGTCGGCACGTCGCCGGCGCAGGCCAGGACCACATCCGGATCTTCGTCCTTGGCAACCGTCCCGGCCCATTCCCAGATGCCGGCGCCGGCCTTGCAGTGTGCTTCCGCGTCTTCGGCGGACAGCCATTGCGGCGCCGGCTGCTTGCCGGCGACGATGACGTTGATGCGGTTGTAGGTTTTCAGGCAATGGTCGGTGATCCACAGCAGCGTGTTGGCGTCGGGCGGGAAATAGAGCCTGACCGTGTCGGCCTTCTTGTTGGCGACGAAATCGGCAAAGCCCGGGTCCTGATGGCTGAAGCCGTTGTGATCCTGTCGCCAGACATGCGAGGTCAGCAGGTAGTTGAGCGAGGCGATCGGCTTGCGCCAGGCAAGTTCGCCGGAGGTCTTCAGCCATTTGGCGTGCTGGTTGACCATGGAATCGACGATGTGGACGAACGCCTCGTAGCACGAGAACAGGCCGTGGCGGCCGGTCAGCAGATAGCCCTCCAGCCAGCCTTGGCAAAGATGCTCGCTGAGCACTTCCATGACGCGGCCGTCGCGGGAAAGATGGACGTCGTAAGGCTCGATCCGCTCCATCCAGATCCGATCCGTGACCTCGAACACGTCGTCCAGGCGGTTGGAGGACGTCTCGTCGGGTCCCATCAGCCGGAAATTCCTGGCCTCGGCGTTCAAGCGGATCACATCGCGAAGATAGCTCCCCACGGTCCGCGTCGCCTCCCCGACAGTGCCGCCCGGACGCGGTACGTCGAGCGCCAGGCCTTTCCAGTCGGGAAGCACGAGGTCTTGTTTCAGCAGGCCGCCATTGGCGTAGGGTATTGCACCCATGCGTCTTGACCCTGTGGGTGCCAGCGCCGCGAGCTCCGCCAGGAGATGCCCGCCTTCGTCGAACAGCGTCTTCGGTTCGTAGCTGCGCATCCAGTCTTCGAGGATCTGCCGGTGCGCCGCGTCGCCACGTGCGTTCGACACCGGCACTTGATGCGAACGCCAGAAATCCTCCACCTTCTTGCCGTCGACCTCTTTCGGCCCGGTCCAACCCTTTGGGCTGCGCAGCACGATCATCGGCCACAGCGGCCGCTCTCCCTTCCAGCCCGCGGTTCTTGCAGGCTCCTGGATGGAGTGGATCCGGTCGAGCACGGTATCGAGCGTGCGGGCCATCTCCCGATGCATCGGGGCAGGCTCATGGCCTTCCACGAAAAAGGTTTCGTAGCCATAGCCGAGGAACAGGCTGCGCAACGCCTCGTCTTCCATGCGGCCGAGGATCGTCGGGCTGGCGATCTTGTAGCCGTTGAGATGCAGGATCGGCAGGACGGCACCGTCGGATGCAGGGTTCAGGAACTTGTTGGAATGCCAGGCCGCGGCGAGCGGGCCGGTCTCGGCTTCGCCGTCGCCGACGACGCAGGCAACCACAAGGTTCGGATTGTCGAAGGCGGCGCCGAAGGCATGGACCAGCGCATAGCCGAGCTCTCCGCCTTCGTGGATCGAGCCGGGTGTCTCCGGAGCCGCGTGGCTCGGCACTCCGCCGGGAAACGAGAACTGCCGGAACAGCTTTCGCAGGCCGTCTTCGTCCCCGCCGACCTCGGGATAGATTTCGCTGTAGGTGCCCTCGAGCCAGCTGTTCGCGACCATTGCCGGGCCGCCGTGACCCGGGCCGCAGATGAACAGGACATCGAGACCACGTTCACGGATAATCCGGTTTAAATGCACATAGATGAAATTGAGGCCGGGCGTCGTGCCCCAATGGCCGAGCAGCCGCGGCTTGATGTGCTCGGGCCGCAAGGGCTCGCGCAAGAGCGGATTGTCGAGCAGGTAGATCTGGCCAACCGAGATGTAGTTCGCGGCGCGCCAGTAGCGGTCCATCAGATCGATCTGGTCAAGGCCGGTCGTGTGCGCAGCGGTGCGGACCTCGTCGTTCATGGAAATGCCTCCGGAATACCCTCGTCCGTCGTTATCTGGAGTGGCGTCGCGTCGGAGAAAGGATTTGCCTTGAAATAAGTTTGGGCGGCGTGGCTAGCGATTGCCGATCCTGCAACCCGCCTCGCCGGACAAAAGCGGGTCGGTCTTTTGGGGAACCTCGGGGCTTGCCAACGGTTAGGGAGATGCACCGCATTGCTTGGATCCAAAGGGACTGCCGAGGCCCTGAGATACGAGCCGGCCGAGGTGGCGTTGAGCAGCTTGGGCGATTGTAGCGGAGGCCCATAGGAGGAGCAAAAAGATGCTCGATCTCTCCCATGCCCGCAACCAAATGGTCGACATCCACTTGAGCCGCCGTGGCATTCGCGACCGCAATGTCCTTCAGGCGATGCGCGAGGTCCCGCGCGAGGCTTTCGTCGATCCTGGCTTTGAAGAATTCGCCTATGAGGACGGGCCGCTGCCGATCGCCGAAGGTCAGACGATATCGCAGCCCTACATCGTTGCGTTCATGATCGAAATGGCCGAGGTCGGAGCCGGCGACCACGTCCTCGAGGTTGGCACCGGCTCGGGCTATGCGGCTGCCGTAATGAGCCGGATCGTGGAACGCGTCTACACGATCGAGCGCCACGCCGCGTTGGCTGAAACGGCAAGGCAGCGGTTCAAAAAGCTTGGCTACGACAATATCGAAGTCCGCACCGGCGACGGCACCAAAGGCTGGCCCGAGGCGGCACCCTTCGATGCGATCCTGGTTGCGGCCGCCGGACCCGGCGCACCGCTCGCTCTGCAGGAACAGCTCGACGTCGCTGGCCGGCTTGTCATCCCGGTCGGCGATGAATTCGACTCGCAGCGCCTGCTCAAGGTCACCCGTACCGGCGCCGCAACCTACACTGAGGAGGATTTCGGCGGCGTGCGGTTTGTTCCGCTGATCGGCGAGCAAGGCTGGGGCGAGCCAGGCAGCGACAGCCAGATAGCGGCCGATCTTCCGCACCGGCATCAGCGCAGGAGCAGCCTGCCGCAGATGATCGCGGCCGCCGCCGAACCGCTTCCGGATTTCGACGATCCGGCCTTCGGTGCGCTGTTCGACCGGTTTGCCGACCGCCGCGTCGTCTTGCTCGGCGAAGCCAGCCACGGCACGTCGGAGTTCTACCGTGCGCGCGCCGCGATCACTCGCAGGCTGATCGAGAAGCATGGCTTCACCATCGTCGCGGTCGAGGCCGACTGGCCCGATGCCGCGGCGATCGACCGCTACGTCCGCCATCGGCCGCCGCGGCCTGGCGCAGATCCGCCGTTCCAGCGCTTTCCCACCTGGATGTGGCGCAACACCGACGTCGCCGAGTTCGTCGACTGGATGCGACAGCATAATGAGCGGATCAGGCTATCCTCCCGGCGGGCCGGGTTCTATGGCCTCGACATCTACAATATGGGTGGATCGATTGCGGCGGTCCTGCAATATCTCGACCGGGTCGATCCGCAGGCGGCGAGGATCGCGCGCGAACGCTATGGCTGCCTGACGCCGTGGCAGAACGACCCGGCCACCTATGGCCGTGTCGCACTCACCTCCGGTTACCAGAAATGCGAGAAGGCCGTGCTCGAGCAATGCCGGGAACTGCTTTCCAGAGAGCTCGACTACGCGCAGCAGGACGGCATCGATTTCCTCGACGCGAGCCAGAATGCCCGTCTGGTCGCCTCCGCCGAGCGCTATTACCGCACCATGTATTACGGCGGCGCGCAATCCTGGAACCTGCGCGACACCCATATGTTCGAAACGCTGGAGCACCTGCTGCAGGCCCGCGGCCCGAACGCCAAGGCGGTGGTGTGGGCACATAATTCCCATATCGGCGATGCCCGCTATACCGAAATGGGGATCGTCAGGGACGAACTGAATATCGGCCAGCTCTGCCGCCAGCGTTTTGGCGACGAGGTTGCCTTGATCGGGCTCAGTACGCATTCCGGGACGGTGGCCGCCGCCACCGACTGGGACGGCGACATGGAAGTGAAACCGGTTCGGCCTTCCCACAACGACAGCTATGAGCGGCTTTGCCACGACAGCGGCGTCTCGCCTTTCCTGCTCGATTTCGATCGCGACGACACGCTGCGCGAACGGCTTCTGGAGCGCCGGCTGGAACGCTTTATCGGCGTCATCTACCGGCCCGAAACCGAGCTCCACAGCCATTATGCGGACGCCTCGCTCGCCCGCCAGTTCGATGCTTTCGTCTGGTTCGATGAAACCAGTGCCGTGACGCCGCTTGGGCCGGAACATGCGGGGACAGGCCTTCCCGAGACCTATCCTTTCGGGCTGTAGCGAATTTGGACCCTGGGAAAGTGGAAAATCAAAAGAAGGAGGTCACCGATGGCCGGAAAAAAGACTCATGAGCAGCAATTGCGCGTCATCGAAGAGCGCGAGAACACGAAAAACGCCGGCAAGGATTTCGACGCGGAAGCGGATTTGAAAAAGACCAGGCAAGAGCGCGAGGCGTTCCGGCGCGGTGCCGAGCTCAGATCGGACCCGAAGGACATTGCCGATCCCGACGACCGCAACATCATCCGCGGCGAGCACCAGGAAAGCGCCCACAACAAGCATCGCACCGACCGCTGAAACGGCAGGATCGCTTGACGTTAAGATAGTACGCCGGTTCCGTTCCCTGATCTGACGGATGCAGCGTTCGTGGCGGCAAGTTGGCGGACGAGGGCCGTCTTGATCCCTGGCGCCATTCAGCAAAAAATGTCGCGGCGACAGCAATTGAGACGAGGCTCAGCATCGCCAGGCCTGCCCTGGCGACATGCGAAGCCTCCCAGACGTTGTGCAAGTCTCTCCAGTCGCCGGTCTGCTTTCGAGAGAACATTGAAAAAAAGGTCGCGGCTGATTGCGGCATGGCAACGTCTTGCACCCAGAAATTATTGACGGGATGCGTGATCAACCAATAGGTCGCATGTTCCGCCAGCAGGAAGGCGAGCGCCGCCAAGGTCCACCAGAATCGAGCGCTTGGATAAGGCGTCAGGTAGAGCATGATGGCGAGGGCAATGATGCCGCCGATCTCGGCAAAGCCGCCGATCGTGAAGCCGGGATAATAGATCGCCTGCACTGATCTGTAGGTGGCCTCCTTGAGGCGCAACTTGCCGGGCAATTCCAGTGCGTGCGCAAGTGAGAGCGCCATCGTGACAGCGACCAGAAGGACGGTGGCGATCATCAATGCGCGCATGTTCCTGCTCCCTGAATGATGCCCTCGTGGCGCGCGCGTACTTAGGGTGGTTGGTGATCCGGTAAAGGCAACGACACCCGACTTCGCCGGCAAGTCCGGTTCGGTCATTCCCCGATCTGGCTGGTCGACCGTTCGTGGACTGTGGCGCCGGTCTGTGCGTCGACCGCAGCCATGCTGACCTCGTAGCCCCAGAGCTTGCGGATATGGCGCAGCGTGGCGTCGCGGCTGCCGCCTTCCAGCACTATGCCGTCCTTGACCTTATGCTGCAGGCGCAGATGCCGATCGCCGAGCAGGTCCACGTCCACCACCTGGATGTCCGGCCGGCTGGCGCCGATGTCGTAGCTGTGGGCGAGTGCGGCGCGGATGCTCTCGTAGCCGCGCTCATTGTGTATCGAGGCGACTTCGTAGTGCGGATCGTTGGCCGCATCGGCAAGCACAAAGAACCGCCATTTCCGGATCAGGGTGGGGCTCAGATACTGGCGGATGAAGGACTCGTCGCGATGGTTGGCCCAGGCGTCCAGCAGGGTCTGGCGCCAGTCGCCATTGCCGGCGATATCGGGAAACCAGTCGCGGTCCTCGGCGGTCGGCGCGGTCGAGATGCGCTGGATGTCCTGCATCATGTCGAGGCCCAGCGCGTAAGGGTTGATGCCGGAAAAGCGCGGATCGTCGAAGCCCGGCTGGAAGATCACGTTCGAATGGTTGCGCAGCACTTCCAGCATGGCGCCTTCGCCGATCAGGCCGCGGTCGAACAAAAGGTTCATCAGCGTGTAATGCACGAAGGTGGCGCAGCCCTCGTTCATCACCTGCGTTTGGCGCTGCGGATAGAAATACTGCGCGATGACGCGGACAATCCGGATGACCTCACGCTGCCAGGGTTCCAGGATCAGGCTGTTCTTCTCCAGGAAATAAAGCAGGTTTTCCTCGGGCAGCTTGAGCGATTTCCTGCGCTCCGCCATTGTATCCGTCTCGCGGGGCTTGGTGCCGTCCTTCGAAGGCGGCAGCGTGCGCCATAGGTCATTGTAGGAACGCTCCTCGTATTCCAGGCGCTCGCGAACGCCCTCGCGCTGCTTTTCCGACGACAGTTTCGGCGGCCGGTGATATCTGAACACGCCCTGTTCCATCAGCGCATGTGCGGCATCGAGGATCTCTTCCACCGCATCGACGCCATGCCGCTCCTCACAGCGGGCAATGTAGCCCTTGGCGAAGTCCAGATAACTGAGGATAGCGCTGGCGTCAGTCCACTGCTGGAACAGATAATTATTCTTGAAGAAATGGTTATGGCCGAGTGCCGCGTGCGCCGTCACCAGGGCCTGCAGGGCCATGGTGTTTTCTTCCATCAGATAGACGATGCAGGGATTGGAATTGATGACGAGTTCATAGGCGAGCCCCCGTCCGCCTTTGCGGTAGAGCAATTCCTGGTAGAGGTAGTGCTTGCCGAACGACCAGTGGCGGTACATCAGCGGCATGCCGACAGAGGAATAGGCGTCGAGCATCTGTTCTGAGGAGATGATCTCCATCTGCACCGGATAGACGTCGAGGTGGAGCTCTTCCGTGGCGACCGCCTCGATGGTCTCGTAGGCACGCGACAGCGTCCTGAAATCCCAGTCGGAACCGGAAAACAGCAACCCGGATTTGCTCGCCATCAGCCCCCTCTTTCAGCGCTCTTTTGATAACCCGGCTGTCTGGCGAAGAGCTGGCGGAAAACCGGGTAGATGTCGGCCGCCGTGGCGATGCGGCTCATCTGGAAGTTCGACCACCTCAGCTTGACCGCACTGTAGGCACGCCACAGCGACGTGCCGTTGTCGGTGGCGCCGAAGATGTGGCTCTCACGCTCGTCGAGGATCTCGACATAGGCGAAATACTGGCAAAGCCGCATGATCTGTTCGTCGAGCAAGGCGATGCAGCGCTCGGAATCGGTGACGAAATTGTCGCCGTCCGAGGCCTGGGCGACATAGATGTTCCATTCGCGGCTGGGATAGCGTTGCTCGACGATGCGGTGCATCTCCTCGAGCGCCGTGGAAACCACCGTGCCGCCGCTCTGAGTGTTGTAGAAGAAGGTTTCCTCGTCCACCTCCTGCGCCTCGTGCGTGTGGCGAATGAAGACGACCTCGGTGCGGTCATAGCGCCGTTTCAGGAACAGGTGCAGCAGCACGAAGAAGCGCTTGGCCAGATCTTTCTCGCGTTCGCCCATCGAACCGGACACGTCCATCAGGCAGAACATCACCGCATTGGCGTTCGGCACCGGCTGGGCGTCGAAGCGGTTGAAGCGGATATCGACCGGATCGACAAAGGCGATCCGCTTGCGGCGGCGCTCCAGCCGCTCAAGCTCTTCCTGCAGCGCCACGATGCGCTGCCGCATCTCGGCGTTTTGCGGCTTCGTCTCCAGCGTCGCGATCTCCTGCGCGACAGCGTCGACCGCCTCCTGCTTGGGGCGCCTGAGCGCTATGCGGCGGCCATGGCTGTTGCGCATCGTGCGCCCGACATTGATGTTGGTCGGCGAGCCGGTCGCGGCGAAGCCGGCCCGGCGCGGCTTGAAGGCGAGGATCTCCTTGAGGTTGAGCTTGACCATATCAGGCAGTTCGAGGTCTTCGAAAAAGAGGTCGAGCACCTCCTCGCGCGACAGCACGAAACGGAAATCGTCCTCCGATTCGGTTCTCCCCGGGGCGGATCCCATGCCGCCGCCCTGGCCGGGTTTAGGCAGCCGGTCGCCTCGGGCAAAATGCTTGTTGCCGGGCAGGACGTGCTGGCGGCTGCCGCTGTTCCGGGCATCCTTGAAGCTCGGCTCGCCGGTGCCTCGCGCCGGCATCGAAACGGCATGCTCGGCGTCCACGTCGGCGATCTTGCCGGTGCGGATCTGATCGCGGATGGTGCGCTTCAACTCTTCGCGCGCCCGCCGCAGGAAACGCTGCCGGTTGCCGAGGCTTTTGTCCTTCGGGTTCAGTCGGCGATCGATGAAGATCGGCATATGTTACCCCGGGCTGGCTTCAACCCGCCTTGTTCACCCGCATGTACCAGTCCACCAGCCGGCGGACCTGGCGCTCGGTGTAGCCGCGCTGGATCATCCGCTGCACGAATTCGGTATGCCGCTTCTCCGTCACGCTGTCCTGCTTGGAGCCGAAGCTGATCACCGGCAGCAGATCTTCGACCTGCCCGAACATCCGCTTCTCGATGACTTCGCGCAGCTTTTCGTAGCTTGTCCATGATGGGTTGCGGCCATGGTTTCTGGCCCGCGCGCGCAGCGTGAACTTCACCACTTCGTTGCGGAAGTCCTTGGGATTGGCGATGCCGGCCGGCTTTTCGACCTGCGACAGTTCGTTGTCCAGAACCTCGCGATTGAGGATCTGGCCGGTATCGGTATCCTTGTAGTCCTGATCCTCGATCCAGGCATCGGCATAGGCGATGTAGCGGTCGAACAGGTTCTGGCCGTATTCGCTATAGGATTCCAGATAAGCCTTCTGGATCTCGTGTCCGATGAACTCGGCATAACGGGTCGCCAGCTCCGACTTTATGAAATCGAGATAGTCCGCCTCTGTTTCCTTCGGGAACTGCTCGCGCTTGATCGCCTCTTCCAGGATGTACATCAGATGCACCGGATCGGCGGCCACCTCTTCGGTGTCGTAGTTGAAGGTCTGCGACAGGATCTTGAAGGCGAAGCGGGTGCTGACGCCGGTCATGCCTTCATCGACACCGGCCGCGTTTCGGTACTCCTGGACCGACTTCGCCTTGGGATCGGTTTCCTTGAGGTTCTCGCCGTCATAGACGCGCATCTTGGTGTAGAGCGGCGAATTGTCGTGTTCGGCCAGGCGGGTCGAAACGGTGAACCGGCTGAGGATATCGAGCACTTCCGGAGCGCAGGGGCTGGAGGCCAATTCGCTTTCGCGCAACAGCTTCTCGTAGATCTGCCGCTCTTCGGTGACCCGCAGGCAATACGGCACCTTGACCACCAGGATACGGTCGAGGAACGCCTCGTTGTTCTTGTTGTTCTTGAATTGCAGCCATTCCGATTCGTTGGAATGGGCAACGATGATGCCCTGATAGGGGAAAGCGCCGAAATTCTCGGTGCCGTTGTAGCTGCCTTCCTGGGTCGCGGTCAGCAGCGGATGCAGCACCTTGATCGGCGCCTTGAACATCTCGACGAATTCGAGCAGTCCTTGCGTGGTCCGGTTCAGGCCGCCGCTATAGGAATAGGCATCCGGATCGGACTGGCTGAAGTTTTCCAGCTGCCTGATGTCGACCTTGCCGACCAGGGCCGAAACGTCCTGGTTGTTCTCATCGCCCGGCTCGGTCTTGGCGATGCCGATCTGGCGAAGCCTGGACGGCATCAGCTTGACGACGCTGAATTTGGAGATGTCGCCGGACAATTCGTCGAGGCGCTTGGCCGCCCAGGGCGAGATCAGGCCGTTCAGCCGCCGCCGGGCGATGCCGTATTTATCCTCCAAAAGGTCGCCCATGCGGTCGGGGTCGAACAGCCCGAGCGGCGATTCGAACACCGGGCTGACCTGGCCGCCGACCTTCAGCGTATAGATCGGACGCTGCTCCATCAGCCTTTTCAGCTGCTCCGCAAGCGAGGACTTGCCGCCGCCGACCGGGCCGAGGAGATAGAGTATCTGCTTGCGTTCCTCGAGCCCTTGCGAGGCATAGCGGAAATAACCGGCGATACGCTCGATCGTATCCTCCATGCCGTAAAAGTCGGCGAAGGTCGGATAGATCTTGATCGTCCGGTTCGAAAAAATACGGCCAAGCCGCTCGTCCTTGCTGGTATCGACAAAGGTCGGCTCGCCAATCGCCTCGACCATCCGCTCGGGCGCCGAGGCGTACATCGACTTGTCCTCGCGGCAGGCAAGCAGATATTGCTGGAGGCTTATCTCCTCCTGCGCCGCATTCTTGTAAACCTCGGAAAACAGATCGAAGACGTCGGATTGATTCTCACGCATGGTATTCCTAGCCCCGGAGCCGGTGTGGCTGCACGTTTGTCTCTTGAACAACCAAATGTCGGAAAGCCCTTGTGGTTCCCTTCACTTTGCAGAGAGTGCCTGTGACCGAATGATAAGACTCTAGATAAGGGCATCCTGAGTGCAGACAAGGCGTGGAACGCCCCGCTCGAAGCATTAAATCCTGAATCGCGCCACGCCGTGCGGGCGACCTCCGATAAGACGGAGGAACGGTTCTGGTCCTTCCCGGTTGTGAAGGAAAGGAGACGGTTCGATGTTTGAGACTAGTTTGTGGTTGCTCGTTGTTGCAGGCGGTCCACTGCTGCTGGCAATCCTGATCGCCTACGCCCTGCTCACGCAGCGCCGTCGCGGCCCGGCGGAGCGCAGGGAAAGCGACCGCGCCACCGAGCGCCTCTACCAGGAAAAGAAGGACTGACCGACAGGATCGCAGCTCAGCTGCCGGCAACCGCCAGCCCGGCCACTTTTTCGGCGCGCAGCAGCATGCCGAACAGGTCACGCGGTTCATCGGGATCGGCCAGAAGGTCTAGTTCCTCGTAAAGGCCGGTCCGCTGAAGCTGATCGCGGACGTAGCGCAGCGCGGAAAAATCCTCGATCGCAAAGCCGACGGAATCAAACAGCGTGATCTGTCCGGCGTCCGTCCGGCCTGCTGCCTTTCCTGTCATCACCTGCCACAATTCGGTGATCGGATGGTCCGCATCGAGCTGCTGGCTCTCGCCTTCGATGCGCGTCTGCGGCGGATACTCGACGAAAATATTCGAGCGCAGCAGAATGTCGCGATGCAGCTCGGTCTTGCCCGGGCAGTCGCCGCCGACCGCGTTGATGTGCACGCCGGACCCGACCATGTTGTCGGTCAGGATTGTTGCCGACCGCTTGTCGGCGGTCACCGTGGTGATGATCTCTGCACCTTCGACGGCCTCCTGCGCCGACGCGCAGAGCTTGATGTCGAAACCCATGCCGGCAAGGTTCTTCATGCATTTGGTCGAGGCCGCCGGGTCGATATCGTAGAGGCGCAGCCTGTCGACGCCAAGCAGCGCCTTGAACGCAATGGCCTGAAATTCCGATTGCGCGCCATTGCCGATGATCGCCATGCACCGGGCGGCCTTGGGAGCGAGGTATTTCGCGGCAACCGCCGAGCTGGCCGCCGTTCGCAGGGCGGTCAGGATGGTCATTTCCGAAAGCAGCATCGGATAGCCGTTGCCGACATCGGCAAGCACGCCGAAAGCGGTCACGGTCTGACGGCCGTCACGCGTGTTCTTCGGATGCCCGTTGACATATTTGAAGCCGTAAAGCTGCCCGTCGCTGGTCGGCATCAGCTCAATGACGCCGTCAATGCTGTGCGAGGCGACGCGCGGCGTCTTGTCGAACAGCTCCCAACGCCTGAAATCCTCTTCGATATAGGCGGCAAGCTCGACCAGAAAGCGCTCGATGCCGATGGCAAGCACCAGCTTCATCATGCGGTCGACGCTGACGAAAGGAACGATGTTCAAATTGACCGTCATGGCTCAGAACCCCCTCGTCGGGCGATCCATGATCCGCCGGCCCATCAAGCTTGCGGTCAGGTCGACCAAAAGCGTGGCGGTGCGGCCGCGCTCGTCAAGAAAAGGGTTGAGCTCGACCAGGTCGAGACTGGTGACGAGGCCGCTGTCATGCAGCATTTCCATCGCCAGATGCGCCTCGCGGAAGGTGGCGCCGCCTGGGACGGTGGTGCCGACCGCCGGGGCGATCGACGGGTCGAGAAAATCGACGTCGAGGCTGACGTGGAGCATGCCGTTGGCGGCGCTCACCCGTTCGAGAAAGGCGCGAAGCAGTTGCGCGATGCCGTGCTCGTCGATCGAACGCATGTCGTGGACCGTCACGCCGGCTCTGCGCAATGCATCCCTTTCCGCCAGGTCCACGCTGCGGATCCCCAGCGCGCATATGCGAGCCGGCTCCACCTGCGCTGCAAGGCGGGGGAAATAGCCCTCGAAGCCGGGCTGCCCGCTGGCATAAGCCAGCGGCACACCATGCAAATTGCCGCTGGTCGTCGTGTCGAGCGTATGAAAATCGGGGTGCGCATCGAGCCACAGCACGAAGAGCGGCCGGCCGGCATTCGCCGCCCGGCGGGCAATGCCGGCGAGCGTGCCGGCCGAAATGCTGTGGTCGCCGCCGAGAAAGATCGGCATCGCATCGGCGCTCGCGGCATAGGCGGTTTCGCTGATTGCCGCCGTCCAGGCGGCGATTTCCGGCAGCGCCTTCACCGCCGCATTGCCGTGTACGACAGGGCGCATATCGGCAGGGACAATCGTTCCGAGGTCGGTCAGCGTATGGCCAAGCTCGGTCAGCGCGCCGGCCAGGCCGGCCGTGCGCAGCGCACTCGGCCCCATCTCGCAGCCCATCCTACCCGAGCCGGCCTGGATCGGTGCCCCAACGATTGTGCAATGCATTTGTCATACCCCACCGAATTACGATGCCTTTATTGAAGCGGGCATCGCTGGCAGAATGAACATGTCAAATTGGCAAATTTGTCGAAGTGCCTTACCATTGTGGCATCATCTACTTCCGTTGTGAGCAATCATGGACCAGCTCGACGAGCAGATCATCACCTCTTTGCGGCACGACGCCCGGCGCAGCATTTCCGATCTTGCCGTCAGCCTGGGTGTCTCCCGGGCAACGGTAAGGTCCCGGATCGAGCGACTTGAAAGGGACGGCGTCATCGTCGGCTACACCGTCATTCTGCGCGCCGACGCGGTCGATCAGCGCGTGCGTGGCATCATGATGATCGAGATCGAAGGCCACGCCGCCGATCGCGTCATTCGGGCGCTGGGCGGCTTCTCCGAGGTCTCGACCATCCACACCACCAATGGCCGCTGGGATCTGGTGATAGAACTCGGAACCCAGACCCTGAGCGAGTTCGATGCGGTGCTGAGACGTATCCGCCTGATCCCCGGAATTACCGGCAGCGAAACAAGCCTGCTCCTGGCAACGCCACGCACCACCAAGGCTCGGCTGTGACTTCGAGGAACTGCGCTTGACCTGCAGCGGTAACGAAATCCGCCAAGGAACCTTCAATTGTCGCCGCGGTTAGAGCAATTCCAGTAAAAGTGTGGAACGGTTTTCCGTTCGGAATTGCGTCAAAACGAAAAAATAGAGCGGTTCAGCGTTTCCGGGAAACGACGAACCGTTCTAGGCCCGGACAGGCCTCCTTCGAGGGAGAACAATCATGGCTCACGCCCAGCAGGAACTGGTCGAATTCGTTATCAGCAAAGCCTTCAACCCGGTCATGCGGGCCAAACCGGACGGAAAATCCGATGCCGAGCGCAAGACGCTCGAACATGTCCAGCAGGCCACGAAGACCGAGATTGAGCGCTATCGCCGTTACGGCTCGGCCGAGGAGGTCGCGACCAATTTCAAGCGCGACCTGAATTCCGACGCTGCCAAAAAGTTGCACGCCCAGCTGCGCCGACTGCATCTGCCGACGATCGAGGACATTCGTGACGACTTCGAGGACAAGGCCCGCAAGCTCGGGGTCAAGGCCTCGTCGTAGATCCGCGACCGATCGCCTCGGTGACGTCCGTCAGGCTGTCATCACAAACCGTCCTTGGTCGGAGGCCACCCTGACCGAACCGTCTCGGGGATGTTGTCCGACGTCAGATCGCCCCGATTGAGCTTTTCAATCGCTTCATCGGCTTCGCTTTCGTCGAGACCGGAAAGCGGCAATCCATCGACCACGACGGCTTCGTCGCTCTCGCTGTCATAGACCTCCCAGAGGCCTTCCGGATCCTGTCGTTTGTCGTAAACGGTTGGCATGGCCATTTCCGTAACCACTCCTGCAGGCAACGCCGCTATTGCACGCCCGCCACCCATTTCAGGGCCTGGACCTTTTCGTCCTCCGGGAACACCCGCGCCTCGATTTGCGGAAACAGCGCGTCCGTCATTTCCGTGGCGGCCTTGATCTACTGCTTGTCGGAAATCACCGCGGCACGTTTGAAGCGGTGGAGCTCGCCAAGTTTGCTCAGCCCATACTGCAGGTCGCGCCGCAAGGCGCCAGCCGTCATGTCCTCGAAATCGGCAAGATCGGTCAGGACGCCGATGTCCTTGTGGTCGCTCAGTTTCGCTTCGATTGCCGGGATGACTTTGTCGTAGTCGTCCGCCGTCACGGTGCCGGTGACACGAAAGGCGGCTACGTTCTGGGGAGCGGAAATCATCTCGATCATTTTTTCCTCCGGTCTCTGACTTGCTGCCTGCCCGAAACAAACTCGGCCATTGGTGGATGTTCCCTGCCGGAGGCGTGCTTGACTTCAACCTGACATGGCTAGAATGACGATCGGCCGGCTTCCCCGATCGGCCCTCGGATCGCCTGGGTGACGACGGTATAACGCGTGATTTGACCCTCCTCGGGGTCCTCCCCGTGGAAGTGGATTGCTGCGTTCGGCGGCAGCCGCGCAGTGCTGCCGAACTGCTTGACGGCGGAGACATGCACGATCTGCATGTCGGGGTCGCGCTTCATGGCGTCCATCGCTGCCAGCTCGGCGCTGCTGCTGCCACCGATCCGCCAGCTGGCTTCCAGCACACCCGATCGCCAGATGCCCGAGGAATCGACACCTTGGCCGATGTCGTAGTTGCGCCGTGAGGCGAAAAATCCGGGATAACCATCCATCGCTGCGTCATAGGTTCTCGCCTGCGCCACGGCCAAACCCAGCGTCGGCGATAATCGCAGCTCATCCAGCGCCTCCCATCCGCCGCGCACGACGACCAGATCGGATCCGCCGTAAACGGGCTGTCCGTCGTTGTCGGTCGTCGTCCGCTGGGTGCCGTAATAGCTGATCGACAATTCGTCGATCATGGTTCTGCCAACGCTCAGCGTAACGATGTCGCGAAGCTGCGTTTCGAGAACAAGGCCGTATTCGCTTAGGTCAGAGGATGGATATTGGTCCAGCAGCCTTTCGACATCGCCGACCGTCGCGGCGGTGTGCTGGTCGCGGCCCCGCGAAGCGCGCGGTGGCTTGAACCGGACCAGCCCGAGCTCCAGCAGACGTTGCGCTGCGCGCAGCGCGTCGTGGCGTGAAAATGCGGTGTAACCGGGCAGTACGGCCGCGGCGACGGCCCTGCCGAAGCCGGCGTGCCATTCTTTTGGCCGTGCCGCCGATCCGTCCACCAGCTCGTGGGTTATGGCCTTGGTGGTTGCGAGGCGCCAGGGCACCACACCGCCGAAGAGGTCGTCCGGCCCGTTTATGCCCAGTTGGAGCGCATCGACGGCAAGCAGGCTGTCGTCCGGCACGAAATACAGTCGGCCACTGTCACCGCCGCCGTCACGCAGGCCCTGGCGGAAGGCAAAGCCCTTCAACGCCGCAATCGTGCGCGCAACGGCAGCGACGGTTTCCCGCTCGTGGGTATAGATTGTCTCGCCGCCCGGCACGGAGAATGCGACCACAACACCTTTCGCCCCGCTTGGTTGCTTACCGCTTAGCCCGGTCATGTCGCGCCCTTCGTCCATTGCCGAGCCTCTTGCCGCCATTCCGCGGCGATGCGTCCGAACCGAAAAACCCGCTTCCTCGGCGAATGTTCCGGCCAACGGCCGGCTGCGGGTTTGACCAGGTGGCTGCCCGGAACATCGGTGGCTCGCGGTTGTTATGCGGGAACCTCAGCCAGGGAGATCGAGACCATGGCTTTCACGCTCAAAGCTCTGCCTTTGCCGATGGCGAAAAAATACCGCCGCGCTATTCCCGCGACGGCGGCAACGTCTCGCCGCCATTGGAGTGGACGGACGCGCCGCAAGGAACCAAAAGCTTCGTCCTGGCCGTCGAGGACCCCGACGCCCCTTCAGGCATGTTCCGTCATTGGGCGGTCTACGACATCGACGCACAGCGGAACTTTCTTCCCGAAGGCACGACCGCCGGCGCCAAGACCGAGAGCCTCGGACACGGCGTCAATGATTTCGGCAATCCTCATTATGACGGCCCCCAGCCGCCGCCTGGGCATGGGCTCCACCATTACCATTTCCGGCTTCTTGCGGTCGACGTCGAGACGCTGCGTCTCGACGAGAAGGCTGCCGTCGAAGACGTGCTGAAACAGGCCGCGCCGCACGTCGTGGGAGAGGCCGAGCTCGTCGGCACATTCGAACGGGCTTGAGACCGGAGCTCGCTGTCGCATGAACTGCGGCGAACGGCCGGAATAATCGCTAAAGCGCGTCGCGTTCGATCGGCCTCATGCGACGCGCTTTAGATTCTTGTTTTTACGCATGTCGTTATCACAAAACCGCTGCACACTTTTGCGCGACATGCATCAGCGGTTCATGTTCATGATCGCGTTCATCGGCATCAAATTGTGGTCGAGGTTGGCCATGATCCAGATCGAGCCGCCAATCACCAGAACTACGATCAGCACGCCGAAGGCAAGCGCTAGAGCGTTGTTGGTGTTGTCCGGCCCCGTCGTGATGTGCAGGAAGAAGACGAGATGCACGCCCATCTGGGCGATCGCAAGCACGACCAGCGCCACCGGAATGCCGGGTGCCCATATCAGGTTGGTTCCGAGCAACCAGAACGAGGCGATGGTCAACAGCGTTGCCAGCCCGAGGCCGATCACATAGCCGCGTAGCCCGGATCCGACTTCGGTGTCGCCGAGGTATTCGTCACCCGGCGCCGTATCGATGTCGTAGCGCTCCAGCCCATCGGTGTCGCGCCGTTGCGCGTGGCGATCGTCCGCATTGCTCATCGACTTGCTCCCAGGAGATAGACCACCGTGAACAGGGCGACCCAGATGATGTCGAGGGCGTGCCAGAACAGGCTGAAGCACATGAAACGCCGAAGAATATCGTCACGGAATCCCTTGGCGAAGATCTGCGCCATCATCGTGAGCAGCCACAGCAGCCCCGCCGTGACGTGAAGGCCATGGCATCCAACCAGCGTGAAGAACGCCGACAGGAAAGCGCTGCGCGTCGGTCCGGCACCGCTGGCAACCATATGCGCGAACTCGCGCAACTCAAGCAGGATGAAGCTGGCGCCGAGCACGAAGGTGACAGCCATCGCGACATAGAACCAGGAGCTTCGCCGCGCTGCCACGGCGAGGCTGGCGAGACCGCAGGTAAAACTCGACAAAAGCAGGGCCGCCGTCTCGATCGCAACGTTGCGCAGGTCGAATAGCTCGGCCCCGCTCGGCCCGCCCGCCGTCTTGCCCGCCAGCACGGCATAGGCGGCAAAGAAGGCCGAGAACATCACGATGTCGCTCAGAAGGAAGATCCAGAAGCCGTAGCCGACGACGATCCGGATCGGTGCCGGGCCGCCGTCGCCGTGGCCGGGTGCATGGCCGTGCCCGCCATGGAGGCGGTAGGGGTCACGCTCTCGAACATCGATCGCGGTCATGGCCTTGGCCCTGTGTAGGTAACCAGCGCCTCGCGGCGGGCACTTCGGTTGGCGCGGTCGATCCGGGCGACTTCGGCGGCAGGAATGACGTATTCGGGGATGTCGCGCCACGCGAATACGACGAAGGTGGCCAAAGCACCGAGCGCGCCGAGCGCCACCATCCACCAGATGTGCCAGATGAGGGCAAAACCCATCACAGTCGCAAAGAAGGCGCAGATGAACCCGGTGGGACTGTTGCGCGGCATCTCGATCGGCTCGTAGTCAGGCTCGTCGCGCAGCCGGTTTCGCTCGCGTGCCCGCTGCTTGATGCTCCAGTAGGGCTCTTCGCCTTCGACATGCGGAAGCGCGGCGAAGTTGAAGACCGGCGGCGGCGAGGGCGTGGCCCATTCCAGCGAGCGGCCGTCCCAGGGATCTCCGGTGGCGTCGCGAAGTGCCGCGCGCTGCCGGATGCTGACGACGAGCTGTACGATCTGCGCGACCACGCCGGCGGTGGTGATTAACATGCCTGCGCCGGCAACCAGCACCCACGGATACCAGGCCGGCACGTCGAAATGCTGCATGCGGCGGGTCATGCCGAGCAGGCCGACAGCGTAGAGCGGCACGAAAGTGGCGTAGAAGCCGATCAGCGTCAGCCAGAAGGCCAGCTTGCCCCAGCCCTCGTGCAGCCGGAAGCCGAATGCCTTGGGAAACCAGTAGGTATATCCCGCGAAGGCGCCGAACAGCACACCGCCGATGATGACGTTGTGGAAATGCGCTACCAGGAACAGGCTGTTGTGGAGCAGGAAATCGGCCGGCGGCACCGCCAGCAACACGCCCGTCATGCCGCCGATGACGAACGTCACCATAAAGCCCAGCGACCACAGCATTGGCGTCGCGAAGCGGATGCGGCCGCCATACATGGTGAACATCCAGTTATAGATCTTCACGCCGGTACCGACAGCGATGATGCTGGTGGCGATGCCGAACGCGGCGTTGACGTCGGCGCCGGCGCCCATGGTGAAGAAGTGGTGCAGCCACACCATGAAGGAGACGATGCAGATGAAGAGCGTCGCGGCCACCATCGAGCGGTAGCCGAACAGCGGCTTGCTGGAGAAGGTGGAGATGACCTCCGAGAAGATGCCGAACGCCGGCAGGACGAGGATATAGACCTCGGGATGGCCCCAGGCCCAGATCAGGTTCACGAACATCAGCATGTTGCCGCCGGCTTCATTGGTGAAGAAATGAAAGCCGAAATAGCGGTCGAGCGTCAGCATCGCGAGCGTGGCGGTGAGGATCGGGAAGGCGGCGACGATGAGCAGGCTGGCGGCGAGTGAGGTCCAGCAGAACATCGACATGCGCAGGTAGCTCATGCCGGGCGCCCGCATCTTCAGGATCGTGGTGACGAAATTGATCCCGGTGAGCAGCGTTCCGACGCCCGATATCTGCACCGCCCACAGATAATAGTCGACGCCGACGCCCGGTGAGTAGGCGGTCTCGCTGAGCGGCGGGTAGGGCAGCCATCCGGTACGGGCGAATTCTCCGATCACCAGCGAGATGTTGACCAACAGCGCACCGGTGGCGGTGAGCCAGAAGCTCACCGAGTTGAGCGTCGGAAAGGCAACGTCGCGGACGCCGAGCTGCAGCGGCACGACCAGGTTCATCAGTCCGATGACGAACGGCATCGCCCCGAAAAAGATCATGATGGTGCCGTGGGCGGAAAAGACCTGGTTGAAGTGATCGGGCGGCAGATAGCCGGGCGCCTGGAAGGCGAGGGCTTGCTGGGACCGCATCATGACGGCGTCGCTGAAGCCGCGCAGCAGCATCAGCAGCGCCAGCAGCGTGTACATGACGCCGATCCGCTTGTGATCGACGCTGGTGATCCATTCGCGCCACAGATAGGGGAAATGGCCGGCCAGGAAGACCCAGGCCAGCACGCCGAGGATTGCCAGGGCGACGACCGCCGAGGCGATCATCGGCAGAGGCTGATCGAACGGAATGACGTCCCAGCTCAATTTTCCGAGCATTGTCAGCCTCCTGTCTTGGGCGATACGCTCGGCTCGGGGCGACCGGCCTGGGGACCGGGCGCGGGCGGAACGCCCTGCGTCGCGATTTCATGGAAAAGGTCCGGCTCGACCGAGCGATAGGTCGAAGGCGGCACGTCGATGCTCTGTCTGGCTAGTTCCTGGTAGCTGGCCTTGTCGAGTGCCTGTCCCTGGCTTCGCGCCGAATTGACGAACGCGTCGAAGGCATCCGCTGCGACTGCATGCAGCACGAATTGCATGCCTGGAAAACCGTCACCGCTGAAATGGGCCGACCGCCCATAAAATTCGCCCGGCTGATCCGCCTGCAGGTGAAGCTGCGTCGTCATGCCATTCATCGTATAGATCATGCCGCCAAGCTGAGGCACGAAGAACGCGTTCATGACGCTTGCCGAGGTAAGCGAGAAATGCACCGGCCTGCCCGCCGGCACCACGAGCTGGTTGATGCTCGCGACATTCTGCTCGGGGTAGATGAACAGCCATTTCCAGTCGAGCGAGACGACCTGCACCTCAAGCGGCTTTTGCTGCGAATCCAGCGGCTTCATTGGATCGAGGTCATGCGACCCGATCCAGATGATGCCGCTCAGAAACAGGATGACGAGGATGGGGATCGACCAGACCACCAGTTCGATTCGTCCGGAATAGGCCCATTCCGGCAGGTACCGCGCTCTTGTGTTGGTTTCCCGGAACCACCAGGCAAAGCCGAGCGTCGCCACGATCGTCGGGATGACGATGGCCAGCATGATAGCAACCGAATTGAGCAGGATCGTCCGCTGCGCCGCCCCCACCGGCCCTTGCGGATCGAGCACGCCGCCCTGGCAGCCGGCAAGCAGCCCGACCAGCAAAATCGTCGCGCCGAGGCAGCCAAGACGGATGGCGGCACAGTTTCGAACGATCACCCTCAGCAGCATGAGATCTCGCCGTTTCCTGAAAACCGATTGGAACGTTGCAGGCAGCGTGGCTGCCAACCCCGAATGTGCGCGCCGGTGTGCTCCTGGCGACAGTTTCTTCACGCACGCGGCTCCGGCTGGCAGAACCGCATGCCGTGGATGTTGTCGTTAAGCGGTCGACCTGTCGAGAACCCCTCCAAATCCCAAGCAACCAGAGCCAAATCCTAAGGAACCAGAAACAATACCCAGATCGAAGTTATCGCCAGAACGCGGCGAATGCCAAGGCGGTAAACCGGTTCATGGCCGCGCCCACGGTTGGTCCATTTAGTCCGCTCCCTGCGACGTGGCTGCTGATTCCAGTGATGCTGCTCCAGATGGCTGCGCCAACCGAACGAATGTTCGTCGCGAAAGTTCCCCAAAAGCCAGATCCATCGCAGCCTTTGGTTGCAGGCCGGCGGCAACGCGATGCGCACCAAGGATGGTTGGGCGGCTTTCTCGCCAAACGGAAGCGAGGACTGGCTTTGCGTATGTAAAAACTACTTGTCTAGGTGAAAATAGTTGCTACTAATCGGCTGGGCTGGCGCATGGCCGCCTCTGGGAGGAATTTCGGGCATGACAAGACTGCGCGGTCTCGCGTGGGATCACCGACGCTGCTGGGGTCCGCTCGACGCCAGCATCGGGCCGTATTGTGCCGCCAATCCCGGTCTTGAGATCGAATGGGACCGCCGCAGCCTCTACGAGTTCGGCGAGGGCGCGCTTGGTCCGGTGCTCGGCGCCTATGACCTTGTCGTGTTCGACCATCCGTTCATCGGCGATATTGCCGAAGGCGGGCTGATGGTGCCGTTCGATTTGTCGGCCGAGCAGCGCCACGGCTTCGAACGGGATTCGGTCGGCGCATCCTGGCAATCCTACGCAAGGGACGGGCTTCAATGGGCGTTGCCGATCGATGCTGCCTGTCAGGTTGCCTCGTATCGCCCCGATCTGCTGGAGCGCTACGGACCGCTGCCGCGCAGCCATGACCAGGTGCTGGAGCTCGGCCGGCGCGCCTTGAAGGACGGCAAATGGCTTGGGCTGCCGTTGGTGCCGACTGACGCCATGTGCCTGCTTTTGACGCTGGGCGATCCGCGGGAAGACGGCGACGAGTTCATCGCCGGGGAAAAAATCGAGCGGGCCGTCGGGCAATTGCGCCAGCTTGCGGCGCTGTCGCATCCGGATTCGCCGAAATGGAACCCGATCCGCTGCTACGATCACATGATCGGGCATGACGACGTGGTCTACGTGCCGTTCGCCTTCGGCTATGTGAATTATGCCTCCAGGGCAGACAGGCCGTATCTGCGCTTCGCCGACGTGCCGACGCCGCGATCCGCCGGCGCCTTGCTCGGCGGCGCCGGCATCGGCGTCAGCGCCCAATCGCAACACAAGCAGGCAGCCATCGATTACGCGCTGTTTCTGTGCTCGCCCGGCTATCAGCGCGGCGACTATGTGAAATCCGGCGGACAGCCGGGGTCGCTGGCGGCGTGGCAGGATACCGAGGTCAACGCTCTCTCGGGCGGCTTCTTCGCCTCGACGCTGGCGACGATCGAAGCCTCCTATCTGCGCCCGACCCATCCGGGCTTCATCAGCTTCTTCCGCCAATGCGCCCCTCATGCCGCGGCGGCGATCGCCGGCGAATTGCAGGCGGCCGAGCTCGCGGATCGGCTGAACCGGCTCTATCGCGAGACCAGGCATGGCCAGCCGCAACGGAGCGTCGCGTAATGGCCGCCGATATTGCCCAGATCGTCGACGAAGGCGAAAGCGGCCGCAACGGCTATCGGGTGCCGGCGGTGGAGAAGGCGCTCGACATACTGGAATTCATGGCTGCCAGCGGCGAGCCGCTGACCCAAACCGAGATCGCCACCGGAATGGGGCGCTCCATTCACGAGATCTACCGCATCCTGCTGTTGCTGGAGAAGCGCGGCTACATTTTCCGGACGCAATCGGACCGCTTCCGCCTGTCGCTGAAGCTGTTCGAGCTGGCGCATATGCATCCGCCGGTAAACCGCCTGGTCGAATGTGCGCTGCCGGTGATGCGCGGCCTCGCCGCCAATGCCGACCAGAGCTGCCATCTGGTCGTGCGCGAAGGCGAGAGCGCACTGGTCGTGCTGCAGATCGATTCGCCTTTGCCGATGCGTTATTCGGTTGCCCTTGGCTCGCATTTCCCGATACTCGAAACGAGCTCCGGCGCGGTGCTGCTGGCGCATTCGAGCCGCGCCGAGCGTGGCCGCATCGTCGAACGGATCGTCGCCGCAGGCGAAGGCCAAGGCAGCCGGGCGGAAATCGAAGCGCGGCTGAACGAGGTCGCAAGGCTCGGCTATGAAATGCGCGCCTCGCTGGCTGTCGAGGGCTGCACCAACATCTCGATGCCGGTGCGCGACCATACCGGCGCCGTCATTGCCGCGCTCACCGTCCCCTTCCTGCCGCAAAAGGCCGCCCGCTTCGATCGCAGCACCGTATTCGAGCGGACGAAGGCAGCGGCCGAGACGATATCGGCGGCGCTGGGCGCGGGCGAAGCTGCCGCCTCTTCACGTGCCGACCCGGAACGGCGGGACTATCCGTTCAGCAACTGACAAGAAATACAGGGAGAAGAAACATGAACTGGTCCAAATCGATGCTGTTTGCCTCGGCGGCGGTGCTGGCTCTGAGCGCCGCCGCGGCACACGCCGAAAACATGCCGAAGCGCATCGGCTACGTCACCAACTACGCCACGCATGAGTGGTATCAGAACGTCATCAAGGGCATGCAGTCCCGCGCCAAGGAACTCGGTATCGAGCTCGAGGTGCAGGACGCCAATCTGGACGTTGCCAAGGAGGTCTCCGCCGCCGAAGATTTCATGGCCAAGGGCGTCGACGTCCTGATCATCACGCCCGTCAACGAGGAAGGCGTCGTGCCGCTGCTGCGCCAGGCGAAATCCAACAACGTTCCAGTCGTGCTCGAAGGCAATCCGGTCAAGGGCATGACCACAATGGTCGCGATCTGCGACTACGACACCGGCTACACCGCCGGCGTCGAAGCCGGCAAATACGCCAAGGAAAAGCTCGAAGGCAAAGCCAAGGTGATGAATGTCGGCCTGCCGCTGCTGTCCGCCACGGTGCTGCGGTCGCAGGGTTTCATGGATGGCCTCAAGACCATCATCCCCGACGCGGTCATGGTCCACGACCTCGACGGTGGCGGCAATCCCGATCGCGCGCTCGAGGTCTCTTCGGCGGCACTTGCCAAGAACGCCGACATCAACATCATCTACGGCATCAACGATTCCTCCTCGCTCGGCGGCCTTCAGGCCTGGAAAGCGGCCGGCAAGTCGCAGGACGGCCTGTTGACGGTCGGCACCGGCGGCGAAGGCCTCGCCTTCATGAATGCAATGCAGAACGAGCCGTCCTATCGCATCGAAGCCGCGATGTTCCCTGAAAAGGAAGGCTACACCGCCATCGATGCAGCGGTTAAGCTCTTCAACGGCGAAGAGGTGCCGGAACACATCGTCAGCCCGACCGCGCCGATGAACGGCGACGACTGGAAGAAGTTCTACGACTACGATGGCACCACACGCAAAATCAAATGGGATGCCGTCAATGCGCTTCAGCCACCGGAAAAATGCATGAAAACTTCCGCCGATCTGAAGAAGTAAGGATTCCGGCTAGCCCTTCCCGCGCGGCGGGAAGGGCATCGGATCGGATGCCGACGGCAAAACAGGTCAACCGCCCTGTTTTGGCCGGCAGTTTCCAGACGGCGACGGCACCCGATGCGGCCCGGAAATGAAATGGACATGAGCGAGCTTACGCAATCCTCCGCGCCAAGGCGTTTCATTGGCGGCCAGCTGCTGGGCAGCAGCCAGCTGGTGCTCGGCGTGATCCTGGCCGTGCTCTGCATGGCCATCTCGATTGCCGCGCCGCAATTCTATTCCGAGGCCAACATCATCGCCATCCTGCGCCAATGCGCGCTGGTGCTGATCGTCGCCTCCGGCATGACGATGCTGATCATCACCGCGGAAGTCGACCTGTCGGTCGGTGCATCGCTGGCTTTTGTCGGCTGCATCGGCATGGCCGTGCTCAATTCAACGCACAGCCTGACGCTCGGCCTGCTGGCGGCGCTCGCCTTTGCCGGTGCCGTCGGGCTGTTCAACGGGCTGGTCGTCACCAGGCTCAAGGTGAACTCGCTGATCGCCACGATCGGCACCATGATGATGCTGCAGGGCGGCGTCTATCTGTTCACCCGCGAGGCGGTGCAGAACCACCACCGGCTTGCAAGCTTCACCGATCTCGGCGCCGGCTATCTCGGCGCGATCCCGCTGCCCGTGGTCGTTGCCGCGCTGATTTTCGCGCTGGCCGCGGCAACGCTGCGCTTCACCACGCTCGGCCGTTATCTCTACGCTGTCGGCGCCAATGAGCGAGCGGTCCGCCTCTCCGGCGTGCGCTCGCAACGGCTGAAGCTGTTCGCCTTCGTCGTCACCGGCCTGTGCGTCGGCATTGCCGGCATGATCCTGTCGTCGCTGATGAATGCCGGCCAGCCGACCGCCGGCCGCGGCTTCGAGCTGACGGTGATTGCCGCCGTCATCCTCGGCGGCACCAGCCTGCTTGGCGGCCGCGGCTCGCTGCTCGGCACGTTGCTGGGCGTGCTGGTGCTGAAGGTCATCGACAACGGCATCATCATCCTCGGCTGGAACCAGGACCTGCAGATGGTGGTGCCTGGCATCGTCATCATCCTGGCGACCTATCTCGACATCGTGCGGAACAGAGCCAATGTCGGTTGATTTCCTTCACCCCGGCGAAACCGTGGCTGTCGACAAAAGCGTGCCGGCGCTGGAGATGCGCGGTATCGGCAAGCGTTTTCCCGGCGTGGTGGCGCTGGACAATGTCGATCTGACCTTGGAACCCGGAAAAATCCATGCCCTGATGGGCGAGAACGGCGCCGGCAAGTCGACGCTGATCAAGATCATGGCCGGGGTCTACGGCAAGGATGCCGGCACCATCCGCCTGCGCGGCCGCGAGGCCGACATCAAGTCGCCGCGCGATAGCCTGAAAGAGGGCATCAAGGTGGTGTTCCAGGAGATCGCGCTGATCGCCGAATTCAGCGTCGCCGAAAACATCTTCCTCGAAGGCTATCCGACCGGCAAAGGCGGCTCGATCGACTGGAAGAAGATCCGTGCCGATGCGGCCGCTCTGTTCAAGCGTATCGGCTTCAATGTCGACCCGGCGGCGCGCACGGGATCGCTGCCGGTCAGCCAGCAGCAGATGGTCGAGATCGCCCGCGCACTCGCCCATGAGGCCCGCGTCGTGGTGATGGACGAGCCGACCTCCTCGCTGACGCCGAACGAGGTCTCGCTGCTGTTCACCGTCATCCGCCGGCTGGCCGCGCTCGGCATCGCGGTGCTCTATGTCAGCCACAAGCTCGACGAGGTCTTCGAGATCGCCGACACCGTGACCGTGCTGCGCGATGGCCGCCACGTCTCGACCAGGCCGATCGGCGAGCACACCAACGACACGCTGATCCAGGACATGATCGGCCGGCGCATCGAAAACCTGTTCCCTCGCAAGCGCGGCGCGCCGGGCAGCAAGGTCGCGCTTTCCGTTGAGGGGCTCAGCACCGCCAAGAAGCTGAAGGATGTGTCGTTCGAGGCGCATGCCGGCGAGGTCCTCGGCTTCTTCGGCCTGATGGGGGCCGGCCGGACCGAGCTCGCCAAGGCCATCGTCGGCTACGACCCTATCACTTCCGGCGTCATTTCGGTCGATGGCAGCCGGCTGCTGCCGCACGAAACGCACACCGGCGTCCGGCTCGGCATCGGCCTGCTCACCGAGGACCGCAAGAGCGAGGGGCTGATGGGCGAGTTGCCGGTCTACCAGAATGCCAGCCTCGCCTCACTCGGCGCCTTCGCCAGAATGGGCTTCGTCGACAAGGTCAGCGAACGCAAGGCGGTGCAGGACTATGTCGACCGTTTCCGCATCCGGACGCCCAGCCTGTTCCAGCAGGTCAAGAATCTGTCCGGCGGCAATCAGCAGAAAGTGCTGATCTCGCGCTGGCTGATGCGCGGTCTCAAGGTGATCGTCGTCGACGAGCCGACCCGCGGCATCGACGTCGGCGCCAAGTCGGAGATTTTTGCGCTCATCGACCGGCTCGCCGGCGAGGGCCTGGCGGTCGTCATGATGACGTCCGAAATGCCCGAGCTGCTGGGGCTTGCCGATCGCATCGCGGTGATGTGCGAAGGCCGCCTCACCGCGATCATGCCTCGCGACGAGGCCACGCAGGAGAACATCCTCAATGCGGCAATCGGCTAAGACGATGACGCTTCGCAAAGGGACCAAGCGATGAGCCTGGCAAGCACCGACACCATGAAAGCTGGGCCGTCCATGCTGGCGCGGCTCGTCGCGCGGCAGGAATTGGCATTGCTCCTCTGCCTCATCCTGGTGATCGCGTTCTTTTCCTTCACGGCCGAGAATTTCTTCTCCGTGCGCAACATCACCAATGTGCTCGGTCAGGCTTCGCTGGCGCTGACAGCCGGCATCGGCTGCGCCATCGTCTTCATATCAGGCGAGGTCGACATCTCGATCGGCTCGCTGCTGGCGACCATCGCCCTGCCGCTGATCATCATCATGAACGACACGAATTCTCTGCTGCTCGGCATCAGTGGCGCGCTGCTGTTCGGGCTGATCATCGGCGTCGTGAATGGCTATCTGACGGCCTACGCCGGCATCAACTCGCTGATCGTGACCCTGGGCACGATGTTCATCATGCGCGGCGGCGTTTATCTCTATACCGGCCAGCGCGCTATTCCAGACGATGCCGCGCTCGACAGCTTCATCGCGCTGTCGGACGGCCGCCTGTTCAACGTCGTTCCCTATTCGGCTGTCATCGCCATCGTCCTGCTCGCCGTCTTCGCCTACGTGATGCAGCACCGGCCGTTCGGGCGGCAGATCTATGCCGTCGGCGGCAATCCGGAAGTGGCACGGCTGGCGGGTTACGACGTGCGCCGCGTCAAGTTCACCTGCTTCATCATCAGCGCGCTGCTGGCGACGGTAGCCGGCATCATCCTGGCCGCCCGCGTCGGTTCGGCGCAGCATACGGCCGGGCTGAATTTCGAGTTCCAGGTCGTTGCCGCCACCGTGCTCGGCGGGGTGAGCCTTGCCGGCGGCATAGGCAGCCTGACCGGGATGGCGCTCGGCGTGCTGATCCTGCAGTTCCTGTCCAACGGGCTGCGCGGTCTCGGCCTGCCGACCGAGTGGCAACTGGTCATCACCGGCATGATCATCATTGCCGCCGTCGCCTTCGACGAAGCAAAGCGCCGGCGCGCCATTGGAGGCTGATATGGATCGTCTCAAAGGGAAAACCGCAATCGTCACCGGCGCCGCCGACGGCATCGGCCACGCGATCAGCAAGGCGATGGCAAGGGAAGGCGCGCACGTCTTCCTCGGCGACATCGCCGACGAGAAGGGTGAAAAATTCGCAGCCGAGCTGCGCGCCGCCGGCCACCGCGCCGACTACATCCATTGCGACGTCGCGGAGGAGGCCGACATCGCCGCCCTGATCGACGCAGCTATCGGCAAGACCGGCCATCTCGACATTCTCGTCAACAATGCCGCCGTTGCCATCGGCGGCATGCCGGTCCATGAGATGACCGACGAGCAGTGGCACCGGCTGATCGCCGTCAACCTGACCAGCGTGTTCCGCGGCTGCAAATATGCGCTGCCGCATATGATCGCGCAGAAATCCGGCTCGATCATCAACATGGCCTCGGCGCAAGGTCATATCGGGCTCGAGGGCTGGACCGCCTATGCCGGCGCCAAGGGTGCGGTGATGGCGATGACGCGCCAGATGGCGGTCGAGTTCGGCCCGCTCAACATCCGCGTCAACTCGATCTCGCCCGGCACCATCAACACGCCGATGAACGACAAATTGGTCAAGGAGATCGGCGGCAATCTCGCCAAGGCCTGGGTCAAGATGCATCCGCTCGGCCGCATCGGCAAACCGTCCGAGGTGGCCGAAGCCGCCGTCTATCTGGCCTCCGACGCCGCCGGCTTCACCACCGGTACCGACCTGCGCGTCGACGGCGGCCTCACCGCAGCACCCCGCTACGTACCCGACCTGCTTTGACAACCAACGAGACATGAAATGAACAAAGCCCTCGAAGGCGTCCGCATTCTCGATTTCAGCCATCTGCTGCAAGGGCCGTTCGCCACGCAGCTGCTCGGCGACATGGGCGCCGACGTCATCAAGATCGAGCGCGCCGGCGCCGGCGACATGTTCCGTAGCATGACCTTTTTCGCCAAATGGGTCGGCGGCTCCGAAAGCCCGAATTTCCTCGCCTGGAACCGCAACAAGCGCTCCATCGCGCTCAACCTGAAAAGCCGCAAGGTGCATGCCATCATCATGGACATGGCCAAGAAGGCGGATGTGGTGGTGCAGAATTTCCGCCCCGGCGTGCTCGCCAGGCTCGGCTATGGCTACGAGGACTTCAAGGCAGTCAATCCCGGCATCATCTATTGCTCGGGCTCCGGCTATGGCGAGGAAGGCCCCTATGTCGAGCGTCCCGGCCAGGACATGCTGATCCAGGGTTTGTCCGGGCTGATCTCCAACACCGGCCGCGGCGACCAGGCGCCTGTTCCGGCCGGCGCCGGCCTCGCCGACCAGATCGGCGCCATGAACATGGTCTACGGCATCTTGTCGGCGCTCTACTATCGCGAGAAGACCGGCAAGGGCCAGAAGATCGAGGTCAATCTGCTCGCCGGCATGCTGGCGCATCTCAATCAGGAATATGTCGCCGTGCTCAATCTCGGCGAGGATTTCGTGCGCCCGAATTCCGGCATCGGCCACCCCGGCATGCAGGCGCCGTTCGGTGTCTATGAAGCGAAGGACGGCGGCTATGTGTCGATCGCCATGAGCCCGTTCAAGACGCTGTATGAAGTGCTGGAGGCGCCGCAGCTTGCTGTCTACGATGATCTGAAGACGCTGTTCGACAGGCGCGACGAGGTGTTCGACAAGGTCAACGCCGAAACCAGGAAGTTTGCCACGCAGGACCTGCTGGCGCGGCTGCTGGCAGCCGACATCTGGTGTGCCGAGGTGAAGGACATAAGGCGCGCAGCCGAGGACCCGCAGGTCAAGCACCTGGGCATGATCACCAGCTACGATCATCCGCGCGGCGGCAAGGTCAGGGTGGTCGCGCCGGCGGTCAAGATGAGCGAGACGCCGCCTACCATAGAGCGGCCGGCACCGCTGGTCGGCCAGCATGGCCGCGAGATACTGGCCGAGTTCGGCCTCTCCAGCGGCGAGATTGCAGCGCTTGAGGCGTCCGGCAACATGACCGTGGATGCTGTCTGACGATGAGCGTTTACCAGACACTCAGCTTGGAAATATCCGGGCGCGTCGCAGTCGTCACCTTCCGGCGCGCCGATCAGCTCAACGCCATGAACCAGCTGATGCAAAGCGAGATCACCGATGTTTTCGAGGCGCTGTCGCAGGATGACGGCGTCGGCGCGATCGTGGTGACCGGCGAGGGGCGCGGCTTCATGGCCGGCGCCGACATCAAGGAATACGCTGCCCAGACAGCTATCGAGTTCGACGCCTTCCAGGCCGCCGGCACGCGCATGTATGCGGCGGTCGAGAACAACCGCAAGCCGGTCATCGCCGCGGTCAACGGCTTTGCGCTCGGCGGCGGCATGGAGCTGGTGCTGTGCTGCGACATCGTCATCGCCAACCAGTTCGCGAAGCTCGGCCTGCCCGAGATCAAGCTCGGGCTGGTCCCCGGCGGCGGCGGCACCCAGCGCAGCGTCCAGAAGCTCGGCCGCAACCGCGCCAATTTTCTGCTGATGACCGGCGCCATCGTGCCGGCTTCCGAGTTCGTCGGCGCCGGTCTGGTCAACGAGATCGTCGATGCCGAAAGGCTGATGCCGCGGGTGCTGGAACTCGCCGAGATGATCGCCGCCGAACCGGCCGCAGCGATCGAAGGGCTGAAAGCGCTGACCGCGCATGCCGTGTCGGGCGATCTGGCCGACGGCCTTGCCATGGAGCGCGATGTCCTGGGTGGCCTGTACCGCAGCGAGACCGGCCAGCGTCGCGTCAAGGAATTTGCTGGAAAGAGCGCGACGCGGCCGAAGGCTGCGAAATGACGTCCCTGGTCAAGCAAAACCGGCCGCGCTTCACCGATGTCGAGGGCCTGGCCGCGATGGTCGGCGGCGGCGACGTCTTCGGTGTCGGTGGCCATCATTTTGCCCGGCTGCCGATCGCCTTGTTGCGGGCCATCGCCCGCATGGGCGTCAAGGATCTTCGCTATGTCTGCTGGGCCGGCGGCCTGCCGCTCGAACTGCTTCTCGAAGCGAATGCCGTGGCGGAGGTCGATATCTGCTTTTCCAGCCTCGATATTTTTGGCTTGCCGCCGCGCTTCCGCGCGGCTGCCGAGACCAATGCCGTGCCGGTCCGCGACTGGACGGCGCTGGCCATGATCCAGGCGCTGCGGGCGGGGCAGCAGAACCTGCCGTTGATGCCGTTTCAGCTTCCGGAGGGTTCGGACATGCTGGCGCGCGTGCCGGGTGCGATCGCCGCGCCCGATCCGATCGCGGGAATCACGACCGGGATCATCCCGGCCTTGCGGCTCGATACGTTCGTCGTCCATGCCCAGCGTGCCGACGAGAGCGGCAATGTCCAGATCATCGGGCCACGGGCGCTGGACTTCGCCATGGCCGGGGCGGCGCGCCAGGTGCTGGTCACGGTCGAGGAAATCGTCCCGGTCGGAGCGCTGCGGCATGATGGTCGGCAGAGCATTTTGACCCGCAACCAGGTGTCGGCGATCGCGCTGGCACCAGGCGGCGCCTATCCCGCCTCCTGCCTGCCATTCTATGTGACGGATTATCAAGCGTTGGCGGGGGCGTTCGCGGCCAAGGAAATACCTTTGTCGGACAGCCTGAGCATGCCTTCGGAAGGCGTGCCGGAGCAGGTTCAAGACGCTGCAAAAGTCCGCGCTGAAACAGTCCTCGCAATGCCCAGGCTCGTGCACGGCAACAAGGAGGCGTCCATCGACGAGATCATCGCCGCCCGCATCGCCGCTGAGCTCGACAATGAGAGCTTTGCCAGTGCCGGCGCGGTGTCGCCGCTCGCCAATGTCGCCTACCGGCTGGCCAAAGCGACGCACGCGCCGGACATGATCATCGCCACCATGAGTTGCGGCCATCTCGACATAGCACCGAGCCCGATGATCCTGTCGCTGATCGAAAGCCTCGATTGCGAGACGGCGGTGGCGCATGCCGGCGGCGACGACACCTATTCGACCTACTACCAGGCCGGCGCGGTGACGCATGAGATCGTCGGTGCCGCGCAGGTCGACCGCCGTGGGCGCGTCAACACCATTGCGCTGCGCAAGCGTGACGGCAGCCTTATCCGGCTGCCCGGGCAAGGCGGCATGGCCGACGTCGCCAACATGCATCGCGATTATCTGCTCTACGTCCCCCGCCATTCCGTGCAGTCGCTGGTCGAGACGGTCGAGATTGCCAGCTCGGCGCGCGGCCTGTTGACTGAGGCCGAACGCGAGCCGATGGGCTATCGGACCGGCGCGGCATTGGTGTTCACCGACCTTTGCGTGTTTCGGCTCGACGGGGAGAGCCGGCAATTGGCCGTCATCGAGACCATGCCGGGCGTGACGCGCCAGCAGCTCCAGGATGCCACCGGCTTTGCCCTGACATTCGATGCCGATTGCCGCGAAGTTGCGCTACCCTCGAACGAGACGCTCGACATCCTGCGAAACCGCATCGACCCGCTCGGTCTGCGCCGCCTCGAATTCGTCAGCGCCAGGGAGCGCCGCGCGCTTATCGCCGAGATCCTGGCCACCGACCGGCGGATGGTCGAGCGCTGTATTGCCGCACGGCGGTCGCATACTGCACCGGATTGAAGGGGGTGCGCATGGCAAAGCCGTTGCTCGAAATGTCGGCCGCGAGGGTCTTCTTCGATGGCATCTTCACCAGCCCGCGCGTCGCCCATCCGGAAGGCGTGGCCATCCATCGCGACGGCTCGATCTGGTGCGGCACCGAAACCGGCGACCTGCTGCGCTTGGCCGCCGATGGCGGCTCGGTCGAACGCATGGGCGGTACGGAGGGCTTTCTGCTCGGCATCGCCTTCGATAGCGCGGGAAACTGTTTTGCATGCGATTTGAGACATTCGGCGATCTTTCGCTGGGATGCCGCGACGGCTGGTATGCTACGCTTCGCCTCGGCCGGCATCCGCGTGCCGAACTATCCCGTGATCGACGAGACACGCGGCTGGCTCTACGTGTCGGACAGCGTAGGCGAAGACAACCGCTCCGGCATTTTTCGCTACGATTTGAAGACCGGCGAAGGCGGCCTGTGGTGCAGCGAGACCATGGCCTTCGCCAACGGCATGGCGATGGCGCCGGGTGGCGATGGGCTTTACGTCGTGGAAAGCCATGCGGCCTGCCTCAGCTATGTGCCGATCCGTGCCGACGGCACGGCAGGACCTCGCCAGCTCGTCGTGGAGGGCGTGAACAACGTTCCCGATGGCGTCGCCCTGGCGCCGGACGGGTCGCTGTTCATCTCTTGCTACGAGCCGAGCCGCATCTACCGCTGGCGAAAGGATAGTGGGCTCGAGGTGGTGATCGAGGATCCGGCGGCAACGACGCTCGCCCACCCCACCAACATCGCCTTCAAGGGCGACAAGCTCTACACCGCAAATCTCGGCCGCTGGCACATCACCGAAATCGACTTGACGGCGATTTCCTAGATCGGGCCGAACCGGGCGGCGCTGCCCTATCCCAGCCGCCCGTGACTCGATCGGATGCGCAACACCTGCACCCGCGACGGCAACTCGATCAGGAACTCTTCGTCCCGCTCGAGATGGTGGATTTTCGTCGGATCGCCGCCGGTGAACGCCGCCATCGCCTCGACGTTTTCCCAATAGGAGATCGTCACGAATTCCGAATGGGTCGGCGTGTCCTCGCGAAAGGTCTGAACGCCTAGTGCCTTCTCGATCAGCGGCTTGATGCCGGCCTCGTAATTGTAACTCTCATAGGCATCCGCCTTTTCAGGCACGGTTCTGCCGCGCCAGATACGAGCGATGGTCGGGGGTTTCTCTGTAGCTTTCTCTGTCATGGCCAATGAATTCCTGCTGATCTGATTGGTCCGCGGCGTTCGGCAAGGCCAGCCAAGGAACGCATCTCCCCGGCTGGCAGCCTGGTATCCAGTTGCCGGCGACTTTTTATCCTCCCCGGCCGACGAGCTCGCGCTGCCCCAGACAGGCCTTCTTGCCGACCGGTAGGAGACCTACTCCTGATCCTCGGCGCCGCCTCCGTGGAAGAAGGACCGGATTTCCTGCATGTCGACGCTGCCGTCACCGTCCTCATCGACGGCGTTGAATATTCGCCCGACGAAATCCTGGACTTCGGCCTGAGAAAGCGCGCCATCGCCATCCGCGTCCACTATGGCGAACATCATTCGCATCTTCGCGCCATGCATCCCGGGTGCAATGCCACCGCGGCCTCCCATCTCCCAACCTCGGTCAGGCGGGCCCATCCTGTAGCCGCGATGCCAGCGGTCGGGACCTCGCCGTTCCTCCCGGGGCGCGCGATCTTCCTGCATTCTCTCCTCCAGCATCTCAGTCATCATCTGGCGCATCATATCGCGCATGGTGTCCTGGCTCTGCCCGCTCATTGCGGGCGACTGTTCGGCGCCATTCCCCGGTGCCGGTGCCGGCGCTGCGGGCGCAGGTGGGCTCGTCTGGCCGAATGCCGGCGCGGCCAACATGGCCAGCGCCGCGGCAATTACAGTGGTTTTGCTTGCGAGCGTCATCGTAATCTCCATCGTGTGAATTGTGGGCCGCTGCATCCAAGCCAAACCGGCTGCTCGCCTCATGGTTCCTGGGCAGTCGGCACGGCGGCGGAAAAGTCCGCCTGATCGCGGCAACGAAAGCGGCTCACCCACGTTGCCGTTGATGCAAAGCTCCACCAGGAGGAAAAAATGGCCGACGATAAGAGCAAGCGAGATTTCCGCGAGCGCGATCGCGTTTCTACGGAAGACGACCGTGAAGTCGAGTATTTTGCCCAACAGAACGGCATCACCGCCGACCAGGTCCGTCAGTTGATCAAAAGCTTCGGCAATGATCGCGGCCGGCTGACCGTAGCCGCGAAGGCGTTGCGAGGGATTTCACCTGCCGGAGCCGACGAGGTGACCAGGGAAGCCCGCCAGCAGGCGACACCTATGCATCTCGGCAAACCCGACGAGTGATGCCGGGGGGGCAACTGCTCTGCCGCTGCCGCGGGCATCAGAACTTGCGGCTCAGATAATCCGAGTCGCGCAGTCCGAACCGCCACTCGGCATCGACAGCCTTGGAAATGCCGATCCGGCGGCCTGTCAGAACGGCGCCGGCTTCGCTCGGCGGCCTGAATTCGAATGGCGGCAGGTCCAGGGGCAGCCCGTCATGGGATTTGTCGATTGCCAGCGCTTGGCAAAGGCGACCCGGTCCCGAACAAAGCAGCCGGGGGTCGTCAACGCCGCGATTGGCCCGCATCACCACCAGCCCGGATTGCGGTTCGATTGCGCGGATAAGCACGGCACTGCCGGGCAGGCACACGGCATTGAGGCACCAATGCAGGCCATAGGAGCGATAGACATACGCGCTGCCGGGGGCGCCGAACATTGCGCCGTTGCGCACCGTCCTGCCACCGAAAGCGTGCGAAGCCGGATCATCCGGGCGATAGGCTTCGGTTTCGACGATGATGCCGCCGACGCCGTGCAAGAGCAGCATCGCGCCGATCATGTCGCGCGCCACGGTGGTGGCGTCTCGGGCAAAGAATTGATGGTTGGTGGTCAATGTGCAGCAGACTCGATCACGCCTGAACTTGGCGCGTCAGCAAGGTCCCGGACCGGAAACAAAATGTCCAGCCATCGCGCCACCGAACCTGGGGCAGCGGTATTCAGCGCAGCATGGCTGCGCCGATGAAAACCGCCGCGGCCAGCACGACGATGGCGGCAATCACCAGGACTGGCCCATATCTGCTCGGTTGGACGTCGGGCTCATCCTTCAGCGGGCGCATCGCATTGGCATAGCTCGCCTGGTTGGTAAACTTCGGCGTTTCATGGCGCGCGGCAGGGCTCTTCGGCGGAGCGTTGCCGGCGGATTCCGCGTCCGTTTCCATGGGAGCCGCAGCCGGATCGATGCCCGGGGTCTTGTCCCCTTCGCGCCCGGCATCGATATCGCCCCGCGCTTGAGCCGGGCTTCGCCCAAGAGGTTCTGCGTCGGTCATCGTCGAGGTCCTTTCAGAGCATCGGCCTCAAGCATTCTAACCTGCGTCTCATTTCAAAGTTCCCCCGTTTCAAAGTTCCCCCTTTTTGAAGTTCCGACGAGCGGGAACCGCCTAGGCCTGCTTCCAGGAACAACCGGCGATCGAGCGGGTTGAGCAAGCATCGGGAGAGCAACATGGACTTGGTGCGCCACGCGCCTACCTGCGCGGCAGTTCGACAACAGGCCCAGCGAGTGCGCATGATCTACTTCACGGCCGACACGCATTTCAGCGACCCGCGCATTTTGCGCATCGACCGCCGCCCGTTCGGCTCGCTGGCGGAACATGACCGGTCGCTCATTGCGTTCTGGAACGAGACTGTCGGGCCGGACGACGAGATCTGGCATCTCGGCGATTTTGCCAGGGGATCGGCCGCGTTCGTGTCGTCGCTTCTGGCGTCTCTTCATGGCAGCAAGCATTTGATCATCGGCAACAACGATGCTGCGGCCACCATCGAGGCCACAGGTTGGGCGAGCACGCAACACTACAAGGAGCTGGCGCTCGACGGCAGCCTGCTGATCCTTTGCCACTACCCTTTTCGCACCTGGAACCAGATCGGCAGGAAATCGATCGACCTGCATGGCCATTCCCACGGCAGGCTGACCCCGGTCACGCGCCAGTATGACGTCGGCGTCGACAGCTGGGATTTTCGTCCGGTCACGCTGACCACCATCCTTGCCAGCCGCGGCCGAAGGGCGGCGCGGCTAAGCCGTCAAAAAGTCGAGTGATCGAAAGTGCCGGCCGTGCGTTGAGGAATTTCAACGCCAGGGAGCACGCCATGAACAGACGTGAACTGATCGATGCCGATGGCGGCAATCATGCCGCAAAACCCATTCCGCGCGCCGCGTTCGATAGCACCTTGGCCCTGCTGCGCGAAGGCTATGACTTCATTTCGGCCCGCTGCCGGCGCATGAACACCGACATCTTTGCCACGCGCCTGATGCTGCGGCCGGCAATCTGCGTCCGCGGTGCCGAGGCTGCCGAGATGTTTTATGGCGGCGACCACTTCACCCGAATTGGTGCGATGCCGCAGACCACGCTGCGTCTGCTGCAGGACAAGGGCAGCGTCCAGGCGCTCGACGGCGCCGCTCACCGCCACCGCAAGGCGCTTTTCCTGTCGATCCTGTTGGATGGTGACCAGATCGAGCGGCTCCGCGCAACCTTCCGTCGCGCTTGGCTCGACCAGCTGGAAGACTGGCAGCGGCGTGACGAGATCGTCCTGTTTGACGCCGTAAACCTCGTCCTGACCCAGGCGGCAGCGGATTGGGCCGGCATCCCCGCCGACAAGGATCGCCCCGAACTCTGCCGCGAGCTCAGCGGCATGGTCGAGAACGCCGGCGGCATTGGGCCGTCGACCATGCTGGCGCTGTGGCGGCGACGCCGGACCGAACGCACTATCGGCGAGCTTGTACGGCGCGTTCGAAGCGGCGCGCTTGATTTGCCGGCAAACAGCCCGGTCCGCCTGGTCAGCGAATATGTCGATGCCGAGGGAATGCCGCTCGATCTTGCCAGTGCTGCGGTCGAGATCATCAACATCATCCGGCCGGTTGTCGCCATCGGCCGCTTCATCATGTTTGCGGCGCTGGCGCTTCACCAGCACCGCCAATGGTACGATAAGTTCGCCGCCGGCGATGACGACGGGCTGGAAGCCTTCGCCGAGGAGGTTCGCCGGCTCTATCCGTTCTTCCCGTTCATCGGCGGCCGCGCCCGCCACCCCTTCGAATGGAAGGGCTACCGCTTCGGCAAAGGCGACTGGGTTCTGCTCGACCTGCACGGCACCAACCACGATCGCCGCCTGTTTTGGGAGCCGGACCGATTTATCCCGGAGCGCGGCTTGAGCTGGAAAACCCACGGCTTCGACTTCATCCCGCATGGCGGGGGAGATCCGGCGACTACCCATCGCTGCCCCGGAGAAGCCGTCACCGTCGCTCTGATCATGGAAGCGGTTCGCCTGCTGACGCGGTCGATGGCCTACCAGGTGCCTGATCAGGATATGACCGTCTCGCTTGCCCGCATGCCGGCGCGGCCGAAATCCGGGTTCAGGATAGATAATGTGCGGCGAAAACCCGGCTGAAAGGCTGCCGGTCGAACCGGAACCTCTGCGGAGCTGAGGCGTTCGAAAATTGCAAGGCGTAAAGGCAAACGCAATGGCTCAGAAGATCACGACAGGCGCGAACGACCGGCCGCGCAATGAAACCATCGGCCAATCCGGCGAAGGCCTGCCGGACGACAGCAGCAGGCCGCTCGAAGTCGACGAAGGCTTGGTCGCCCGGCTGAGAAACAAGCTGCAGGGCAAGCCCCGGCAAGCCGGTCAGACCAACACGGACGAAGTCCCCGCAGGCACTCCAGGCGCTGGCGAGAATATTTGCCGCCGCTGTGCAGGGTCAGGCATGATCGACGGCCGCACCTGCCCCGAATGCGGCGGAACCGGCAAGGTGACGACGCCCATAGGCGGAGGCTGAGCAATTCCAGGAAAGTGTGAAGCGGTTTTCCGTCCGGTATTTGCGTCAAACAATAAGATAGACCGGTTCTGCGTTTCCGCGGAACGATGAACCGTCCAGCGCCGGTCAGATCGCCGGCACCCACTTCCAGAACACGCCCTCCTTGCGGTCGGGGTAGTGCTTGAAGTCGCATTCGAAGCGCCAGCCGTAAGTCTTGGCGGCGGCAAGCGCCTCCTTGCTGACCGGGTTCATGCCGGTTCCCGGCGCAAACCAGTCCTCCAGCAAGTCGTCGGGTATGTAGGCGCCGATCCTCAAAGGCAGCTTTTCGAGGACGAAATCCATTTCGGGTGGTGCAGGCACGGGGGCGCTCCTCAAGTTTATCTCACGAGGAAGTCATTCGAGGTGGATTCGGTTCCAGAGCGCAGCCGAGATCAGAGGGGCGGCAGGACTGGATTCGACGTCCAGCTTTACGAGATATGGCTGAAATAGGAGGATCGGCAGATTTGCAAGTTGGCGCACCCGACAGGATTCGAACCTGTGACCTCTGCCTTCGGAGGGCAGCGCTCTATCCAGCTGAGCTACGGGTGCCTTCAGGACCGACGATCCGGAAAACGAACCAGCCGATAAACGGCCAGCCCCGGCTTCTTATCCGAAGCTGGAGCGGGCTTCAACGGGCAAGTGATCGTTGCGCGAAATCCGAAGGCTGAGGTCACAGGTTTGAACCCTGTCGGGTGCGCTGCATCGTTTTAACTGCGCCGGCCATGGCATTCGGTAGATTTCTTCAAAATTGCCGGGCGTGCCCTATTGTCAAAACGATTCGATATTTAGACAAGTCCCATTCGAACGAGATTGGCAGACAAGGCGCACATGATGGTTGCAGACCCCTTCAACGGGCTCGAGAAATTCGAATCCGGTCTTTGGAAGATTGCCGACAATTTGCGCGCAAACTCCAATCTGGCGTCTAACGAATATTTCATGCCCATAATGGGCCTGATCTTCCTGCGCCACGCTACAAACCGTTTCTATGAGGCGAAGGCCGCGATCGAGGCCGACAAGGCCGCTGGCAAGATGCCGCAGCGCGCGCTCGTCGAAGCCGATTTCACACGCCGCCGCGCGTTGAACCTGCCGGAAAGCGCGCGGTTCGATATGATCCTTAAAACTCCGAAGGACGGCAATCTGGGCGCGGCACTGACTTCGGCGATGGAGGCTATCGAAACGGCCTTTCCACCGCTAGCAGGCCAACTGCCGAAGGACTATGGGCGGTTCGAGGGCAGCGTCCTCGAAGAGATGATGCGCATGTTCGATTCGGAAGGCTTGCGCACAGCATCCGGCGACGTGTTCGGCCGCATCTACGAATACTTCCTCGCCGAGTTTTCGAAGCAAGGCGCGCATGACAGTGGCGAGTTCTTCACGCCGCCTTCGATCGTCCAGACCATCGTCAATGTTATCGAGCCCGACCACGGCATCGTCTTCGATCCGGCCTGTGGCTCGGGCGGCATGTTTGTACAATCGAGTCACTTCATTGCAGATGAGGGCTTGGACACGATGAAGCGCGTCACCTTCTACGGCCACGAGAAGAACGAGACGACCGCCAAGCTCGCGCAGATCAACCTCGCTGTTCACGGACTGCAGGGCACGATCCGGGCCGGGAACGAAGCAATCACCTATTACAAGGACCCACACGAACTTGTCGGCAAGTGCGACTTCGTGATGGCCAATCCACCTTTCAACGTGGACGAGGTCGATGCGGAGAAAGTGAAGGGCGACAAGCGCCTTCCCTTTGGCCTGCCCGGCGTGAACAAGGGCAAGAAGATCTCGAACGCCAACTATCTTTGGATGTCCTATTTCCACAGCTACCTGAACGAGAAGGGTCGCGCAGGCGTGGTCATGTCCTCGCAGGCGTCGAGCGCGGGCCGCGATGAAGCGACGGTTCGCCAGAAGGTCGTCGAAACCGGCGCTGTCGACGTGATGATCGATATTCGCGGAAATTTCTTCTACACGCGCACCGTGCCTTGCCAACTCTGGTTCTTCGACCGGGCGAAGGAGAAGGACGCAGTGCGGCGGGACCATGTGCTGATGCTCGATGCGCGACAAATCTTCCGCAAGGTATCGCGCTCAGTGTGCGATTTCAGTCCGGAGCAGCAGAAGAACATCGCCGCCATTGTCTGGCTCTATCGCGGCCAGCAGGACCGCTTCCTGAAGCTTGTGGACAGCTATCTCGCGCAAGCGGTGGAGCTTGGCGCGAAGGCGCAGAAGCCGCTTGATGGCTATGAGGAGGCGCTCGGAAAACTCGTCGATCTCATGGAGCCCCACGCCAAGGCGAAGCGCAAGGATGATCCACTGGCCGACCCATGGGATGAACTCACCAGTGCGCAGGCGACCTTGACGGCGGATATTGAAGCCTTTGGCAAGGAGGCGGCGGCAAGGGCCAAGGCTTGGCCGGGAGCGGTGCGCCACAATACCGGGCTGAACGCAGCGCGGGCGGCGCTGCACCCACTGGCGGATCGCTGCCGGGATTTGACAAGACAGATTGACCTTGCGGTGAAACTGTCGGGCCGGGCGATCGACATCGCCGTGAAGGAGCTTTCGGCACGAGATGCGGACGCCTGGAACAATGCCGGGGTGAACCGGGCACGTAAGGTGCTGGATGAGGCGCGGGCGGCGGCTGTCGAGGCGCTGCGGCAGACGCGCTACTTCGTGAAGCAGGCGGACTGGTTGCAGGAGCGTTTCCCCGATGCGGTGTTGTGTGATGTCGAGGGGCTGGTGAAGCGTGTCGGTCGCGCAGCCATCAAGGCACATGACTGGAGTCTCACACCGGGTCGCTATGTCGGCGTGGCGCCCGAGGAGGCGGACGAGGATTTCGACTTCGAGGAGACGCTCAGCGCCATCCATATCGACCTGAAAGGCCTGAACGAGGAGGCGGTGGAGCTCGCGGCGCGGATCGCTCGAAACTTTGAGGAGTTGGGCGCTTGAGCTGGCGGGCATGCACACTTGGCGACGTAATCAAGCTTCAGCGCGGGCATGATTTGCCAGAGCGGGTTCGCGTCGATGGCCCAGTTCCTGTCGTGTCATCATCGGGAATTACAGGAAGGCACAATGTCCCTAGAGTCGATCCTCCTGGCGTTATTACAGGGCGATATGGCACGATTGGCGAGGTCTTTTTCGTTGATGAGCCGTACTGGCCGCTCAACACTGCCCTGTACGTGGTGGACTTCAAGGGAAATGATCCTCGGTTCGCAGCCTACCTGTTGAGAAACACACTGAAGAATTACAAGTCAGAAAAGGCCGCTGTTCCCGGTGTTGATCGCAACGTTCTCCATTTGCTCAAAGTTCGGACCGCAGAACGACGAGAGCAGGAGCAAGTTGTATCAATCCTCTCCGCCTACGACGACCTGATCGAGAACAACCGGCGGCGGATTGTGCTGTTGGAGGAGGCGGCGCGGATGCTTTATCGCGAGTGGTTCGTTTACTTCCGATTCCCAGGCCACGAGCACGTCAAGATCATCGACGGCATCCCCGAGGGATGGGAACGACTCAAGGTTGGCGATGTCGCACAACTTGCCTACGGCAAAGCACTAAAGGAAGAAACGCGAGTCGAAGGCCTGTATCCCGTCTATGGATCGAGCGGAATCGTCGGCACACATCATGCGGCGCTTGTTGTTGGTCCCGCAATCGTGGTTGGCCGTAAGGGCAACGTCGGAAGCGTCTATTGGTCAACAAGCGATTGTTGGCCGATTGATACGGCCTACTTCATCCCAAGCGCACAAGCAGATTTTTGGCTCTATCTTGCGCTCCCTCATGTGGGATTTCAGAATACTGACGGCGGAGTTCCCGGCTTGAACAGAGATTTCGCCCATAGCCGAAAAATCACCAAGCCGACCGAACGGCTCCGTCGCTTTTTCAACGAAACCGTCGAGCCGATGTTTGGGCAACGCGAAACTCTGCTCAGATATAATCGGAAACTCGGACAAGTCCGCGACCTCCTTCTGCCACGCCTGATGAATGGAGAAATTGCGGTGTGACCTATGACAAAGACACAGAACTTCCCACAGACTTGCGTGCGGAACTGGAACGGGAAGCATTGGGCCAACACTGGCCCGAGATCAGCAACCGCGATCACGCGCTGTTCCTGATAGCAGAACGCGACCTTGAAGCACAGCTCGTTGCGATCAAAGGCGCCCTTCGCCGCAACCAGAACTTGGACGAGGCCGTCTCCGCAAGTATCCGGGAATTGGAGGCTTATATCCGCAGCTACTCAGGCGGGGACGATGAATACCAGATGCATCTCGAGGGTCAGTGGGTCGACACCTTGCATGACTCGGTTTTTCAGGATGCAGCACACAGCATGGCAGCGGTGGGCATGCTGGCGCCGTTTATCGAGTCCCTTTTCGTGTCGATCTTCGCTGGCTTGCGGGTGCGGGCGAAAGGCAAGGGCAACGATGACCCTAGGGTAGTGGCCTCCCAGGACCATTACTGGAACCCACAAATTGTGTTCCGCGGTAGCGGTCCGAAGGAAGACCTTGTCGCGGGGATCGCGCAGCTTGCGGCCTCAACCGGTTTGCAACCCTGTCTGCCCGATGGCTACGAAAAGACACTCTCAGCCCTTTTCAGCTACCGCAACAACATGTTCCACAATGGTTTCGAATGGCCCATTGAGGCACGTCGCAGATTTGATTCGCGAATTAAGTCTGACGGCTGGCCAGCGGAGTGGTTTGAAAGAGCAGAAAGCGACGGTGATCCATGGGTTTTCTACATGAGCGCCTCCTTTATCGAGCGTTGCCTTGAGACGATTGACCAAGTGCTTGAAGGCGTTGGAAGGTATTTGGCTAAGGATCAGATTTGAAGTGCTCTGATTTGGAAAGGGGCACCGCATGGCCGTAACCGGCATTAACAGCGAGGACCGACTGGTGCAGGCGACTTTCGCTGCGCATCTAGAGGCTAGGCTCGGCTGGGAAACTATCTATGCCTGGAACGACGAAACCTTCGGGCCGGGGGGCACGCTGGGCCGCGCCAGTACCAGCGAGGCGGTGCTAACCCGCGATCTGCGCGCAGCGCTGAAGCGCCTCAACTCCGGTTTGCCGTCTTTGGCAATCGACGAGGCAATGCGGGCGCTGACCGTCCATGATTTCAGCCGTTCGATGGTGCAGCACAATCACGACTTCGCTCGCCTGATCCGCAACGGCGTGCCCGTGTCTTGGCGCGATGCGACCGGGCATCGACGCGAAGCCCGTGCCCGCGTGATCGACTTCGACAATGCGCTCGGCTCGAATCGCTTCCTCGCCGTGCGCGAACTGAAACTGACCGGCCTGCGCACGCCAAACTACAACCGCCGCGCCGATCTCGTCTGCTTCGTAAACGGCCTTCCACTGGTCTTTATTGAGCTGAAGGCGGTCCACAAGAATATCCGCGCCGGGTTCGACGGCAATCTGCGCGACTATATGGACGAGAATGTTATCGCCCATGCCTTCCACCACAACGCCTTCCTGATTGTCAGCAACGGGCACCGCGCCCGCTACGGCTCGATCACCAGCGAGTGGGATCACTTCGCCGAATGGAAACGCCTTGACGAGGGCGACAAGGGCAACGTTGAAGCTGAGGTTTTGCTAAACGGTATGCTGGCACATGACCGGCTGCTCGACATCGTCGAGAACTTCATTTTGTTCGACGAAAGCAAGGCGGGTGCAACGCGCAAGGTGGTAGCGCGCAACCATCAGGTGCTTGGCGTCAATCTCGCCGTGGCATCGGTAGGGTATCAGGAAGAACTGAAACGAGAGTTTCCGCGCGAAAGGCGGCTGCAGCACCGCATTGTGGAATTGCCGCTCGAGAAGCGGCCAAGTGAAGACCGAGGGCGTGCCTTGCACTTGGCTGGGATGGCGGAAGCGCCTCAATCCCCCTTTATTCCGGAGGGCCCGATCGACATTGTCGAACGGGCCCACCCGAGCCTCGGGCGGCTCGGTGTCTTCTGGCATACGCAAGGCAGCGGCAAGAGCTACTCCATGGCTTTCTTCGCCGAGAAGGTGCGCCGCAAGGTCGAGGGCAATTTCACCTTCCTGCTGATGACGGATCGCAATGATCTGGACAGCCAAATCTACAAGACCTTCGTGGGCTGCGACGTGGTCGAGAAGGACACGCCACGCGCATCTTCGGGCGCAGACCTCGAAAGGCTGCTGAAGGAAAATCACCGCTACATCTTCAGCCTGATCCACAAGTTCAATCAGGACGTGGACCCCAAGAAACCCTATAGCGAGCGCGACGACATCATCGTGATCTCGGACGAGGCGCACCGGACGCAGGCCGGAAGGCTGGCGCGCAACATGCGCCTGGCGCTGCCAAACGCCGCCTTCATCGGTTTCACCGGAACGCCGCTGTTCAGGCAGGATGAAATCACCAAACGCATCTTCGGCGGCTATGTCTCGCAGTACAATTTCAAACGATCGGAGGAAGACGGCGCGACCGTCAAGCTCATCTACGAGAACCGGGGTGAGAAGCTCGGCGTGGCGCGCCCCGATCTGAACGACCGGATCGCGGCGAAAATCGAGGAGGCCGAACTCGATCCGGACCAGGCGGCCTTACTCGATAAGCTGCTTGGCAAGGACTATGAAGTCATCACCGCCGACGAACGACTTGACAAGATCGCGGCGGATCTCGTCGAGCATTGCTCGACGCGGTGGGAAACCGGAAAATCGCTGCTCGTCTGCATCGACAAGATCACTTGCGCGCGCATGCATCAACGGATCATGCCGGCCTGGCGGGCGAAGGCCGCAGAAGTACGCGCTGTACTCGAAGCCAGGAAGGCAGAAGCCGCTACGACTGTCGATGAAACTGCCCGCGCTGTCATAAATGACGAAATCGGCAAGCTCGAAAAGAAGGCCCGTTGGCTCGACGCGACGGTTATCGAGATCATCATTAGCGAGGCGCAAAACGAGGTCGCCGATTTCAAGAAATGGGGATTCGACATCATCCCACACCGCGCCCTGATAAAAAAGGGCTTCGAATCAGATGGCGGCGATCGTGTCGATGTCGAGACTGCCTTCAAGAACCCAAAGCACCCATTCCGCGTGGCGATCGTCTGCGCCATGTGGCTGACGGGTTTCGATGTTGAATGCCTCTCAACGCTTTACATCGACAAGCCGATGAGGGCACACACGCTGATGCAGGCCATCGCGCGGGCGAACCGGGTTTATCTCGGCAAGGATTTCGGGCTGATTGTCGACTACAACGGCATGCTGGTGAGTCTGCGCGCGGCCTTGGCGCAATATGCGCTTGGCGATGACGGAACAGGCGGCGAGGAAATCATCGCGCCCATCGAAGAGCGGGTGCAGGCGCTCATCGAGGCCATCGAGGCGACTGAGGCGCATTTGCGCGGGCTTGGCTACGATCCGGCTACACTGGTTGGCGCGAAGGGATTCGCGCGTATCAAGGGGCTCGTCGATGCGGTTGAGGCCGTCTATTTGAGCGACGAAACCAAGCGGCGCTTCGAAATCATGGCGCGGCAAGTATTCACCCGGTTCAAGGCGCTGCTGGTTGAACCGAGCGCTTGGGCATACGCCGAGCGGCATGACAACATCGAAGCGATCTACAAGAAGCTGACTGAGCGGCGCGATACGGCTGATGTGACGGAACTGCTTAAGGAACTGCACCGGATCATCAACGAAGCCATCCGTACGCAAACTGTCGGTGACGATCAAGCCGAAGGACTGACTTTCGATCTTAGCCAGATCGACCTTGAACGGCTGCGTGATGAATTCGCCAAAAAGGTCAGGCGCAAGGCCACGGCGCTTCAGGACATTCGAGCCATCGTCGAGCAAAAACTCGCCGAAATGCTGGCGCGCAACCCGATGCGAATGGATTTTCAAGTCAAGTACGAGGAGATCGTGGCCGCCTATAACCGTGAGAAGGATCGCGCAACGATCGAGGAAACATTTCGGCGGCTGGTTGAGCTCGTCAACAGTCTCGACGAGGAACAGAAACGGGCGGCAAGGGAAGGCCTAGCCGATGACGAACTGGCACTGTTCGATCTCCTTCGGAAAGACGGCCTGGATAAGACCTCACGCGAACGCGTCAAACAGGCCAGTCGGGAACTGCTCGCTTCGATCAAGGCGCGATTGGCAGAACTGGATCGTTTTTGGGAGAAGGAGCAGACCAAGGCTGATGTAGAGGTATTCATTCTGGACGAAGTGTTCGCAAGCCTGCCGTCACCGCCCTTTACGCCCGAGGAGAAGAAGCTGGTAGCGGGCAATGTCTATGCGCACGTCTGGCAGCAAGCCATGAGTGGTGGCTTTGCAAGGGCGGCATTATAGACTGTTTTTTGGGTTGGTCGCCTTGACCCTAAGCGAAACTTAGGCGCAGCCCCCTCACTGCTCCTCGGCATACAGCAGCCGCGTCTTTGCCTCGGAGGTCGGCAACAGGCTGCGCTGGATCAGCGCCTCGACGTGGTCGTTGCGCTGGCGCGCGCTGTCGGCGCCCATCACCACGATGATCAGCCTGTGCCCGTCCGCATTATAGGAGGTGACGATGTTGAAGCCCGAAGCCCTGATGTAGCCGGTCTTGATGCCGTCGACCCCGCGCACCCGGCCGAGCATGTCGTTGTGGCCGCGCACCAGCCTGCCGCGGAACATGAAGTCGCTTTCAGAGAAATAGTGGAAATGCTGCGGGAAGCGGGCGTGCAGCGCCATGCCGAGCACCGCCATGTCGCGCGCGCTGGTGTGCTGGTCGCCGTCCGGCAGGCCCGAGGCGTTGCGGAAAACGGTGCTGCTCATGCCGATCTGGCGCGCCTTGGCGGTCATCATGCCGGCGAACGCCTCTTCGCTGCCGCCGAGATATTCGGCAATTGCGACCGCCACGTCATTGGCCGATTTGACGACGACGGCGCGGATCGCCGAATCGACGTCGATGGTCTCGCCGCGCCTGAACCGCAGCTTGGTCGGCGGCTGCCGGGCGGCGTTGTCCGACACCGGAATTTGCGTCTCCTTGCTGATGCGGCCAGAATCCAGCGCCTCGAACAGAAGGTAGAGCGTCATCATCTTGGTCAGTGACGCCGGATAACGCGGCGCCGTCGAATTGACCTCGAACAGCGTCTTGCCGGTGCCGGCATCGATGACCATGGCGGCATATTTCTGCGGCGGCGCCGGTACCGCCAGCACGCTGTCGGGCGGCGTGACAGTCGTGCAGCCGGCAGCAAACAGCAGCAGCGCCAGCACAGCGACGCATTTGTGGATGGACGAAAAGAACCGGAAGGCGGACAAGTCAGTTCCGAAGGCAGGCAGTTTCTGAGACGACGCGAAGCTATCTTAACGCAAAGGCACAGTCCATTTGGTTAATATCGGTCTGGCCCTCGAACGGTGCCCTGTCCACAGGCCGACGTGGCGCCGCCTGATGTGAATTGCCGGCCACCGCGCTTGCGCAACCGGCGGCGAGTGGGCTTTGCTGGCGCCGGCAGAATCGGGCCGCCGGAATCGGGCCGGCAGAATCGGTAGGTGCACATGGATACGGTCACGATCACGGCGAAGGGCATTTCGGTATCGGTCGATCTTGCCGTCGGCCATCTCGCCGACATGACGGTCGGTATCGATGGCCGCCGGCTGAAGCCGCTGCATCGCGCACCCTGGGTCGGCGAGCCGCGCGAGATGCTGCCGAAAGACCTGCCTGAAGGGACGGTCCACCTGTCCGGCGATTTCCTCTGCGCGCCGTTCTCGATCAGCGACGTCGAAGCGGCACCTTTGCATGGCTGGCCGGCAAATAGTCACTGGGACGTCGTCGACAGCGCGGCAACGACCGATGGCTGGCGCGCCGTCTTCCGCCTGCAGCGCCCGGTCATGGGCGCAACCGTCGACAAGATCCTGACCTTGCGCGACGATCATCCCTTTCTCTATCAGGAGCACGTCTTTTCCGGCGGCGCCGGCGCCATTCCCGTCGCCCACCACCCGATGACGGTGATGACGGCCGGCGGCAGGCTGGCCTTCTCGCCCAAACGCCTTGCCGCAACGCCGAGTGAGGCGCCGGAGCCCGATCCGGCCCGCGGCCGCTCGTTGCTCGCCTACCCTGCGCGCAGCACCGACCTGACGCGCTTTCCCGCCTCCAACGGCGGCACGATTGACCTGACCACCTATCGCATGGACCAGCTGCGTGAGGACTTCGTGACGCTGGTCGAGGCCGATCATGGCGGGCCGGGCTGGACGGCGCTGGCGCGCCAGGCGGAAGCCGATCTCGTGCTGGTGCTGAAGAACCCGGCCGAACTGCCGGTCACCATGCTGTGGGTCAGCAATGGCGGGCGCGATTATGCGCCATGGAGTGGCCGCCACCGCGGCGTGCTCGGCATCGAGGACGGCCGCACGGCCGTCGGCCACGCCGCATCGCTCGGCGACAATTGGCTGAAGCGCGAAGGCGTGGCGACCGCCTTTGCCCTTTCCGAAGGGCGCCGCTTTTCGTTCCGCCATGTCATCGGCGCACTGCCATGGCCATCCGGCGAGCCGCCGCACGACGTCGCGACCTCGCCGGGCCGCATGCGCATCCTGGCGGCTGACGGTGCCGTGCGCGACATCGGCTTCGACAGCGACTTCCTGCGGATCGGCCAAGCCAGGCCCGATTGAAGGCCTGGCACAATCCGGCGTTTGAAATTTCCGAAAACTGCCGCCAAAATGCGTCAGAACCATCGTAAGGGCCCAATGTCAGAGATCGCCCATATCGCTGCTGCCATTTTTAAGCGCGCCGGCAAGGCACCGCGCTTCATCGTTGCCATTGCCGGTCCGCCCGGCGCCGGCAAATCGACATTGTCGGCAGGCTTGCACGACTTGCTGCCGGAAGGCACGGCGGAAGTCGTGCCGATGGATGGCTTCCATTTCGATGATGTCGTTCTCGAGCGGCGCGGCCTTCGCGCGCGAAAAGGCGCCCCGGAAACCTTTGATTTTGCCGGCTTCGAAGCGCTGCTGAAGCGCATCCGCGCCGGCGAGCCGGATATCGCCATCCCGGTCTTCGACCGCAGCATGGAGCTGTCGCGCGCCGCCGCTGCGATTGTCGCCGCCGACACCAAATTCATCCTGGTCGAAGGCAATTATCTCCTGCTCGACGAGGAACCCTGGACGCGGCTGGCGCCGCTGTTCGACTTCTCGATCTTCGTCGATGTGCCGCGCGCCGAGCTCGAGCGCCGACTGCTGGCGCGATGGCACGAGCACGGCCGCTCCGACGAGGACGCGCGCGCCTGGATCGCCTCTAACGATATGCCGAACATCGACCGCGTGCTTGCCCGTCGGCGGCCCGCCGACCTGGTGGTCGGCGACCTGGCCTGACTTGCAAGGAACCGCCCGGCCGGAACCTTGACAGTTTCAGGCCGTTATCCCGGACACGGCAATTGTGCCCATGAGGGAACCGTTCGATGGAAACCATGGCAAGAAAGCCTGCGCCCGCCAAGGGCAGGGCAACACGATCAAAAGCAACTCGAGCGAAAACCAGCTCCGGCCCGGCAGCGGCGGCCCGCTCCAAGGATGCGGCAAAGCCCAGCTTTGGCAAGGCAGCGCCGAAGAAGGTGGTGCCTGCCGCGGCCAAAGCCGCTGCACCCAAGCCCAAAAGATCGGCAAGCAGCAGAGGATCGATCGCAGGCAGCGCAATGCGCACTGTTAAAGCAACGGCCAATGTCGCCGCCGGTGCCGTGCTTGCCACCGCCAAAGGTGCGGCGTCGCTTGCTGCTTCCGTAGTCGGCAAGGGCGGCTCAAAACCCCGGACCAAGGCAAAATAGCCGAGCGGAATCGATGTAAGATCAGCTTCTGGCCGGAATGGTGAGGCCCCTCTGCACCGCCGGCCGGGCGAGGCCACGCTCCAGCCATGCGCCCACGCTGGGGAAATCGTCGAAACCGACGAGTTCCCGCGCCTCGTAGAAGCCGATCAGATTGCGCACCCACCCAAGCATCGAAATATCGGCGATGGTGTAATCGTCGCCCATGATCCAGCTGCGGCCCTTGAGCCTCGTTTCGAGGACGCCGATCAGCCGTCGCGACTCGTCGCGATAACGTTCCAGCGGGCGCTTGTCGGCGATTTCGCGCCCAGCGAATTTGTGGAAGAATCCGACTTGGCCGAACATCGGCCCGATCGAAGCCATCTGGAAGAACACCCACTGGATCGTCTCATAACGCAGCGTCGCGTCTGCCGGCACCAGCTTGCCGGTCTTGTCGCTGAGGTAAAGCAGGATGGCGCCGGATTCGAACAAGCCGATCGGCTTGCTGCTCGGGCCGTCCGGATCGATCATCGCCGGTATCTTGCCGTTCGGGTTCAAAGACAGGAATTCCGGGGTCCAGCTCTCGTTCTTGCCGAGATCGACGGCATGCGGCTCGTAAGGCAGGCCAAGTTCCTCCAGCGCGATCGATATCTTCACCCCGTTCGGCGTCGGAAACGAATAAAGCTGGATGCGGTCGGGGTGGCTCGCCGGCCAGCGCCTGGCAATCGGAAACGCGGACAGATCGGTCATCGAAACTCCTGGTAGGGGACCGCGCCGAGCGGCACGGTCATGGCAGGTCGCAGAGAATTAGGCGCGACGCCTGGCGCGATCAATATGCGCATGGAAAGTTTCGCCGGCCCCGGTGAAGGACCCGCAAGGGGTGCGGTCACACGGCCTTGACCGCCAGCACCGCATTGGTGCCGCCGAAGGCGAAGCTGTTGCTGATCGCGGTGCGCACGGTGCGTTCGCGCGCCACGTTCGGCGTGATGTCGAGATCGCAGTCGGCGTCGGCTTCCCGATAATTGGCGGTCGGCGGCACGATGCCTTCGCGGATCGCCATCACGCAAGCGATCATTTCCAGCGCGCCGGAGGCGCCGAGGCAGTGGGCGTGCATCGATTTGGTCGAGGACACCGAAAGCTTGTAGGCATGGCCGCCGAACACGCGTTTGATCGCCGCCGTCTCGATCTGATCGTTGGCCTTGGTGCCGGTGCCATGCGCGTTGAGATAGTCGACGTCCTCTGGATTGAGCCCGGCATCGACGAGGCAGAAGCGCATCGCCGCCTCAGGCCCTTCGATGGTTGGCGCGACGATATCGGAGGCGTCGGCGGAAAGGCCGACGCCGGCGATTTCGGCAAGGATGGCGGCGCCGCGCGCCATGGCATGCTCATATGTTTCCAGCACCACCATGCCGGCGCCTTCGCCGAGCACGAGCCCCTGGCGGTCGGCCGAAAACGGCCGGCAGGTGTCCGGCGACAGTACCCGCAGGGCCTCCCAGCCCTTGAGGATGCCCCAGACCAGCGGCGCATCGGTGCCGCCGGCGACCATGACGTCGGCCCGGCCGAGCCTGATCTGATCGACCGCCGAGGCAATGGCGTGGTTGGATGACGAGCAGGCAGAGGTGATGCCGAACACCGGCCCGCGCAGACCAAGATTCATGCTGACATGGCCGGCTGCAGCGCCCGGCATTACTTTCGGGACGGTGAAGATGCCGGCGCGGTTCTTGCCTTCGAGCAGGATGGCGCGATAGTTCTCTTCGATTGCCTCCCAGCCGCAGACGCCGACGCCGACGATGGTGCCCATCCGGTAGGTGTTGGCCGCGTGCGGGTTCAATCCCGCCTGCTGTGCCGCCTCCCGCGCGGCGATCGTCGCCAGAAGGCTGAAGCGGTCCATCGACACGACCTGCTTGCGGTCGATGCCGTGCTCGGGAAGCGCCTTGATTTCGCAGCCGACCTTGACCTTCAGATCATGCAGCAGCGGATTGTCGATCGCGCCGATTGCCGAACGGCCGGCGCGCATTTCATTCCAGATTGCCGGTGCATTGGTGCCGAGCCCGCATAATCCGCCGATGCCCGTGATGACGACGCGCTTGTGCATTCAGTCAGGCTTTTTTCGCGATCAGCGCGCGAACCGCCTCGACCATGTCGCCGACATTCTTCAGATTGCTCCAGGCATCGACAGTGTTCATCTCGATTTCGATGCCATACTCTTCCTCGAGATCGAAGATGATCTCCGTCAGTTCCAGCGAATGGATGCCAAGGGCGGTCAGTTCGGTACTGGTGGTGATTTCCTCGCCGCCCGGCTCGGCATGAGCCTTGATCTTGGCGATGATATCGTTTGCCAGCTGGTCAGCCATTCGGTTTCTTCCCCAACTCTGTCGTTTCCCGACGCCAACTGATCAGCGCCCCTTTTGTCCTCGATTACGTCGTCATCGTCGCCTTTTACCCCCGCCAGGCGCCGGTGACCGTACCAAGGTGGCTCCCTCTATAGAAACCGAAACGCTGTCAAGCAACAAGCTATATATCGACAAAGCCGCCGCAGTGCTTAACGTTGGTGTCGTGGATACGATCGCATATAGCTTGACTTCAGTGCCGCCGGCCCAGCGTGTTGCCGGCGTCGCGCGGCTTGGCTGCGACTGGAACGGAGGCCGCACGCGTCTTCGGCGTCTGTACCAGGACGGTTCGGCCAAGATCCGCATGCCGGCGGTCTCGGCCGATCCGCTCGAAGCCGTCCTGATCAACACCGCCGGTGGGCTGACCGGTGGCGACCGTCTCGCCTGGGAGGTCGATGTCGGTGCCGGCGCCTCCGCAACCATAACAACGCAGGCCTGCGAGAAAATCTATCGCGCCGCATCCGACCGCGCCGAAGTGCGGGTGCAGCTGACTGTCGGGGAAGACGGCCACATTGCCTGGCTGCCACAGGAAACCATCGTCTTCGACCGCTCGGCCTTTGCCCGCAGCCTTGACGTGGAGCTTGCCACCGGAGCCGAGGCGCTGATCCTGGAGGCTACCGTCTTCGGCCGCCTGGCCATGGGTGAACGGGCTTCGCAAGGCCATTTCCACGACCGCTGGCGCGTCCGCCAGGACGGGGCGCTGGTCCATGCAGAGGAGTTCCGCATCGGGCCGGACGTTGCGGCCACCTTGAACCGTCCCGCAGCGGCCGGCGGTGCCGTCGCCGTGGCGACGCTGCTGATGGTATCGCCACGGGCAGAGGCTTTGCTCGAGCCGGCCCGGGGCATAGTCGGCGGCCAGGGCGGCGTCAGTTTCTGGAGCGTGCGGAAATCTGGCAAGCTTCTTGCGAGGCTGTTCGCTGAGGACGGCTACCAGCTCCGCAAGCGGCTGGTGCCGCTTGTCGAATTGCTCAACGGACGGGCGGGCCTGCCCAAATTATGGTCACTCTGATTTCGATTGTGCCACCGCAGGAAAAAGCATGAATCTGACGCCGAGGGAGAAAGACAAGCTGCTGATCGCCATGGCGGCGATCGTGGCCCGCAAGCGGCTCGAACGCGGCGTCAAGCTCAATCATCCGGAAGCGATCGCGCTGATCACCGATTTCGTCGTCGAGGGTGCCCGCGACGGCCGCGCGGTCGCCGAGCTGATGGAGGCCGGCGCCCATGTCGTCACCCGGGCCCAGGTGATGGAAGGCATTGCAGAAATGATCCACGATGTGCAGGTCGAGGCGACGTTTCCAGACGGCACCAAGCTGGTGACCGTGCACGAGCCGATCAGATAACACCGCCAAGGAGAGGAAAATGCTTGAGCTGCGTCCCAACTGCGAGTGCTGCGACAAGGATCTGCCGCCCGATGCGACGGATGCGGTGATCTGCACCTTCGAATGCACCTTTTGCGCCGACTGCGCACAAAACGTGCTCGGCGGCGCCTGTCCGAATTGCGGCGGCAACTTCTCGGCCCGCCCTATCCGTCCGGCAGCGCTGCTGAAGAAATATCCGGCCTCCACCAAGCGCGTCCTCAAGGCAGAGGGCTGTGGTCCGGCCCGCAAGGCGGCGTGAGAGGCATGATGATCTCGAAGATGGAAGCTACGCCGATGATCCCCGCTACGATGAAACGCACGACGCTGTCGGCGGTCCTGCTGCTGGCGGCAGCTATGCCAGCCTATGCCCATGTCGGCGTGGGCACGGTTTCGTCCTTCACCGCCGGCTTCTCCCACCCGCTCTCCGGCCTCGATCACATGACGGCGATGATTGCCGTCGGGCTATGGGCCGCGCTCAAGGGCGACAAAGCGACCTGGGCATGGCCGCTGGCCTTCGTAAGCGTCATGCTGGCCGGCGGCGTGCTCGGCAGGCTGCATGTGCCTATGCCTTTCGTCGAGCCGGCGATACTGGCGTCCGTCGTGGCACTCGGGCTGCTGGTTGCGCTCGCCGTCGATCTTCCCGTCTCGGCCGGCGTCGCCGTCATCGGCCTGTTCGCGCTGTTCCATGGCTACGCCCACGGCACCGAGGTTCCTGAAAATGCCGCTGGGCTCGGCTATATCGCAGGCTTTGCCGTTGCCACGGCACTGCTCCACGCCGTCGGCATCGCGGCCGGTCTCGGCCTCGGCTGGCGCTTCCGCGGGCTTGCCCGCGCCGCTGGCGCCGCTTGTGCCGCGATTGGCGCCGGCCTCGCTTTCGGCGTCGTGTGAGGCCGCGATGATCCCCGGCGAAATCATCACGGCAAGCGGCGAGATCGAACTGAACAAGGGTCTGGCGACGGTCACTTTGAAGGTAGCCAACAGCGGCGACCGGCCGATCCAGGTAGGCAGCCATTATCATTTCTTCGAGACCAATGAGGGACTGAGATTCGATCGCGACAAGGCGCGCGGCATGCGCCTCGACATCGCTGCCGGCACCGCCATGCGCTTCGAGCCCGGCCAAGAGCGCGACGTTACCCTGGTGCCGTTCGGCGGCAAGCGCGAGGTCTACGGATTTCAACAGAAGATCATGGGCGCGCTGTGAGATCGAAGGCGTCGAGCAGTTTCGGCTCAGCCGGGCGGCTTGGCCGCCGCATAGATGATGACCTTTCCCGGATCGTCGAATTCCACCGCCAGAACGTCCTCGGTTTGCACTCGCCGCGAATCGATGGCGTTGAACAGCAATGCGTTCGCTTCGATCTCCTTGCGCAGCTCGGCGATGTCGTCCCGATGTTGCCTGACCTTGTTTTCGATCGCCGGTGGCGGGCCGCCTTCAGTGCGCGCGGCATCGGTAAGAAACACGATATCGACCTTGTCGAGCTTGGATGTCTTGCGCACGGCGGCGATGTTTTCACGCGTGCGGTCGATCGCCGAACTGACCTTGCCGGCTTCCGCATTTGTCTGGGTCTCTTCCTGGCCGACCTCCGAGCCGACGATCCGGTTGACGGTCTCGGCGCTGTCGAGGCTCTGCGCGTTCAGCGCGGCGTGCGGAATGCTGGCTGCCAGAAACGCGGTCGCGGCAATCCCATGCAGCCATCTGGTGTCGGAGAAGGTGGTGATCGCCATCGCTCGTTCTCAGGGTCCTTTTCGAGGCTCGTGTCAGGGCGACAGGACCGAAACGTAACGTCCCCCGTGAAGGTTCCCTTTGTGATGCGGCGGGCTGGCCGGGCGCCGGCCCGCCGCCTCGTCTCGTCAGCTCGCTTTCTTGGTGATCAGCGTCAGCGCGCCATTGGTGCTCATGCTGGCGGCGATCACCTGCGCCGAGGTGAGCCCCTTGGCTTCGAGCGCGGATTTGACCTGCGGTGTCGCGTCGATCGAGCCGCGCAGTTTCTGCAGGTCGGCATCGCTGCGCTTGGCGATCACCTCGTTGACCTTGGCTTGAGTGTCCGCGGGCAGATCCTTGATATCGACGACGTTGATCGCCTGGATGGTGGGCGCCTGCGGCTGCGCCCCGGGCGCGGCAGGAGCAGGCGCAGCCGGCGCCGGACTGGGCTGCTGCGCAGGCTGTTGCTGGGCGCTGGCGGCGGTTGCGAGCACCAGCGTGGCGGCGGCTGCCAGAAGGGTCGTTTTGCGCATGGATGTTCCTTTCCATCGATTGGCAAATGGTCGTTTTGGGGTGGCCCGGCCACCTCAAACGCTAAATGGGATCGGAAAGTGTCGCTCAGCGGGTCATTGCGTGACCATAGGATGGCGGCAATGTGGGGCCCGGCTTCGACAAGCGGTATTTTCGGGCTGTATTTCGGGAGCAATTGCTGATGGCTAAAATCACCCGCGCCGCCTATGCGCAGATGTACGGCCCGACCGTCGGCGACAAGGTCCGGCTCGCCGACACCGAGCTGTTCATCGAGGTCGAAAGGGATCTCACTCTTCACGGCGAGGAGGTGAAGTTCGGCGGCGGCAAGGTCATCCGCGACGGCATGGGCCAGAGCCAGGTGTCGCGCGCGCAAGGCGCGGTCGACACCGTCATCACCAATGCGTTGGTCGTCGATGCCACCGCCGGTATCGTCAAGGCAGATATCGGCCTCAGGGACGGCCGTATCGCCGCGATCGGCAAGGCCGGCAATCCGGATACCCAAGGCGGCGTCACCATCATCATCGGTCCCGGTACCGAGATCATCGCCGGCGAGGGCAAGATCCTGACCGCCGGCGGCTTCGACGCGCATATCCACTTCATCTGCCCGCAGCAGATCGAGGAAGCGCTGATGTCGGGCATCACCACCATGCTCGGCGGCGGCACCGGCCCGGCGCACGGCACGCTGGCCACCACCTGCACGCCTGGGCCGTGGCATCTGGCGCGCATGATCCAGTCTTTCGACGCCTTCCCTATGAATATCGGCCTGTCGGGCAAGGGCAACGCGTCCCTGCCTGCCGCGCTCGAGGAGATGGTGCTCGCCGGCGCCTGCTCGCTGAAGCTGCACGAGGACTGGGGCACGACGCCGGCTGCAATCGACTGCTGCCTGTCGGTCGCCGACGATTACGACGTGCAGGTGATGATCCACACCGACACGCTGAACGAGTCCGGCTTCGTCGAAAACACGGTCGCGGCGATCAAGGGCCGCACCATCCATGCCTTCCACACCGAAGGCGCCGGCGGCGGCCACGCGCCTGATATCATCAAGGTCTGCGGCCTGCCTAACGTCATTCCGTCCTCGACCAACCCGACCCGCCCCTACACGATCAACACGCTGGCCGAACACCTCGACATGCTGATGGTCTGTCACCATCTGTCGCCGTCGATCCCCGAAGATATCGCCTTTGCCGAAAGCCGCATCCGCAAGGAAACCATCGCCGCAGAAGACATTCTGCACGACATCGGCGCCTTCTCGATCATCTCGTCGGACAGCCAGGCCATGGGCCGTGTCGGCGAAGTGGCGATCCGCTGCTGGCAGACCGCCGACAAGATGAAGCGCCAGCGCGGTTCGCTGCCGCAGGAGACCGGCGACAACGACAATTTCCGCGTCCGCCGCTACATCGCCAAATACACCATCAATCCGGCCATCGCGCATGGCCTGTCGAAGGACATCGGCTCGGTGGCGGTGGGAAAACGCGCCGACCTCGTGCTGTGGAATCCGGCCTTTTTCGGCGTCAAGCCGGACATGGTGCTGATCGGCGGCATGATCGCCGCCGCCCCGATGGGCGATCCCAACGCCTCGATCCCGACGCCGCAGCCGATGCATTACCGGCCGATGTTCGGGGCCTACGGCAAGGCGATGACCAATTCGTCGGTGACCTTCGTTTCGAAGGCCGCGCTCGACGCCGGCCTGCGCGGCAGGCTCGGCGTCGACAAGCAGATGGTCGCGGTCGAAAACACCCGCGGCGGCATCGGCAAGCATTCGATGGTGCTCAATGACGCCACGCCGCATGTCGAGGTCGACCCCGAAACCTATGAGGTCCGCGCCGACGGCGAACTCCTGACATGCGAGCCGGCTACCGTGCTGCCGATGGCGCAACGCTACTTCCTGTTCTGAACCACAGGCGTTAGAACGACCGATGTAGAACATGCCGCGCCAGGCCTATGGACCCGCAACTCCCCTACGCCCACGACATTTTCCCGCATATCCGCATCGTCCTGGGCATGGTGATCGGCCTCGGCGTCACCCGCCTGCTGTCGGGGGTCGCCCGCATCGTCCAGCATCCCGGCCAATACCGGCTCTATCCCGTGCACCTCGCCTGGGTTGCGTCGGTGCTTTTAATGCTGGTGCATTTCTGGTGGTGGGAGTTCGGCCTGTTCCAGATCGAGAATTGGACCTTCGGCAAATACCTGTTCATCATCTTCTACGCCGTCACGCTGTTCCTGCTCTGCGCGCTGCTGTTTCCGGATTCGATGCTGGACTACACCAGCTATGAGGATTTCTTTTATTCGCGCCGGGCCTGGTTCTTCGGCCTGCTGGCGGCGACTTATCTGCTCGACGTGATCGATACGCTGCTGAAAGGGCCGGAGCATTTCGCCCATTTTGGCGTCGAATATCTGATCCGCACGCCGGTTTTCGTCGCGCTTTGCGTCATTGCGATCCTGCTGCGCGACCGCCGCTTTCACATCGCCTTTGTCGCCGGCGCGCTCGTCTATCAGATATCGTTCATCCTGCGGCTCTTCGACACGATCGTCTGAGCCCCATTGGGGCGGCGGACGCGATAGGCTAGGCTTTTTGGGAGAGGCAGTTTTTACATGAAGCTCGATATTCGCACCGACTTCACCAAATTCCCGCGCGCCGTCTCCGTCCTGGCCGCAGGCGAAGCCGGAACCACCACGCCATACGACAGTGCGGTGCTTGCCCATGACGAGCGGCATCTGCGCCGTCGCGCCATCGAAACGGCCCGTAGCGACAAGGTGCTGGTCGACCTGCCCGAACCGGTGACCTTGAACCATAGTGACCGGCTGGTGCTGGAGGATGGCCGCCACATCGAGATCGTCGCGGCCGAGGAGCCGCTCTACGACGTCCGGGCCAGCGACCCTGTCCATCTGGCAGAGCTTGCCTGGCACATCGGCAACCGCCATCTCGCAGCCGCCATCGAAGCTGGGCGCATCCTCATTCTGCGCGACCATGTCATCAAGGCGATGCTGGAGGGATTGGGCGCCACCGTTAGCGACGTCTCCGAGCCGTTCAAGCCGGTGCGCGGCGCCTATTCCGGGCATGGCGGCCACGGCCACGCTCATGCCGAGGCGCATGCGCACAGCCACGCCGAAGCGCATTCCCATACCCATAGCGAATCGCATTCCCACAGCCATTCGCATGACCATGACCATGACTGACCAGCCTTCCAACGTTGCCCAGCCTTCCAATATTGCTTTGTTGCGGCTGATGGCGTGGCTGTCGCCTTCCTTCCCGGTCGGCGGCTTTTCCTACAGCCATGGTCTCGAGCAAGCCGTGCATGCCGGGCTGGTTGCCGACAGCAAAGAGCTCGCCGCGTGGCTGGAAACGCTGGTCGAGATGGGTTCGGGCTGGAATGATGCGGTGCTGTTTGCCGAAAGCTGGCGCAGGGGGCGCGAAACCGGCGATCTCGATGAAATCGTCGCCCTTGCCGAAGCTCTGGCAGGCTCGCGCGAGCGCCATGCCGAGACCATGCTGCAGGGCGCTGCTTTCCTGAAGGCGGCCTTCGCCTGGCCGTGCCAGGTGCTGGATCGCCTGCCGGCCGAATGTGCCTATTGCGTTGCCGTCGGCGCCGTTGCCGGCGATCACGGCATTGCGCTGCGGGACGCCCTGGCGGCCTTTCTGCAGGCCTTCTTCTCCAATCTCGTCCAGGCCGCGATCCGGCTCGGCATCGTTGGCCAGAGTGCCGCGATGACGCTACTGGCCGCCTTCGAACCGCTTGCCCTGGCCACGGCCGACCGCGCTGCCGGCTCGACCCTCGATGATCTCGGCGGCTGCGCTTTCATCTCCGACGTCACGGCGATGAAGCACGAAGCCCAGTATTCGCGGCTGTTCCGCTCATGATCGTCCTCGCTTTCGCGCTCTCGCTGGTCCTGCTGTTGATCACAGCACTGCATGTCTATTGGGGCATTGGCGGCATCTGGCCGGGCAGGGACGCCGCCTCCTGCGCTCGCGCGGTCATCGGCTTTCGCGGCGTCGACGAGATGCCGGCACCCTTCGCCAGCTTCGCCGTTGCCGCCTGCCTCGGCCTGGCGACGCTGTGGCCGATGGCGCTCGAAGGCGTGTTCGCCACGCCCTTTCCCAAGGCCGGGCTGGCCGCCACGGCGCTGCTCATCGCGCTGGTCTTCCTGGCGCGCGGCATTGCCGGCTTCACGCCGTGGTGGCGCCGGCTGGCGCCCGAACAGCCTTTCGCGCGGCTTGATGTCAGCTACTATTCGCCGCTCTGTCTGTTGATCGGGCTCGGCTTCGCCATTCTTGCCATCACGGAGTTCCCTAGATGACACAAGCCAACGGTCCTCTTCGCATCGGCATCGGCGGCCCGGTCGGCTCCGGCAAGACGACGCTCACCGAAAAGCTCTGCAAGGCGCTGCGTGACGAGTTCTCGATCGCCGTCGTCACCAACGACATCTACACCAAGGAAGATGCCATGATGCTGGCCCGGCTTCAGGCGCTGCCCGAGGATCGCATCATCGGCGTCGAGACCGGCGGCTGCCCGCACACCGCCATTCGCGAGGACGCCTCGATCAATCTGCAGGCGATCGCCGAGATGACCAAAAAATTCCCGGATCTCGACATCGTCTTCATCGAATCGGGCGGCGACAACCTCGCCGCCACCTTCTCGCCGGACCTTGCCGACCTGACGCTCTATGTCATCTCGGTTTGCCAGGGCGAGGAGATTCCGCGCAAGGGCGGACCGGCGATCACCCGGTCCGATTTCCTGGTCATCAACAAGAGCGACCTTGCGCCCTATGTGAACGTCAATCTCGACATCATGGAACGCGACGCTGCCCGCATGCGCGGCAAACGGCCGTTTGGCTTCACCGACCTGTCGCGCGGCAAGGGCCTGCAGGAGGTGATCGATTTCATCGTCGAGCATGGCGGGCTTCGGGTCGGCGCGGCCACCAGCACGGCGGCATAACGGCGCTCGCCTGTACCAAACGAAACCGGTTGCGCGTGTTCCAGCCGCGCGGCATCCTTGCTTCTTTCACGGAGGTTACGATGAGCATCACGCGCCTGCAGAAGGAAGTGCTGACCAACCTGCCGTTCTATGAGGAGCGCGTCGATCTGGCTTGCGCCTTCCGCTGGACGGCGCGGCTTAACATGCATGAGGCGGTGGCCAATCATTTTTCGCTGGCGGTCAACGACGATGGCTCGCAATTCCTGATGAACCCTAACCAGGTGCATTTCTCGCGCATCAAGGCGAGCGATCTGCTTCTGATCGACGCCAATGATCCCGACACGCTGGTCGGCCCGAATGCGCCCGACCCGACGGCGTGGGGCCTGCATGGTGCCATCCATCGCAACGTGCGTCATGCACGCTGCGTCATGCATGTCCACTCGATCCACGCCACCGTGCTTGCCTCGCTCGCCGACTCGACGTTGCCGCCGATCGACCAGAACTCGGCGATCTTCTTCAACCGCCATGTCGTCGACGCTCATTATGGCGGGCTGGCCTTCGAGGAAGAGGGCGAGCGCTGCTCCCAGCTTCTTGTCGACCCGAAGGTCAAGGTGATGATGATGGGCAACCATGGCGTGCTGGTCATCGGCGACAGCGTCGCCGACACCTTCAACCGCATGTTCTATTTCGAGCGCGCCGCCGAAACCTATATCAAGGCGCTGTGGACCGGCCGGCCGCTGCGGGTACTGTCGGATGAGATCGCGGAGAAAGCGGCAAGGGAACAGGAAGACTATCCCGGCCAGGCCGAGCGCCACCTTTCCGAACTGAAGGCGATCCTCGACGAGCAGGAGCCTGCCTACCGGAGTTGAGCGCGGTCCCGCCGGGCCTGGCTTAAAGCCCGAGTTCGGCCCGCAATTCGCCGGCGCTGTTGATGACAATCGCCCCCGGCGGCCCCTCCATGGGCACCTCTGGCCAGAAAATCGTCTTCATTCCAGCTGCCAGCCCCGCCGTGGCGCCGGTCACGCTGTCGTCGACCGCCACGGCCTCGGCGGGATCGACGTCGGCCAACCAGGCGGCGCGCAGGAAAGGTTCGGCATGCGGCTTGCCTTCACGCACGTCGTTGCGGCTGACCGTCTTCATGCCGGGATATACGAGGCCTACGGCGCGCAGATTGGCATCGACGATCAGCCTGTCCGAGTTGGACACCACCGCTTGCGGCACGCCAAGCGCGAGCAGCTCATTGAAAATCTCGATCGCGCCGGTGCGTGGCGTCAGCGTTTCGGCCATCGGCAGATAGTGATCGTATTTGCGCACGATCCAATCGTCGAAAGGCAGGTCGAGGCCGAACTCGTCGCGCAGCATTTCGTAGACCGGCCATGCGGCGATGCCGAGCACGCGCTCATGCAGGTCGGCCGGCGGCGCGATGCCGACGCTGTGCAGCGCCGCAATCAGCGCCGCCTCGTGCAGCGGCTCGCTGTCGACCAGCGTGCCGTCCATATCCCAGAAAACCGCTTTCGGCGTCATGCAAGGCTCCATTCTCAAAAAATTCCTTAAAGCGTTTAGCGCGCGAGATAAACCGCCGCGTCCCCGCTAATGCATGTCGCGCAAAGTGTGCAGCGGTTTTGCGATGACGACATGCATAAAAAGGAACCTAAAACGCGTCGCATGAGGCCGATCGAACGCAACGCGCTTTAGAACCGGGATTGGTGCGACCTCGACAGCCTTGCTGTTGCAACGAGACTGGGTCGACCTGTCACTTCGCTCCAAACACCAAGTTTCATCACTAAGCAATTGCTCTTACAATAGGCAATTGCGCGCAAGTTCATTCCCTGCGAAACTACTGCGCTCCGCCTCTTATGCTCGGCGGGGTTGGGAGGCAGGAACTTGAATTCGCGGCAGGACAGCGGCGGCAACAGGCTGGACGACGCGGCGCGTGCCGGCTGGCTCTATTATGTCGCAGGCAACACCCAGGACCAGATCGCCGCCACGCTTGGCATCTCGCGGCAGACGGCGCAGCGGCTGGTGTCGCTCGCAGTCTCCGAAGGGCTGATCAAGGTGCGCGTCGACCATCCGATCGCCAATTGCCTCGACCTTGCGGCACGGCTGAAATCGCGCTTTGCGCTTGATCTGGTCGAGGTGGTGCCGAGCGACCCTTCTTCTTCCTCCACCGTCATCGGCGTCGCCGAGGCGGCGGCGGCCGAGATCGAACGGCGGCTGCGGTCGCGGGGGGCGCCGGGGGGGGCGGGCGGGAGCCGGCGGCCCCGGCGCGGCGCGGGCGCGCGTGGGCGCGCGCGGCGAGACGCCGCCGCCCCA